>JAFGFQ010000056.1 GCA_016930995.1 Thermoplasmatota archaeon | reverse complement strand
TCGACTGCGGATACTGCTGAGGTGATATACCAGGTTGGTCCGAAATGCAGCTCAACAAGTTCAATGTAAAAGTTCGCCCCATCATAGGTCATAACACCAGTAAGTTCTGTGAGGTTGGCTCCCCCTTGACACATCCCGAGCATATCCCGGATTCTGTTCCGAAACTGTTGCATAAGTCCATTCCCGCCAGGCAATGGTTGACCCTGGTTTTTCTCTTGTTGACATTGACAATTTCCGGCCTGTTGTTGCGCAGCTGAAACCACACCTGAGAAAAGCAGGAGGGCTGCGATTGCGATAATCCATATTTTCCATTTCATATTTTGATATCTCCTTTTTTTGTTCTTACTGCCATATTTAGGAGGCCACCGTATTAATATATTATTGGAGGATTTTCGAATTTTTGGAAGGTTTTCGAAGAATACGATTGCCTTGTTTTTTGGAATCAAACCACGGTCTCCTTTTGTAAACAGTTTCTCCTGAAACCCTCGTAAACGAAAAAGTATTTATATCTTCTAAAACAAAAACATATAGTAAGAAGGATGCACGAAAATGGTATGGCACTGCTTTGGCTGTGGAAAAAATTTTCTAAACAGATTAAAACAAATACGACGAAATGCGAATGGGAGGAAACTCTTTACGTGCCCCTATTGTGGTTCAAAAAGAATCGAAGATCAGTAATCATGTGATTTTGCTTTCTCTCATTCTAGATAACCCACTTGAAACAAATCATTTAAGTAAAACAAGGAAATACTAACTCTTGAGGTGCTAGGAAATGAAATGCCCATATTGTAAAGAAAAATTTGTTGCCAGTAAAATTAAGATAAAAAACGTGCGGACATACCATGGTAATTTTCACTTCTTCTCGTGCCCACACTGTGATACATTCTTAGGCCAAGCATTCGTCCGCCAGTAACGCTGCCTACGTACTCATGCAACTTTTTATCTTTTCAATACCAGATACTTAATTAACGATTGATTTATAAGGTAAAAAAATCTTACAATACATCTCACAAAATGAAAGAGATACATTGGAAAACACTTTCCATAGCATTAATACTCTCGACAATCATCAATGGAACCGTTCTCGCCATTTTTTTATTCCAATATCTGAATGGGATATCGAATGTATTTCAATTTTATCTTTCAAATATGAACAATTCAAATGTTTCTGGAAAAACTGCGTATACAATCGCTGAAGGTAATCCATTTTATTTTCAGATTTGGATTCTACTTTTTTTAGTATCCTATATTCTTTTAACTGGGATTTTATACCTTTTAATAGTATTATATCATCGCAGAAAAAAATAGATGTGTAATTCGATTTTTTATATAATCAGAAGATATCATCTTTTTCAATTACTAACAACCTTCCAAAAGTATTATATATGACTTTTTTATATAAATAAATGGGGAAAGTGTTTTTTATGTCTTTTACTTACGTAAAATGTACAGATTGCGGAAGAGTATTACCAAAAACCGGTAGTTTAAAAGAAATGGGGATACTTGAGGGGAATAATTGCCCAAACTGTGGCGGTGAAATTATTCTCTTATAGGCTGGAAATAAATAATCATAAACTCCCCCAAGACGAACTATAGCTTTTTTATGTACTCAGAACGATGCAAAGAATATTAAGAGGAGAAAATCTATACAGATTAGGAATTCTAAAAATACACTGAGGTGGTGGAAATAATGAAATTCGCAGAAGAGTCTACAAAATATATCAAAACCGGCATCCCTGGATTTGATGATCTTTTTGAACAGGGAATCCCAAAAGGTTCCTCTGTGCTCATTGCTGGTGGAACTGGTTCTGGGAAAACAAATTTCTGCTTACAAATCCTTGCACATCATGCGTCCCAAGGGAAAAAATGTTACTTTATGGGATTTGAGGAATCCGAAGATCGTTTACTCCAACATATGAGAGACTTCGGATGGAATCCTGAGGCGCTGATGAGTTCAGGGAATTTCAAAATCAAACGGTTTTTAACAGCTGAAATTTATTATTATGACAAGAAAAGCGGCAGTGACATTCAGGCGATGATGACAAAGGAAGTCGACCCGCTGCTGATGGAACTAGAACCATTATCCATTACCGACACCGTAGGGTTCAAACCAGATTTCATTGTGCTGGATTCCTTGACTGCAATTTCCTCAACATTTCAGGGAAAAGAACAATCCTACCGGTTTTATGTCGAACGATTGTTTCGGTTTTTCGAAAAGATTGGTGCAACAACGTTTCTCATCACAGAAACCCAGCAGATTCCAGAGGTGTTTTCACCAACCGGTGTCGAAGAGTTTTTAGCGGATGGTGTGGTCGTCATCTACAATATCCGCAGACAGAACACCCGGGAGAATGCTATTGAAGTCCTGAAGATGCGTGGAGCAAAGCATCAGAAGAGAATTGTCGCCATGAACATCACTGAAAAGGGAATTGTTGTCAGCCCGAACAAGGAAGTCTACTCTGAAATCGAATAGACAGACCAACACTCTGCTATGTTCTAAAATACAAGAGAGTCTCGTGTTTATTACTTAGCGATATTGTTCGTACGTTCCAGGATTTGTGAAATGATTTTGCAGCTGCGTTTGACTGAGGGCTTGGTCATAAATCGCGATTTCATCGATATATCCATGATAGTTCCGTCCGAAGAATAAATCTGCTGGGGTCTGAGCGATCTGATGATTCGGATAGAATATTTCTCCAGCTAACGAAGCATTGATATATAATCGTATGAAGGACCCATCATAGGTCAAAGCGATATGATGCCACCCAGAGGAGATCGCATGAGAGACCATGATGTTGTTAATACTGCCGACGACCGTAGTAGTATTTGCATAGATCCCATAGGAGCCTAGCTTGGTAATTCCCCGATGCGGAAGATAGGTGTCCATTCCGACATTAATCGTAATAAGTTCCCCGGGGTGATCAGTTGGCCCAGTGAAACTTATCGCGAATAAATGCTCAGTGATATGTCGGATAATCGGATTGTAACATCGGTCCCTGCCGTCTATTTTGAATTCTCTTCGTGTATCCATCTGGAGTATTACAGAACCGTCAATTAAAATTTTAACGGATGTGATATAACCAGTGGTGCTCCCGCTATTCCCCGTGCAATACGCGATGACATAAAAATCATCGACAGCAGGAGTTATGCAAGGGGCAAAACAAGCAATCTCATCTTCGAAGATCGCTATCTTTCCAGTCCAGGCAATCGAACCGTTCGGTGAGAGACTGTATGTTTTTATGCAACCTTCATCGTTTATATTTCGGTATGCAATTGTATACATCTTCCCGTATACCTGTGTCACTGAGGGTTCATAGCCGGAGATGGAGTCAAACTCGGTCATCTTTCCTGTATAACTTATATGTCCTGTGGAGGTGATATTGAATGTTTTCAGAATCCCATGCGTTGACGAACCTCGATAGGCAAGACCGGTGACGTCCCTGGAAACATTGAAGAGGAATGGCTCATACCCGGCGGTTGCATCATAACACAGCATGTTCACACCGGATATATCAAACATCCCTGTTGGCGTGATGTGAACTGTTTTGAGGATACCGCCAGCGTTAGGTGTCCAGTAGGCGATGGCACAGAGATTATTCGTAATTCTTCGGAGACTGGGTCGGTTTGGTTCGTTGCCAGAAGTTGGATAATCTTGGAATATCATCTCATATCCGGTATACTGAATCGCGCCCTCAGAGGTGATGTTAAAGGTCTTCAGATGAAGATAGAGTTTTCCACCGATTTTTGAGTTAAAAGCAACAAGATACATTGTTTCTGTCATCTGAGTAATTGTTGGTCGCAGTAAGATGCTTCCTTGGGCGCTTCCGAAATACATAAGACTGATATTGGTGATTCCTCCTTCAGGGTCGATGAGAACTGTCTGAAGTGTGCCTTTTTTTGCCTGGTCTTCACTGACAATGGCGTAGCATTCGCCACTAACATGAATGAGATACGGAGTATACCCAAATTTTTCTTCAAGGTCAACGATGTCTAATACTGGTGGGAGCTCTTGTGGTTTCATCCATGCTTCAACAGTGATTGCATTGCTGATGTTCAGGGACCAGGAGGAAGGAACACGAACATACGCGTCACGTAAGACATTAAAATACCCAGAATTATGATGAACCATGTTTATTGGCTGGGTGGTTCCATTGATGATTTGTGCATTGTTTCTGGCGATACCATGGTTCATGTTCCCAGAAGAGTCCTTGACTTCGCCAGTAACATTAATGTGCCAAAAATCCTCATCAAAATGCCATATCCCGCCTTTGTGACCGGTGATGAGGCCTTCCTGGAGAACTCCCCAGAAAACAATCGTATTTGTGTTTGTATCAACAATCGTTCCTTCTACTTGCGGTGCTCCATATCCCGTGACATTTTCCAGGGGGATTCTTATTTGTTCCCCGATGTCCCAGGTGTGATTTCCCATGAAATTATATCCAAAAAATTCATCAAGGGTGTAAATGCTCTTATTGTATCCTCCAGCGATGGTCAGATAGATTTTTGTTTCCGGTTCAAGTGATTCTCCACGTTGTAAATCAAACACAGGCTGTCCGTCGTCCATCCTTCCGATAATGGTAACATAGGTGGTATCTTGTGGCCCTGGTGCACCCAGTACCTGCGTATAGAGTACGGATACAAAGATGACTGCAATAGCAAGCAGAAGGATTTCACTAATAAGCTGTGAGACCGCAAATGTGTTTCTGAAATGATTCATAGGTTCATCCCCTTCGATGAAATATTTATTGTAAATTATTATAAAAGAAGGTGATTTTAAGACTATTTATAATTTATTGTTCAAAAATAGTCGATACTTCCCCCAAATTTTACCCTTATTGTTCGACCCAACCCGGCCCAACCTGGGCATGAATATCAACCATGGTTAAGAAGACATTCACCGTCAGAGAAGGAAAATTATCAAAAATTAACCCATAGCCGGTGTCTGTCAGGTCGTAGTCATTTTCATCAAGACGGGTTTTCAGCATTGAATCCATATACATAAACCATGCGTTCGAAAGAGGAGTCCTAATCGTGAAGTTTCTGACGTCTGTGAACGTGTCATTATATGCTACCTGATAAAACTCGGTTTGTATCGGGTATGTGCCAAACCCCGAGGCAATCGTCTTTTGACCGACGCTGGAAATATTGACGATGTTGAAGGAAAGATTCAGAATGTTGTGTGTCTGATCGTACTTTATGAAGACATTCGGTCGGACCATCATAAGGTTCCCCTGTGATTGACTCACGATCATCGCCCCAGCCTCGTACGTATAGGATTGATCAAGGAAATAGCCGTTTATCGAGGAATAGGTAATCACGCCGATCGGGTAGGAATATTCAGACCCATTTGCTACCGTGATTTCTATCTGACGTGAACTGTCCAGGATTTCTAATGTACCGAAGGCTTTTATTGAAAGCATGTATGGGAGTTCTTTGCTGCCTAGAGTAATCGAGGTTGCTACGGGAAGGTTCTTTGATTGGTCCGCAGCCTGACCATCGATGACTGAGGTAAGATAGGTGAACTGCTCTGAGACTTTATCCATGTGTTCAGCTTCTCGCTGTTCCATAATCTTTGGGACGTACATTGTTTGAACCAGTGAGACGACCGCAACAATCAGACCGATGAGTAGTACAGCAGTGACGACACCAACGACTGCAGAATCTGCTGTTGTTATTTTCCGTTTTTTCATTTTATTGATCTCCTCTCTTGCTTTCTTTATTTCGTATTTTGAGGATTTACTGTTGGAGTATGACGGATAAGATCAGTGTGTTAGATGATGGGTCTCGCACTGAGGTTTGAATGTAAGTGTCTGCTAAGTCGGCTTCTGGACTGAATTCGACAGTTTCCCCGAAATCCCATGTGCCAGGGTTTTTGTCATCGTTTAAGGCAAGAAACGTCCACTGTGCAGTTCCATCAAGAATGTCTTGTAATGTTTCTTTATATGCCACGGATCCGATTGTCATGATGATCTCTGTGGCTCCATCTAAAGATTCCCCACCGTTATGTTCGATGGTGATAGTGCTCGTTGATTGGTATTCAGTAATTGATCCTATTAGATTAACTGAGGGAGCGGCAGGTTCAAAGGAAAAGGAAAATACAATAAAATTCAAGAACCCAAATAAGGCGATGGTGATACCTAAGAGCAAGACGGTCGCAAGGACCTCTGATACTGCGTGATTGGATTTCCGTTTCATGGGTTTTCCTTCGTGTTGGTTAGAATGTTAATTTAAAGATGATAAAGGAGATGATTCCAAGGATGCAGCTATAGCGGATTCCAGAGGATATCTTTCCATCCATCATAAAACCGCTTAGAATGCCGGCCCCGATGCTTTGAACAAACACAAATGAGTATAATGAATATTTCAGCTCCATGCGGTCGACTGAGGAGAATACGACCCCGGCCATACGTCCGACTTGTTTTCCTTGCAGATCGAAGAAGGATTTGAAGATGGTCAGATTCATAATGATAATGATTGCCAGGAACACAAAGAAACAGACCAGGATGACAACTGTATAAATCGACATGGTCGCCTTCCGTTGGTTTTCCAGTCGGTTGACTTGGCCGACTTCAATGGCTGCTGCCCGGAAGATTTTCGGTGTGTTCCCACCCATGACCAATCCTTTGTTCAGGCTGATAACGATTCGATGGATGATCGCTGATTTCATCCGGTCAGCGAAATCGATGAGGATTTCTTTTACCGCGATATCCCAAGAGAGTTGTGATTTCATCTTCTTGATTTCTGCGGAAAGACGTCCGTAGTGTGATTTTGAGGCGACTTTGATAGAATCAAAGATTGTTGCACCCGTGGAGAGTGCATCGCTTACTTCGGTGAGAAAATTCGGCAATCGATATTGGATCTGTTTCTTTTTTTGTGCCTCAAAATAATTATAGACACCAACGGGTCCGATGAGCAATAAAATGGCTAAGAAGAGGAAGTCCATCTGTGGATAAAACGTAAAACTGATGTATGCCAGATGATCCAGAATGGTTAACCCGACATAGGTGATGATGACGATGAGGAAGCAGAGTAGCAGAATCATAAGAGGTGTTTCGTTTTCTTTGAGGTACTCTCGGAACGTCATATCCTTTTTTGAATAAATCCTATTGAGGTCCTCAAGACTAGTTGATCTGATGAGGAAATAAAACCCCGCGTAGATAAGAGGCATCATAAAAAGAGAGAAGATGTTCAAGATGATAATCGAATTTGTCGATGAGCCACCAAAGAACCCAAACACCGTTAGGATGATGACTAAGAAGATAGGGAAAGCGATAGCAGTTGTTACAAAAATCTCTGCGATGACTCCAAGGAGGTCAAGGTCTTTTTTCCTATCGATGAAATCGTCCTCCATGAGTTTTGTCACAGAGTTCTGTAGGTAGAGGTGCAGCTCGCTACCTGACTGGATGGTCCCGATGATACCCTGCAGGAACTCTTGGAATTTCCGAGAGGGTGAAATCTCGATAGCATGTTTCAGGGCTGTGATACTATCAACGTTCATGATGTTGATTTCTTTGGCGATTTTTTTGATTTCCGTCTGCAACTCTCCATACAAGTCAATCTGGGCAAGGGTGGTGAAAATCTCTGAGGGGGAGATTCCTGCGACTGCCATGGAGTTAATGAAGTTGATAGCGTAGGGTAAAAACAGATCGATATGGTACGCTCTTCTTTTGATTCGATATCCTGGGTAATAAAGGAAGAAAAGCCCGATACTCCCTTCCACCAGACCAGGGATTAAAAGGATGAGAAGCAAGGTTATCATCGAGGGAAGAAGCAAGTAGAGGAGGAGTGGAACTACTAAAGAAAATACACAGCCGATGATTAGACTTAAGAGGGTGATTGTGTAGTATTCCTTATAATCAAGATGGATTCCTGCTTTTTCCAGCTGGAGGTTTCGTTCCATCTGGATTTCTTCAGTTATTTTCTCGTATGTTTTTTTGAAGAGTTTTTGTGAAACATCTGAATATTTTTTCAGTCTCATCAGGGTTCCCTTTTGATGTTTTTCAAAATAGTATCTGGGTCTTTCATATAGGTCCCGACGATTTTTCCGACATCGGTGTATGACCGGAGGTTCTGCTTTTTCATCCATTCAAGCACGTCCATGCGGTTTTGCAGTTCCTGATGCAGTTCTGCGTCGGTCCATCCGTTCTCCAACCTAATTTTGTAAAGGAGTCTGCTGGAACCGTTGTTTTGGAATCGGTCCTCAGAACCCCCAACCCATTCGAAGGGCGACATGGTGACCAGCCGATTTGTCCCTGCGTCAAGTTCGATGATCTCTGTGACGTTGGTGATGCGGCGGACTGGGTTTCCTTTCACGATAACTGAATTAAGAAAGACAATCGTGTCAAGGGAGGTTAAGAGAGCGCGAGGGAGAGAGATGGGAGGGTTCTCGAGTCGTTGGATGAGCGAGTGCATATCACTTGCGTGTACAGTGGAATAGGAAAGATGTCCGGTCGTCATGGCTTGGAATAAGGAGTAGGCTTCTTTTCCTCTGACTTCTCCGACGATGATGACCCGTGGTCGTTGTCGTAACGCGACCCTGATGAGGTCAAACATGTCGATGTCTCTGGTGGTCTTGAGTATATCTGTTGAGGTGAATCCTGACCGAGTGGTCCCCGCAATCCAGTTCTCATGAGGAAGGTTGATTTCTCTGGTATCTTCAATGGAGACGATTTTATAGGCAGGGGGCACGAACAGGGACAAGGCGTTCAGCATGGTGGTTTTTCCACTGGCTGTTCCCCCGCAGAAAAGAATGTTGCATCCTTTCTCTATGGTGAGCCAGAAATAGGCGGCGAGATCTAGGGAAATGGTGTTGTTGTTCAGCAGGTCGATGGGGGTAAGTGGGTCTTCTCTGAATCTTCTTATGGTGAATGTCGACAGCATGGTGATTGTGCGACCGAGGGTAGTTTGGAGACGTGATCCGTCCGCGAGTTTCCCGTCGACGACCGGTTCGAAAACGGAGATTTGTTTCCCACACATCTGGGAGAGCTTGACGACGAAGCTGTCAAGTTCATCAGCGTCTTTATACACGATGTTTGTCTTAATGGATTCGTACTGTTTATGGACAACGAAAATTGGAATCCCGTGGCCGTCGCAGGAGATATCCTCGATTTCTGGGTCATGCATGAGGATGTCAATACGTCCGTACCCCACGAACTCACGCATGATATAATAAAAAATAATGTTTTTTTCTATTGAATCAAGTTTGATTTGTTTATCATGAAGGATTTTTTCTAATGCTTTTTCAAGGATACCCCATTTTTGTGCAGTATCACCTTCGTAGACGTCAACATCAGCGTATTTTTTAAACAATATTATGAGTTTGTCTTTTGTTTGCTCTTGTTTTTCGATAAGAGATGGTTCGATGACATGATATAGGTATTCTTTCTTGTCGTTGTCATAGAGGATCTGTCGTGATCCAAGTCCCATCCATCCATATCCTTTTTTTTCCTCGATAAGGGATGTGTTCGATGGCCGTGTTTTTTTAAAAGTGGTCTGGTTGGTGTCGATTTGTTTGACGATTTCCTTGTATTGTATCTGTTGTTTTTCTTTGAATTTTTCATTATGTTTCTGTGTTTTGTTTTCATTGGGATGCAAGTTTATTTTTATTTTAGGGAAGGTCGCTTGCATGGTTATGACGTGGGTGGCTAAGGGGATGTTCGAGATTGTCTTTATCAGTTTATTTTTCCTTTTCTGGTTTCTTTTCTGCTGCATTTTACAATTCTCTCCTTACCACTTTTTAAATTGTTCTGTTATTGATACGTTATGTATTATAAGGAAAAAAGAATTACATCATAAAATACTTTCGATTGGTTCCAATTTATTTTTCTTTAAAAAAAAATGTGTGAACTTAGTGATGGTTTATTTTTTCTGGGTTTGGTTTTCTTTCCAATAGTTTTTCAATGCTTTTTGGATAATGTGGGAAACGCTTTCTCCTGAACCGAGTAGTTTCCAGTAGGTGTAATCAGAGATGGTGATCGAGATCTTTGGCATGCTATCACTTCGTAGTATAATTATATTTTGTATTTATAATATTAATTAACGAATATATAAGTTTTTCTTATTGCTGCGAGAAACAGAGCACAGAGTCATTATTCACGAATTTCAACAAACACAAGACGATAAAAAACGAGAAAACACAATCACATAAACAGAATCTTGAAAAAGATAATCCTGTGATTATGTTCAAAAAATGTCATAAAAAAAGGATGAAAAAAATACAGATCCTGTATGCGTACAACCCTCGTTGTTCTGTTACTGCGACTGTGATGAGAATCGCGTGTATATACCTGGATGGCATAACGTCCTGCATTTTTCCACCTATGATTGACCTGCACTTCAGACCCAGAGTTAAATGGCCCAAGGATTTCTTCTCCAGTAAAATCCCCCCAGTCTATCTCATAATAGATCTTGTTCCCATCAGGGTCTGTCGCTTTTATCTGATAGCTGTAGTTTACATCAGCTATTCCCAACCGTGGTCCAATGATCATTGGCTCATCGGGGGGATCGTTGTGGAGGACAATGATGGTTTTTGTAATCATACCCGCCTTCCCGTTACCATCCGTGACATTGAGATGCACGTGGAATTCCCCTGCACGGGTGTACTGGTGGAAAGGATGCTGCTCCGTTGATGAACTGTTATCACCAAAACTCCATCGCCAGTGTTGCAACGCACCGCCCCCTATTCGCGTGGTATCGGAAAACCGGATGGTTTCACCATCGAGGGGCTCTCTCGGGACATATGAAAAATCCACCTCAGGTGACTGTTCGCATACATCACCGATACCGTCACCATCGGTATCATCCTGAGTCGGGTTATACACATTAGGGCAATTATCGACCCCACCACAAATCCCATCAACATCCTCATCATTCAACGGATCGTTTGGACATGAGTCACAGGCATCACCAATCAAATCGTTATCAGTATCAGTCTGGTCAGCATTAGGAGTGTCTGGACAGTTGTCCTCCGGACATGTGCTCTGCGAGTACCCTGGATCCCCATACCCATCTCCGTCAGTATCAGTGCAGGTGTCACAGACATCACCGATGCCATCCCCGTCGATGTCTGATTGATCAGAATTTGGAACCGTAGGACAATTATCCTTTGAATCTACAATGGTATCCTTATCGGCGTCCAGGCCTGCGGGTTTATTGGTTTGAGGACTGAGAAAGACCATGGCAGACATAAAGCAGACCACACTCACTGCAAGGATGAGAATGATGTGGTATTTGTTTTTCAGGTTTATCTTCATAGGAAAACTTCACAAGATTATTCGTTATATTTCATAAATTCTTTTAAGTTTTACGCTGCAACTTTCTCTAAAACTATGATGATAGCAATAACCCGGAGTGTGATACCACGCATGACAAAGAAGACCCGGGGGTGCGGTAATAAACCATAATAGCTGGAAAAATCGTGATATGATGACATCGATGATACAGGCTAGTTTTTCATCTGTGAATACTTCTAGTTACGTTAGACTTGTGGCTGCAGAAGATTCCCGTAAAGAACGACATTAAAGACGAGGAACCAGAAAAACGGGCTGAGTAGGAGTAACAGTGTCAGATGTAGGCCGATGAGTGGAAAAAGAGAGAGCACAAGCAGAAAATAAGAGGAAATTTCATGGACACTAAATAACCGTCGTAATCGTACCCTACTAAAAATCGAGGCTGAAAGGAATCTGAACATAGTCAGACTGATTGCACCAACAAAAAGGACGATGAGGATGATCTGAACTATATTCTCTATAGAGAGAGATGGCCGTGTCTCAGGTTGAACCAAGAGGACTATGATCAATGAGAAAAAAATACCCTTGATGACCACAGAAAACACCGCGAATGATGGTGTGATCCGCAGCCTTTGGTCCTGGATGTGTACCCCCAGGCGGCTCGCCAGTGTCTTTGCACCCGCAACAGTATCATGGTCGATGTCTTTAAGCCCACCTTCCACGGCATTGTTAAACACGATGTGGATGAAATAGAGACAGCAGACGAGGTATGTCACGGTGGTGAAGCGCTCAGAAACCGTACTTGCTCCCATCAAACAAATGAAAAAGAAACTCAGGCCAAGGATGAAATCGGAGCCAGGGATCTGCTTGCCATAGACATCGTAGATCCCGCCGAACAGCAGAGCCAGTAGAAGAAATAAGATCGGAAGCACGGTGGGAAAGAAATACACTGTGAGAAGACAACAACAGAAAGCAGCAATAAACGTAAAGAAGAG
>JAFGFQ010000055.1 GCA_016930995.1 Thermoplasmatota archaeon | reverse complement strand
TCACCATCATCACTCCTGTTATATCAGGTATGGTGAAGGAGCATTTAGAGGTTTGTACGGAGAGGGTTATTCAAACCTCTCAATTATTCATATTTATCGTGATTGATTTTGCTATTATTCCCCATATCCCTTCTAATGAATGATTAATAATGATTCCTGATACAGTTTCGTTACAGATAACAGATATATCAAGCATAAAAGAGCCTTGCCGTCTATCCCCTTCTTATTTAGCTTAGTTGAGCTTGAATAAATCATAACTTTAAGAATTTCAAAAGCCACAACAAAAACTAAAAATCCTCCAGGAGAAGAAAAAATACCCTACAAAACCATCAAAAACATTTTCACCCGCTATAAGTTTCAATTTACCTGCTATATCTTCTATAAATATTAGAAGATGTTATAGTGTTTTTTTATACAGGCTGCAGACATCATTTCAGACAATCTTCAGATGATGCCGTATTTGACTCGTCACTATATAATATAATGAAGCAGGTACTAAGGAATATATTTTTAAATGGTTTTACAGCATTTTGACAATTTCAGAGTTTCTTTCTTTCATTATTAATATTCATCTACCCCGAATGCTAATGCTGAACCTAAATAAAATTTCTGTATGCCCTCTTTAATGATGAATAGTTTGAATCCAGTAAATCCGTACATAGCGGGTCTGCCCCATTCTGTATCAGTTCCAAGTGGAATTTGTCCAGGGAGTTTCCCTATTAAAGCTCCAGAAAAGTTATTTATACCAAGCAATCCAAATGTTTGAAACCATCCAGAACCATATGTAGTTTTATGCCAATAATTAACAGAACCTATAGTAATTAAATCCAATACTCCCAAAGGATTGATATTGTTAATAAGCGTAATGAACTCCCATAAATATAAAAAAGGGAGACTCAGAAAAACAAAAAGTAATCCAATCGCCATGCCCAAATCATAATCATTAATTTGTCGAGCAATGAATAGACCTAATTCAAAAATACCATAACCTAGGAAAACTAATAGGGGAGCAATATTACGTTGCGATAAGGTGTTATTTGTTGCTCCAGCGATTAAACATAAGAGATTATAATTAGATATATTTTTATTAACTACACTAGAGTATGATTTATTGAAAGGTAAACACCTCGGTTCTATCTGTTTACCAAAAATAAAACGCTGTGCCCTCTCAACACTCATCCCACGTGGCAACAATCCATACTTATGCAACTCCACCACTGCTTCCTTGAAGAGTGGGACTGCTTCTTCCCTTGTTGATGTCTGATTCAATCGTTCCCTGAACTCAACCAGATACTGTTCCAGTTTCTCGTATTGTTCTCTGGTGAGTTTCACCGTGGTATCCTTGTATCCTGTGATGCCACAGGCTTGCGAAGTGACTTCGATGAGGTCATCCTCTTGGGATGCTTTCACAGTGTTGAAGTTAATAGCTGGTGCATACGCTATCCCGATGAACAAGAGAATGATTCCAACCGCCAAGCATTTCGTTTTCATATTCCTCCGATGTTATAAGGTTCTTGTACGGGATGCCAGTCTATTATCACCCACGGGAGACAAAACGCATGGTCATCATCATCTTCATTGAACATTCTGTTTCCGAAAATTAATTTCGGGAGAATCCGTGAACGACCCCAGTAGTTCTGATACCAGGTATCTGGGGTTCCATGGTTTGTATAATACGCAAGTCCGTAACCTGCATTTATTAGGGTGTTATGTTGAAACGTGTTATTCGATGAAAATTCAGATAATATTCCCCATTTTCCGTGGTCTCTGATGAGGTTCCAGGAGATGACACAATTGACGGTATCATCTAAATCCATCCCATTATAGTTGTTATCGCTAACCGTGTTTCTGGTGATGAGTGAATCGGTTAATCCCGCTGTGTCAATACCAAAAGAATTTCTCGTGACGACATTATCCGCGATTGTTTCATGATGATTGTAAGATATTATATCATTGCCTCCTATGTATATACCATCACAATCATTATTTATGATAGTATTGTTAGTAATTTGGTTCCACGATGAAAAACCACCAATTAATATACCGTCTCTATTATGATGCACATAATTCTCTGAAATTAGATTTCCGTGGGCATAGCTAAGCCCAAGACCATGAACATTATTTCTCACAACACAATCAATAATAGTGTTATTATTTGAGTAGATATCTAAACCTACATCGTTATACATAAAATCACCGCTGTTCTGAATCGTAAAACCCGTGAGTGTCACTCGATTGGCAAAGATTTTCATCACATTGCCAGTATGGTTTCCATCGATGACGGTTGATTCTTGATTTTCTCCAATGAGGTTTATACTATTACTGACAATTATATGTTCGTAATAGTTACCAGAAAACACAAACACCGTATCACCATCAGACACATCATTAATAGCATCCTGAATCCTTGTGTAATTCCCAGGTCCGCTCCCACCGACATACAACCAATTGTCTCGTGATACCGATGATTGAAATGTCTGATACCCCACCACATTACTTAATGAACCCAGCACAAGAAGAACCACTGCACAGAGACTTACCACTATCAGAGGTTTCTTATCCATTTACTTTCCTACCCCGTGATATGATTTTATATCACGATTCTCCTATAAATAGGTTATTAATAAGGAGAAACTTAATCAAATCTAGGTTACTATTGTTCAGATGTAATGATAACAGGATTTCAAATACGATTAAAGTTTTAACTAATCTGTATATACCCTTTTTATGGACGAACAAACTATTAGATGGATTGCCCTAGCTATTTTGTTAGTAGTAGTAAGTATTGTTATTGTTTATTACGTATATTCGTTGAAACGAACATCCTTAGAACATCGTAGAGTATATCTTGATTATGCTAAGAGATTTTCTGCAGGTTTATCTGGTGCTGTTGTATTTTTCCTTGCAACTCAGATTATGAATATTATCAATAGTGGTCTGAACCTGGAAGGCAAGATTGCTTTGATTGCAATTAATTTTTGTTTGGCATTATTCATTATTGTCTTTACTTTAACATTAATTGTGAAAATGGAAACTCGCTATCCGGTAAGGATAGCTAAGTAGGATATATCAATAGAGAAGAGAGAGCAAATTAAGGCATATTTCTGTTGTGGGTAAGATACCATATGATTGATGTGTTTAGTGTATGATGGTTGTCTATGGTATTATCCTACACTGTATATCCTTTTATTACCTACCTGGGACCAGGTAAGGTTCCTATAGATTGATGTGTTTACTGCTATTCTCTCTATCTACTGCTAATCCCTTAAATGTAACCCTATACTACCTTACTTTGACCCATGACCTTATCGTATATCTTCTTAAGGTCCTCCTCAGACTGACAATTATAATGCATAAGGTCAACATCCCCCTTGAGACTATGACCCATTAAAATCTTCTTAATCGACGTAGGTCCACCTCTGCGGTCCCATTCTTGAGAGAAAAACTTCCTCAAATCCTTTGCTCGGATTGGTGCATTTCTGAACAGATGAATCATATGAGTCTGGGAAAAGAGTCTTTCCAATCCACAGCCATTATGGAAGTACGCAAGGTATTCAATGTAAGCCTCCTCAGCTTCTTTGGTAAAAAATGATACCCTGCTTTGGAATGTTTTTGTCGTCTGGCCATTCGATGGATTATGATTGATGTGAATTATTCTATTATCGACATCAACATCTTCAGGGTTCAACTGATACATCTCCTCTGCTCTCATCCCAGACGATGCCCCAAGAAGAATGAGTGCCTTTATCTGTTTAATATACTGGTGCCCCTCAAAATACGATATGGTCTGATTTATTATATCTTGACTAACTCTCTTAGGATAATAAACTGGGTCAGAGGGTAATTCGATATCCTTCGCCCAATCAATACCAAGGTAGGTAAGGAACTTGATAATCTGATACATCTGTTTCTTATAAGATGCAACAGCATATTTCTCCTTAATCAGTTTGAAATACAAGATGCTCTTGGTTTTATCAATCCTATAATCAAGATACAACAAGTAGTTCTTTAGGTAACTATTTACCTCCTTCATATGACCTTTCGATATCCCACTTAATTCAATGATACTCATATATTCAGAAAGGTCTTTTTCTCCAAGAAATCTTGGCTGTGTCAGGGAGACGTCATAACCAACTAGACCACGAGCCCAATAGCAAAAACACTATCACTTCGTGCAGCGTAACCAGAATTTCTACTCCTTTTTAAATGTTTCAGTACGGAGCGGGCTTGCGGTCCTTATGAACCCTACGTATAGGTAAGTGGGAACTCTAAGCCGTACGTATCAGAAATCATCGGGCTTTGCTCACTGAGCAGCTCCAACCAGAAATCAGCCAACCGGAATGCCTCCTGTGCAGACACGATGCCATCGCCATTCCCGCTGGCTCCAAGCAAGGAGCCATCTGCCCATCCGTCAAGCCCCGCGCTGATAAGATTCGTAAAATCAGACCCATAAGAAGGCTCATTTTCCATGCAGGACATTAGCACGACTCTTCCGGGTGCGGCAAGCTCTGCAGCAAATCCATAGGCAATCGACTCTGCCTCCACGGCCTGCTGCCCGAGACGGCCTATCGGATTGTCATTAAACCCACCACTATAGCAGCTATCGATGATCAGACACATCCCTTTGCATTTAATGATACTTAAGAAGAAGTTCAGCAGGTCATCCCAGATGATCCCATACCATTTATCAAACCCATTGTACATGACAAGGAATTCATCCGTGCCGTCCTGCTCATCTTTCGGTGGGATGTCCCAGGGCAACCCGTTTTTCTTTAATTGTCCACCATGGGTGGTGATATAGACAAGCACGTAATCCTCACTTCTTGAGTTTTTCCGAAGCCAGAGCAGCTCCTTGATAAGGTTCTGCAGAATCACTTGAGTCCCCTTCAGGGTATGGATGTTACTTGCTTGCCAGTACGCGGAGGAAGCAAGAAGCACATTCGTGAGATTCTCACAGGCAGGCTGCATGGATTCACGGTTTTGTTCTGGGGCATTCAGATACACCCCTGCAGCACATAACAGCGCCCAGTACTGCGATTGCATTGTCTCTGGAGCCTGCGTTTGTATGGTTTTCTTTTTCAGACTCAGAGAACCTAACCCGGCAGTACATGCTGGCGACACAACAAGGAGTATACAGATAAATGATAGCGCAACGACACTTAACTTCATTTCCTTCTTCATAGTTTTCCCTCAAATATATGGTAATTATAATATCATAATCATATAAATTCTTTTCGTTCCATTTCTAACACAAGGTAAAACAAACGATTTAATACACAGCACCTATTTCAGGGTCAAAAACCAAACATGAAGGAATTCAGATGGAGGCAATCATCCTAGCAGGAGGCTTTGGAACAAGACTGCGACCGTTTACCTTTACCAGGGCAAAATCACTCTTACCAATCCTGAACGAGCCGATGATTTCCCATTTAATCAAAACACTTCCAAAGAAGGTTGACACCGTCATTCTTGCGGTAAACTACCGACGAGAGCAAATCGAGGAGTATTTCTGCACCCATGATGTAGGAAAAACCGTCATCGTCAACGAAGAACCACAACCGCTTGGGACTGGTGGTGCAGTCAAATTTGCTGACAAATACATCACGGAGCGGTTCTTTGTGCTGAACGCCGATATCATCTGCTCCTTGAATCTCTCAGAGATGCTCCGGTTCCATGAGAAGAAAAAAGCGGTCGCGACAATCTCGCTGTGGCCTGTTGAGAACGTCTCTGAGTTTGGCGTCGTCGACATTAAAAAAGATGGGACCATCACAAAGTTCGTAGAAAAACCAAAGGCAGAGGATGCACCCTCCGATCTTATCAACGCGGGAGCCTACCTGCTTCAACCACAGGTGCTCAACTACATCGAACAAGGTAAGCTTATCTCCATGGAAAAAGAAATTTTCCCCCAGGTCATCGAGAATACCGGGCGTTTTTATGGGTACAAATTCCAAGGCCACTGGATTGACGTTGGGAGAATCAGCAGCTACATCAACGTCCAAACCATCCTTCTGGAGAAACAAAAGAAAACCTCCATCATCGGGCGACAATGCACGATCCAGGGAACACTACGCCAGTCCTGCGTCGGCAATGATGTCCATGTTGGAAAGAATACGACCGTTGACACCAGCATTCTCTTTGATAAGGCTTGTATCGGCCAGAACGTTCGCTTAGACCATTGCGTGATCGGTGAGAACGTGACCATCGGTGATGGTGCACTCTTACAGAACGTCGCGGTCGGTGACAATGAAAAAATACAGGCCCAAGCAACACTTAACAATGCGATTGTCTGGACCCAGCAGATCCCGCAAGGATACCCAAGCAAACAAATCGGAAACGTCATCGGTGAATAAACAAAAAGGGCTCATCAATCAGATTTTTATAACAGGCATTTCATGTGCATGCTGATGACACAAGACATCTCACATCATATATTCCGGGCTTATGACATCAGAGGACTCTACAACAAGGATATCTCCCCTGAAGTGTTCTACAAAATTGGGCTTGCTGCAGGAACCTACGTCAAAGACACCATGCAAGGGACACACATTACCCTTGGCAACGACATCCGCCAGTCCAGCATTCCGCTTGCACACGCGTTCATCGCAGGGGTCACTGCCACCGGAATCCATATCAAATATACCGGGACGACCTCCTTTGGCCAGACACTTTTCATGGGAGCAGAACACAAAGCTGACCTGATCGCATTTGTCACCGCCAGTCACCTCCCACCCGAATGGAACGGGATCAAGTTCTACTATGGCGATGGCGTCGGATTCCCTGAGGAACGACTCATGGAAATCAGAGATCTCGTGCTTCACGAAAAATTCTCATTTACATCATGGGACTCAATTGGACAAGTGCAGGTTGTGGACCCGCGAACTACCTATAAAAATTTCTTCAGTTCACGTTTTAGGTTTAAGAAAAAACTCACGGTCGCCCTGGACTGCGGTGGCGCGAGCATGACCCTTTCTGCACCAGAGATATTCACCATGATTGGGCTCGAGGTACTACCGGTCTATTGCGACCCGGACCCGACCTTCTCACAACGCCCGTCAGACCCCAAACCAAAACATCTGACGACCCTCGTCCAGACCATACAAAAACATGCCGCTGACTTCGGGGTCGCCTTCGACGGTGACGGAGACAGGGCAGTCATCGTAGACAACACCGGTCAGATACTCTCCGCGGATCAAACAGGCGTTATTCTTGGTACATATGGATTGCATCAGAAAAAAGGAACTATTATCGTAAACGTTGAATGTTCCAAAATAGTCAAGGAGCAACTCGAGCCACTTGGATTCCGTATCAAACAAATACCGGTCGGACATACCTTTTTAACACTGGAGGCAAAACAAGAACATGCACCCCTCGGCATTGAATCATCCGGGCATCTTATCCTCCCAGAATATTTCCTCTTTGACGATGCATTGGTAGTTCCTCTGAAGATAGCAGAGATCCTCTCCCATGAGAAGAAATCATTACATGACCTCGTTACACGCATCCCAAGTTATCCGACAAAAAAAGAGGAGATTTCTTGCTCTGATGAGATGAAATTTGCTGTCATCAAAGCACTCAAACAGACACTCTCAAAAGAATACTCGGATGTCAACACCATGGACGGTATCCGTGTTGATTTCAAGGACGGATGGGTATTAATCCGTGCCTCAAACACTAGTCCCATCATCCGGCTGACTACGGAGGCGGATACTCCAGAGATCCTTCAAGATTTGACGACCCGGTTCATGAAAAAAACACAGGAAATGATACACACGATGCAGAAATCACCCTGAAGGCAGAGGCATATGACCCGACTTTTTGGCACCAATGGCATCAGAGGCGTTGTGAATCAGGACATGAACTGCGCACTTGCGCTTGGTATCGGAAAAGCCTGGGGTACCTATCTGAAACAAACGATTCCTCGCCCCACCTGCGCGATTGGCACTGACGCCCGCCTCTCCAACCACATGTTGAAATCCGCGATCACCGCAGGGTTTCTTTCCACCGGATGTAATGTCGTCGATGTCGGTCTTGTTCCGACGCCAACCCTTCAATACACGGTCAAAGAGAAACAATTTGCTACCGGGGTTATCATCACTGCATCACATAACCCTCCTCAGTTCAACGGCATCAAAGGCACTGGCTCTGACGGGCTTGAATTTCCAAAAAACGTTGAGGAGAAAATTGAATCTCTCTATTTTTCACAAACATACGACCTTGTCGACTGGAACAACGTCGGGTCCTTTTCAACCTGGGATGGAGCAATAGACCTTTACCTCCAGGGGATTCTGTCACAAATCGATACCGACTGTATCAAGAGACACCGTTTCCATGTTCTCCTTGACTGTGGGAACGGTGCGGGTAGCCTTGTCGCCCCTCTTCTTTTAAAAAAACTTGGATGCAGAGTGACTGCCCTGAACTGTGAACCGGATGGCACGTTCCCCGGGCGGCACTCCGAGCCAATCCCAGAAAACCTTACGACCCTTATGAGGCACGTCCCCGAGGTCGGTGCCTCGTTCGGCGTCGGACTTGATGGCGATGCGGACCGTGCTATCTTTGTTGATGAGAACGGGTCCTACATCTGGGGAGACAAATCACTTTCGCTTGTCGGTCATTTCATCACGAAGGAAAAGAAGGGAGGATTGACTGTTACCCCGGTGACGACCTCAACCTGCTTTGAGGATGTCATCCATCAGAACAAAGGGGAGGTTCTCTACACGAAAGTCGGCTCACCGATCGTTGCCCATGTCATGAAAGAACAACACGCAGTGTTCGGTGGTGAGGAGAACGGTGGTCTCATATTCCCAGAGTTTCAGTACTGCCGGGATGCAGCTATGGCGCTAGCAAAAATCCTTGAAATCCTCGCAAAAGAAGACAGACCACTCTCTGAGCTTATCGCAGACATACCATCCTATGAGATGGTCAAAACAAAGATCCCCTGCCCAAATGAGAAGAAAGCAGAAGTCATGCATCAGGTTGTCGAATACATGAAGCAAGACAAAAAGGTCAGACGCATTGATACTACCGATGGTGTGAAAGTGTTCATGAACGACTGTTGGGTCTTGATGCGGCCATCAGGGACAGAACCAATCTTCCGGGTGTATGTGGAAGCAAAAGAAAAATCACGCGCGGAACAGGTAGCAATGTTTTACAAGCATCTCATCGGTTCTCTCATCGAGCATGGGTAGATGATCATTTTTTTTTATGACTGTAATGTCTCCTGTCATCTAGGTAAAACTTATAAATAAGAAGGCTATACGCTATCAAACCTTCCAACTAAAGAAAGGAATAGGAAAAGATAAATACTGAATTGAAATGTAGACTCATGGAGGTAAAAGTATGGCTGAAAAACCACATCTGAATT
>JAFGFQ010000054.1 GCA_016930995.1 Thermoplasmatota archaeon | reverse complement strand
GATGATAACTGCTTCCATGATCTCTTTTTGCAAAGCAGAAGATATCAAATCTATTTATTTTAAACCAGGCGACAAGCCGAAACAACACATTCCATTTGATGAAGAGATAAAATGTGTCCAATGTCATCCCGTGAAAATAAAAGACATTGACGGATACACCGCTGCAACCATGACATTAACGCAGTCCAAACTGGGGGCCATGCCAAAATCAGACATTGAGAAAAGAATCGTCGAGGTGGTAAGCGGCAAACATGGTCGCGAGATTTTCGTGCTCTCCACCAGTTACAACAACAAGCCCTTGTCCACCATCATTGAACTTGTGGTCGATCCAGAAACGCTGTCGTTTTACAGCATGTCTGAAAAACAGACAGAGAAGCTTTTCCAAATGTTTTATAATGACCAGGTGTCGTTTGCCTATGTAAAACCGGCCGAGAATTATTTCAAGGATGTCCTGGGTGTGCAAGTGATCGGAAAGGCAGAACTGCTGACCGGAGAAGACCCGGAATTTGAAAGGGGGCTCGAGATTTATTTCCCTTCTCTTATCCCTATGCTTAGACTTCCTCCAGATGACCCGGATAAGTTAAACGCCCTCAAGGAAGATGTCAGGAAGACCAAAATCATGACAAAATTCACGCCTGAACACATCGTCCTGAAAGACAGCTCTCTTCGGGCACAGGGTTTAAGGCTGACCCAGATATGGGAGAAGTAAACACCTCATTAAAAAAATGAGAACATACAAAAACAGATAAAGAAAAACCCTCTTCCTTGCAAAGAGGGTTTTTTAACATCACAATGTAAGGGATGTCCCTTCGCAGGGATCACCTGACACATAACTATTCATCCTCTAAATCAGATTCCCTCCGAAGCTCTTTTGAATATTCCGAGATATTCTTTTGCTCCAACTCCAACAAGTAGGCAAAGTCAGCAGCCCTATAACAAATTTGTATAACCAGCTTCTCAATATCTTTATTCGTGGATAAGCCTTCCTCCAAAGCATATTTGATTGAGTATCTAACACCCCTTCGAAACGATTCTGCAGCGTTGGGAGCATGAACAACATCTTTGGCACGGTTGAAAGATTCAATCAAATTATCAACCTTTTCCTCCTCTGTATTCAATGCCTTTGCTAACTTGGCTTTATTCCAACCTTCTGCTTCCGCTTTTTTCAATATGTCTATATCCTGGGGCATCAACTCGTCAAAACGGATATTACCAATCCTCAAGTGATCAGCGTAGTTAGCATAACTATAGCTGAATGTTTCCGCTGCCAATAGTTGCTGTTTGTTCATCTTCTCGTATTTCATAGCAACACCTCATCTTTTGATTGCATGCTTTCGAAATGGAATTGAATAAATAACCTACGTTAAATTCTCTAACTTAAGACTTATGGTTTTTATATAATTTCTTTACGGCGCGAAGAGAGATTCATCTCTAATAGCTGCTATGCATTCATCTAAAGATAAATCGAAATAGATTTCCCACCACTTCTCTGTATGTCTCATGTAAGAAAGGTTAAAACGGTCGTTGCCGACATATTCCAAACGAGCAAATTTTGCTTCGAAATATGGTGAAATGGCATTCGGGCCTGGGCAGGCATACTTTGAGCAAAAGTAGAAATAGTTCTGGTACCATTCCGTATAAATGTCCACAATGTAGTTAAAAGGCTTGTTTCCAGAAGGAGCTTTGATATGTTCAGGCTTTAGAACAGTATCAACAAGTTCCCTTGCCTTAGCTTCCACATCCAATTTGATGGTATCTGGAACTTTTGGCTTTGGCTGTTTTGGAGTTTTGTGACCCCACATTTTTTGTCTTTTCGCCATGATTCCCAATTACAGTAGAGGATACTATATCATTTTATCAAAAAGAAAATTGTGATGCTTAATAAAACAATCTAAATTACGACGAGCAATGCACAGGTCTTTTTTCAAGGAGAAAACGGATTCAGATTCCTGGTGATTCCCATTAAGTTGTCTTCAAAACCAACGTCCCGCTTTCAGAACTCATTCTGAATATCTACCTTTTAATCTTTGAAAGAATATATTGCGCAAAAGACCTTTTCTTTAGAGTGAAGTCTTTATAGTATTCTATAGAATCCATTTTAGAACTTTCTAGCTTTTCGCCCGCTTCAAGAGACTCAACAGCCGCACGATTAACTATTGCAGGTTCATAAGTCGGATCAATTTCAAGAGCTTTATTGAATGCCGAAAGTGCCACTTCTTTTTGGCCCAATTGGGCATAACAAAGTCCCATATTCCCATAACTCTGAGGATGCTTTTTGTTTTTAATTAAACATGCCTTAAATCCATTAATGGCCCTTTGCCATTCCTGTTTTTCCATGTACGAAAAAGCCTTATTAAATATCTCATGGCATTCTAAATATGTTTCTAAATCAACACCGTTAGTTTCAAGGACATTTCTCTCCATCTCCTCGATAAAGTTTTTGGCCTGTTTTACCATGCTATCCTCTGGACTGCCTGTTGCGACAACTTCCTTAAACGCTTTTATTGTATTTGTGACATCCTGTTTTTTCTTGTATGCAACACCTTTATTAAAATGGGCTTCTATTAAATAGGGAAATATATTTATGGCTTTATCAAAACATTTTATGGCTTCATCATTTTCCTCGCTAAGGGCATGTACGACCCCCATCCCATAATGAACCATGTGGTTTCTTGGATAATCTTTTCTCAGATCATTGATAATAGCCCGCCCTTTTTTGATATCTCCTTTCTCAACAAAGCCCAAAGCTTGGTCCACAAGGCTTTCAACTTCTTCATTGATTTCAGCGACGAAATGTTTGACCCCAAATTGCTTAGTTTTAGATGAACGGTATTGTTTAGCAGTTTTGAAATATTGACAATCTTCACAATCTGAATTCCGAATCTCAGCACAACACAGGGAGCAAACCATTTGATTGTCTTGCAGTCCACATATTCGCCTTGCCCTATTTTTCCCGCAGATTACACATTTTCCCTTTTTCATAAAGCTTACCACTCGTTAAATTGCCAGAATTTATTTTCTGACAATGCTCTCTATCTGATGCTGACATAGCATCCACATATGTCACAGATAGCATCAGTCTTTTTCATCTTCCCTTTGAGTCCAATGCAGCCCATTAAGTTTCTGGGGTATGGGGTCACCTTTATTCATCGATATCTTTAAGTTGTTTGAGGAACGAACGTCCTGCTTTTCACTTCTCCCCATCACTTCAGCGATCGGTTATAACTTGTTTCATATTCCCATAAATATCAAGGCCATTCTCTTTGCTGTATTTCTTCCATCGTTTTTCTGAAGTTTTGACTTCAGTGTCCGGTGCAATTCCAAAACGTCCCAGTGCCAATATCATAGCGCGAATGGAGACTTTAGAAGGAACCGACCGTTGGCGTTTTTTGCAATGAGGACACCACATCATAGGGGGAAAGATATTTCTTTCAGTTCGTATTGTCCGAAGTGCTACATCAAGGCGATCGCGAAGAGTGATCAATTCCTCATAGGACATTGAAGGATTCCATTCTTCCCGCAACATCTCAATCATTTCTGGGAACCAAGTTCTATGCGCATCACCAGAAGGCATGTCAATTCTCTCACACTCTAAAAGCGTAATGACCAAGCTGGGATGTCGTAAAAAAGCGCCAGCGATATCAAAGTCAGTTATAGTAAGCGGCAAGATTCACAACTTCACAGTCTGTGAGGCATAGATTTTTATCCAAAGTGCCACAACATACTGTAAATAAAACAAGTTGAACTGAACTACTTATAAACCATTTTTATCAATTCCTATATGTATTGTAAAGGGAAAGATTTTGCGAAGGGAAGCAGAATGTCCTATGATAATTTCCGCGGGATTTTGTGGTTGGGTCTGTCTTGGTTTTTTGAGGATTTATTAAGTATTGATTTTTTAGGGTTATTTATTTAGGTTGTTTCAAATCCTACGTTTTTTAAAATCCAATTTTTCTGCTTGACAATGTTAACATGTGTGTTAACATATATTCATGAAAGAAGTTGTGTTTTACAAAACGTCTTCAGGACAAAGCCCAATTGAGGATTTTCTTGACACGCTGTCGCCTAAACAAGCCCAGAAAGTAGCCTGGGTTTTAAAACTTGTAGAGGATCTAGATTTTGTTCCTGCTCAATATTTTAAAAAAATAGTAAATACAGATGACCTTTGGGAGATCAGAGTCGCAGCAGGATCGAGTATCTTCCGATTCCTCGGTTTTTTTGATGGATCTAATTTAATTGTTTTGACCCACGGATTCCAAAAGAAAACTCAAAAAATACCAAAGCATGACATCAAAATTGCTCAAGAACGCAAACACCATTATCTAAGGAGGAAGAAAAAGTGAGCGATCTTCAAAAGTATATAAAGAAACGCAAGGCACGAGATCCTAAATTTGCAAAAAATTTTGATTCAGGATACGAACAATTTAAAATTGGGGTGTTGTTAAAACAAGCACGAGAGAATGCAGGCCTGACACAAGAAGAACTTGCGGCCAGGTTAAAAACAAAGAAATCTGCCATTTCCAGAATTGAGAATCATGCAGAAGACATCAAACTATCTACTCTGGAAAAATTTGCAAATGCTCTCGGAAAACGTCTTCGGCTTGAAGTAGCTTGAAAAACAGAGATCCTATAAAACTATGGGTTTACTGAACGGATAGAGTGCTTGAAATCTGTTCCGGTGTAATGGCTCGTTGAGATTTCCTTCTTTTATTTTGGGGCCTTCTTAGCAACAAGTTTGCCTCCCTTTTCTTCAATCAATAGAAGAGGTAATAGGATATCACGCCAGTCCTCAATTGCACCATTGACGCCATTTATCTCCAGACCATCGTCACTATAATATATCTCCATTTTTTCTTCACAACATCCGCATTTCAAAAGATAGCGTGGACATTTCTTCCCGGATCCTCTCTTGTGATATACTCGAATCTGTGGGTATCTATATTGTGATGTGTTATAAAAACGATTCGATCTTTTTTTTATTTTCATAGACACCTCATAGTAAAGTGGAAATCATAGGGGTCAAATGTTTTATTGGTTAGCTATTCAGGTCGATTTTGTCAAAGCCAGGTCGCATAAATGCTCTTGCATCTGGGAATGCGTTTTCCACTCTTCTGCGAAGTTGTTCAAGATGAACCAGCATCTTG
>JAFGFQ010000053.1 GCA_016930995.1 Thermoplasmatota archaeon | reverse complement strand
GTGTATAACTTTCTTTATCGTAATTCTGGGCATAGTTTTCAAAGAGTAATTCATACCATTTTTTCATTTTTCGTCTGCTCCTTTGCTATATAAAAATTGTATATGAAGATAGTTATAAAAAATTTTATCCAGATTAAACTCATATTCAAATCCCTTCCCCTGCACCCCTCTGATTCTAACAGGAGAAAAACCATTAATTCTTCCATAATCATTGCTCCGTGGCTAAAAAAAAGGGATTTGAACCTGAGATTTAAGTCCCTTCCCCTGCACTTTTTTCAACAAGTTGCCCTAATACCCTGTATGCCTTCGGTGAGTCTTTTTTATTAAGAATAAAGGTCAACTCGGTATTGGTTGAGACCACCTCATAGATGTTGATATTGTCCCAAGCAAGTATCCTTACAACGTTATAAATCACCCCTGGGGTGTGAAGGAAATCTGAGGAAAACGTCAATGTCAAGGAGACCAGGTTTTTTTCGACATTAAAGATTTTTTCCCCTTTGAAAATATCGAGTGACTTTTTCATATATCGTTCATTAGTGACGATGACGACTTCATGTCGTCCATGGATGATATTCAGGATATCTCCTTTCTCGAAGTCAACAATATCGTAGAGGCGTTTGAGTTTCGTGAAGAGCGTTTGTGAGCGAAGCAATGCGATGTCGCAGATGTCGGTTTTCAGGATGATCTCTGAGGAATAATCGAATGTTATCTCCTTATGGGATTTTTTGATTTCTTCAGTATACCTTCGGAGGGCCATGACGATCTCTTTTTTTCACCTGTTAAAAAGACCACTAAATGGAAAAATGAAATAAAGGTTCGACCCCAATTTCAAGATAACTTTTTTTGTTATAAGGGTAACTCACCGCCACGGGGAGATTCTACATCATGATGAACTATAAGAAATACGGTAAGACAAAGCGTTCCGATGATAAACGCATAAACGCTTAGAAACCATAGCATGACAGTTATACCGTAGAATACGGCTCTCATCCCAAAGGTAAATCGATTCATTGCTCTTATAAATACATATGTTTGAAACCCTTCTGCATCAATATGCACGGAATCTTTTCCATTATTTTTTGTTTTTTTCTGGTTTGCTGAAATAGCTTCAATCGATTCAGTCGGAATGCCAATTAAAATTGAAAATCGAACCATTTGTCGTAGAGAGAGTAAAAACATAATGACCGAGAAAACAAGAATTGCAACAAAGAGCAGTAATTTATATTGTGTAAATTGTTCCGTTGACGTGGTAGAGAGTGAAAAAAGTTCAGGCAATTCGTTCACAGGTGATGCTAAGAGTAATCCTAAGAGAAGAAGCATTGATGACGAGAGAAATGTCGTTGCCATAATTAAATTTCTCATGGTCTGAACCGCTGTTGTTGTTTCTTTTGGATCGGTCATTCTCTTAACCCACAGTCCGTACATTATGCTTAAAAAACCTCGTTCCCCCCAACTAGGTTTTTTCATTTTATGTATCAATCCGATGGCATAGACCGAAATACAAATAATGAAAATGACTAATGCAGCAATATTGATAAGCTCATCTACCAGCATGGTTTCTTTCAGATGATTATTGTTAATTTAAATATTTCGACGAGGAAATGGTTTAAAAACCGCGCGGATGTTTCTTTTTTAATTTGCTATATTTAACGGTAGTTTTTTTTCCTCAGCGGCTTTCACCTTCTACACCGTAATACCTTCGGCGGCGTTCCAACCTCATTTTTCCCACCTATAAAAGTTTTTTTTTATACCGTGAATAGTAAACCAATATGACTGCGACAGCAATAAAAAATGACAGAAAGAGAAAACCTGGTGTTCCCATACATTCATCAATGACGTTTAAGGATTCCTCTGCGACCTCATGAGGGATCCCTCCTTCAATAATATGACCAAACTCCCCAGTTCCACCACCGTAGTCGTCAGAAAGAATATATAAGCTAGGGATCGTGAATGTCTTACTTACGTTGTTGAAAAAATATTGTATCGAAATAACATAGCGCGTATTTCCCCATTTCATATAAAAGAGGATTTCCTCCATTTTTTGACCAAACATCGAGGTGTCGACGATTCGGTGATACCATTTCTTTTCTGTTAGCTCATCTATCCTATCATTCAGATTAGCAAAATCCGTTGCGACATATGGGAAATCTCCTTGTAAGGTAAGGAAACAATCATCAAATGTTTCACGATACTGGTTTATCACTTCTAAGACGTCTTGTTGATAATCTGTTTTGTTCACTGTCTCTTGGGCATGTACGCTTCCTGCGAGCAATAAAAAACTTACGAGGACAAGTGCCATTCTTCTGTTCATAATTAACTCCTTATGTTGTTAACCAGAAATGATTAATAATCTTTGCTTTAAAGAAGAAAAATCAAGAAGAAATTAAGAATGACCGAAAACAAAATATTTCTTAGGAACTGTGTTACTTATAATCGTCGAATTTCATTCCAATTTCTACTACTTTTTATGATAGTAATCAGAATTTCTTGCATTCCTTTTGGTAGTTTATTTACTTTTTTCTTTTTGAAATAACGTCTAAAACACAAGATAACAAAGGGGCTTAAGACTCATACTTTTAGTTTCATTCGAAATACTTCTAAAATCCCTGGATGCCCATCAGGCGGACAGGTCTTACTTTTAAAATTCCCATCTTTATCATTAATGAGCATGCAGACGTTATGTTTTTTCGCATAATCAAAGGCATACGCCATTGCTTCCCCTTTTCGATTGAATATTTTTTCTACTTCGTTTCCCCCTTCAGCAATCACAGCCCACCCTTGATTTTTTTTCATAACAAATCGATTTTTTACATCGGGGGTGCAGTGGAAGTCTTCCAATTCTCCTTCTTCATCATGAATGACGATACAGACATTATGTTCCACAGCCACCTCCTTTGAATAACGAACCGCTTCTTCTCGAGATTGAAATATTCTTGATGCCTGCTCTAGACCAGCTGCTCGGACCACCCAACCTTCATGAGTTGGGAGGATATGTTTGTGGCCTGCCCGCTCAATCATTGACGACCCCCGTTATTACATTATATTTTGGAACCATCTATCGTTATAAAAGGTTTTAGGAAATGTTTCCCTAAAAGGAAAAATGTAAATAATTTATTGAAAATGAAAGGAAACAAACATTCATGAAAAAAAAAGCACAGATAATTCCCCGTCATCTCTCCAGAGTATTTTTCAATATCTCTGCAAGGATATATTTTTATAGAAGAGCATCATGTTATATACATTTCAAGGAGGTTAGAAATGAACAAACTCTATTGTATATCAATCATTGGAATCCTACTTGTATCCTTGAATACGATTGGTGCTTCCTCTCGATTCTCTATGAGAACTCTTGAAGATTTCGATCCGCTAGTAGATGTGTCAGTCACTGTAGAAATAAAAACAATCCGTTTGCTTGCGATAAACGAACTGCGAACTCTTCCGTTAAATAAGGGAAATGACAGCCCAAATTTCTATGTGAAAATCTTGCTTAACGAAGTAGAATTCACCAGCGATGTGTGGACTAATACGAAATATGTTACTGATCCCCAATGGAATGCTACCCTTGATGTTCCTGATGATGAGGAATTTGTTACGATTACCCTACAGCTCTGGAGTGACGAAACAGAAGATATCCCCTATGATGTGAGTGGTGATCTTGAACATGACGAAGTTACCCTTCGCTACAGTATCAAAACAGGTCATTGGACAGGTGACGATACAATTGGTGATGCCAGCGGATATGGGAGGCTTTGCGGCTGTGACGATGGAACTATTTATAAAAATGACCACGACTGCGAACTGTGGTTTGACATTACGCAGACCGATTACGACGGTGATTCTATCCCCTATTGGTGTGAGGTAAACACCCTTGGAACCGACCCGACAATAAACGATTCTCTTCTTGACCCGGACAACGACACCATCACCACATATTGGGAATACAAATGGGGATATCAACCTTTGACATGGGATGATCATGAACACCTCGACCCGGATAATGATAGCATCAATAACATTGAGGAGTTCCTTACCTCAGCATGGTTCTCTGATCCATTTCGAAAGGATGTTTTTATTGAAATGGACATCATGGGAGACGGCCCGAATGGGGAGAAAACCTATTTCCCAAAAAACTCAGAAGAGATGGCAAAGACCGCTGTAGATAAACAAAACATTGTCCTTCATCTTGATACAGGTACGATGGGGGGACATGATATCCTCCCATTTTATGATGACGTAACCCGCCAACTTCTCCAGGATATCTATCAGAATTATTTCCTGCATGGAGACCCAGATAACTGGCGACGAGGTGTGTTTCATTACGGGTTGGTTCTCTATTACGAGGATATCGTGGGTTATACATTCCAACCAAATGCATTTCAAGTCGCGAGTTCCAAGCTAGAGACAATTGAAAAAAAACCGTTCCTTAATAGAGACATTGTCTATGCAAGCTGTTACATCCATGAATTAGGTCATACGTTTGGTTTCTGGCCTATACCTGGACATAACCAATTTTGTGCTCATCCTTGGCAACTTGGATGGTGGTTAACTAAATCGTATCGGAGCTGCATGAGTTATGGATGGGTATATCTGATTGTTGATTACTCTGATGGTTCACGAAGGAGCCCAGACCTTAATGACTGGAATAGAATCGACTATTCATATTTTGAAAATGGATGGGGATAATACTTCACAACCCTTTCTACCCTTCTGGCTTCTTACGATATATTATCACAGATAGAAATAATAATAAATCTGGAACAGATGCAGAGGAATAACTAATGAAAAAACAACTCCTGCTCATTGGACTTGCTAGCATTCTTGTCTCTGTCGTATTGAGTGGATGCAATCAAGTGCAACGTACATTAACCCCTGAAGAAAGTAAATTCGTCGGAATATGGGTCACAGATGAGGAAACCGCACAGCAGGACCTTGGAGAACAAGTGACGTTTTTTTCAAATGGAACGGTAACATTTCACTCGCATTTTTCTGGAACATACCAAGTAGACGAAGGTAACTATTTAATAGTACAAATAACCGCAGATGGCATCCAAACACAGCATCTCTTTGATTATGAATTTTCTGAAAACAACACCACCCTTCGATTGCTGTATCAGAACACCGGTGGATTATACCTGTATACAAAAGAATAACGTGCAGCGGGGTTATCTCTCTGTTGTTCTCCTCTTTTAATAAAAATCAATTATGATACAACAACTACTTTCATTCTAAACACCCGTCAATAACAGAATGAAGAATAGAAAAATTTCTTAGAATTTAATCAAAAATAATACCAAATCGTTTTATACTCATCAATATCCTGTCCGTCCTTTGCAAGTCTTTTCAAGTAATCATAGATAGAAACGTCAGTATATAGGTAGGTGTCAACTAAGGTGACACTTGATTCCCAGGGATAAAAACGATAGACTCGTTGTCCAGAACCTAACACCATGACGATCTCGTGGTTCTGCCAGCCCCGCAAATGTGATTTTCCTAGTTTCGGGACGTTAAAGACCGGTTCATCTGTCCTGACAAGGCCAGGGAGAAACCGGGCTTCCTCCTTTCGCTCCTGTTGTATCCGTGCGATAGGAACCCGAAAATCAATAGTCTCTTCCTTGCCTTTCGTGTTAAAGGTATAATACGGATCAATCCCACTTAGTCTTAATGCTCTTCGCAAAGCAGCGGTCTGATACTTTAGACTCGTATAATACGTAAACACCTGCTGATTATAGATACTCATCCCCGCGTTTCGTATCTTTTTTACCGCTTCAAGGACATCCGGGGTTATCTCAGCGACATGCTCAAAATGCGTCACTACACAAATCTCCCGCTTGCCTATCGCATGGTACTGCTGCAGGATGCCAACGAGATCCTCTGTGATTCGAAAAGGAAGGGTAACAAGGGCCCTTGTGCCGATACGGATTCGTTCGATATGGTCAATGCATGCTAACTTCCTTAACATCTCATCAAGATAGGAATCGGGGAGAATAAAAGGATCTCCTCCAGTGACCAACACCTCGTTGATGTACTTATTATGATCAATCCACTCAATCGCGTTATTCATGTCTTCATCTTTTGTTTTTATCTCAGTGGATGGTTCTAACTCCCAATTCCTCTGACAGTATACGCAGATCTGAGGACAGAAATTTACTGGTTTCAGAATAAGAATCTGAGGATATCTCCTGGTGATGCCTTCAATAGGATTTGTTGATTTCTCCCCCATGAAATCCATATCAATCTGTCGTTTTCTATTATCGATGACATTGACACAATAGGTTTTACTTGGGAGGACTTGTGCTCGTACCCCTTGGTCATCAAAAGTACGACCTTTCTCGTTGAACAAGGAAAGGTAATAAGGGGTGATTTCAAAGGGAATCTGATTGTTTTCTGCGACCTTGAGCCCTTCTTTTTCATCATCATCTAAAGACACTAACGAAGACAGCGTCTGTTTATCTCGTATCACATGTGAAAGATGCCAGTGATATGTGTGCCACTCTTCTTCCGTTGCATTAAAAAAGGTTAATATTTTATTCTTCAGTGCTTGTTGTTTCGCAATCAGTTCTTGATCTAAACCCCATTTATATCTATCGAGGTATTCGTTCATTTTCTTTGCATATTTATCAAGCTTTTCAGATCGCATCAATGATGCTTCAGCATTGTCAAATGGTAAAATAAAAACATCATCGGTCTTCCCGGATTTCCCGTTGATACCCTTGAATAAATTGATAAACTCGCATAAAAAACCGGCATCGAGGTTTTTAGACGCGCCTTTTTTATTTTTTGCTAGATTCATCAATGCATGAAGTGCTGAAAAATGCGTTATTCTTTCATTTTCTGTTCGAATAACATTCTTGAAAACTTTGATGCACTCCCTCGCATTATTTTTTTCAATAGCATGTAATTCCTTAAAATAATCATCAGCATAGATACTTGTGTAATGCCTATCAAGTGTATTGAGATACTCAAAAATTTGTTCTCGTGCTTCACGCTGGGTCTCAGCTTTTTTTAGAATCGTTTTAATAGTGGGATCAGCTGTCCAGAGATGTTCTGCAAGTTCCTTTTTTGAAGCACTTACAATAGTTTGTGTCATATACCCTTCCCCATGGTTTATAGTATTCTGACTCTTATTATTTTCTATGCATCGATATGTTTCATCTATCAATGATTTAATACAAAACAATGAAAGCATCAGAAAAAGAAAAAATGGCGAAGGAAACAAACGATAAATGCTCAATCGGAAGAAAAATATTAAAAAACTAAAACTTAAAAAATAATGAATGCTTTTCCCTTTTTGATTTTTATGATGTTCGCAATAAATTTAGGGGAATATATTAACACCCTCTTTCAAGAGAGCGGCTATCAGGTCGACCCTATCGTAGGACAAAGTATCGCTGCGGTAATCTTCTTTGCACTTGCCATTATCATCGGATGGATAGTGTATCGTATCTTCGCATATTATTTCACAAAATGGGCGAAGAAAACAAAAACAACCCTTGACGATGAAATAATCAAAAATGTAAAACGACCAGTCTATTTCTTGGTTCTTCTCATAGGATTTTGGTACGCGGTAGATCAACTCGTTTTCCTTGATGCATACTATGTCTATATCGGTTTTATTTTTCTCACAGCAGAAATCCTCCTTATCGCATATATCATCACTCGGGTCATCAATGTCCTTGTGAGTTGGTACGCAAATCGTTTAGCCAGAAAAACAAAACAAGAAATAAGTACAAATATACTTGTTATTTTTAAGAAACTCCTTCACGCAGTCGTATACATTTTTGCGTTTCTCATTCTCCTCTATCTGAGCAAAATTGACTTATCCGGTGCATTGGTCGGCCTTGGCGTTGGTGGTATAGCTATCGCATTTGCCCTTCAAAACTTGCTTAGTGATGCGTTCAGTGCATTTTCGATCTTTTTTGATCGACCGTTTGAAATTGGGGATTTCATCGTCATCGGCGACGATGCAGGGACTGTCACCCACATCAGCATGAGATCAACAAGAATAAAACTACTACGGGGAGAAGAACTTGTCATCTCTAATAGAGCTATCCTTGATAAAAACATCCATAACTACAAGAAACTACAGAAACGACGCATTGTTTTTACAGTCGGAGTCACGTATGGGACCCCGATTGAAAAGCTTAAGAAGATAGAGGGTATGATTCGAGAAATAATCGGAAAATGCCAATTATGCCAGATAGACCGGATTCATTTCAGGGAGTTCGGAGCCTTTAGTCTGAATTTCGAGGTTGTATATTTCATTGATTCATCGGATTATAACACATACATGGATATCCAACAGCAAATCAACTTCGGGATTGCAGAAGCTTTTGAAAAAGAAAAAATTGAAATCGCGTTCCCCACTCAAACAATCTATCTAGAAAAGAACCAATAGACCAAATTCATAACAGTTAGCTACGAAATATCCTGAAAAAAACTGTTATTCTCTGGTTCACAAATGCAATCAAATGCAGGTAGATGTAGCTTTTACACTATGTAATATTTTTATAAATAACCAAGCATACGTATTCTAATTCTAAGGATTAATAGAAAGAAATATAAGAAGGAATTCCATAGGAATACTTGTTTTTGAGAGAAAGGTTATGGAAAACATAAATGAAGCATTAGTAGGAAAAACTGTATTAAATTCAAAAGGGAACATCATCGGGAGGATTCAGGAATCAATTAAAGATAATATTTCAGGTGAGATTATATCAGTATTAATACTTCCTGCAAAAGAGCTGAATCTTGAAAAATACACACTCACAGAACGTGGGGAGATTGTTTTTCCCTTCTCCAGGTTATCCTTGGTCAAAGATATTATCGTCATCGAAGAACCTCTGAAATAAACTAAAAAAAAAATCTATAAAAAAGTTACAGAACATCAGTTACACGTTCATATAACTTTTTTCATCAATTGGATATAATCAAGGAGATGCCTCGTAATTAAAAAATTATTTTTTACATGCTCCCTTCCGAATTCTCCCATCTTTTCTGCGATTGTTGGATTTTTGAGAAGATAGGTGATTTTCTCAGCAAAACCTGCGTAATCTTTCGGTTCAACTAGGTACCCGTTCTTTCCGTGAATCACCTGTGATGAGATTCCCCCGACGTTCGAGGTGACAACCGGGGTTTTTTTCCATAACGCTTCGCTTACCGTGATGGCAAAACCTTCCTTCAGGGATTTCTGAATAATAACTGAAGACGCCCGTTGCAGAACATTAATAAGGATATCAGGTGCGTTGATAATAAGACGGATGTCTTTTTCCGTCTCAACAAGTTTTTCCAAATTTTCAAAGATCCCTTGTCCCTCGGGATCATCTGTTGCCATGGAACCAGCTAATATCAACTGGCAGTTCGCCTTTCGTTTAATCATTTTAAATATCTTTATCATTCCCTCAGGATCTTTCCATTTGTCAAATCGCGATATTTGCGTAATAATAGGTTTCTCCTCATCAATCCCATATTTGGAGAGATACTTTGAGATGGTGAAACTTGGTATCTCCCTATTCTTCAAGTTCAATGGATCAATAGACGGACGAATAATATACTGAGGCAACACTCGGTCCGGTATATCCCGTGGTTTAAATTTCTCCATAGAAATAATCATCGCATCATACTTCAGGATAAACATTTTCAGGTAATCCCATAAATCTTTCATTGGGGTGGAAATATCAATATGGCATCTCCACACCCACGGTTGTCTTTTTTTGTAACACGTGATAATAGGTAATGGTTGGGGGTCATGAACGACAACGAAATCATGATTGATATGGGAAAAAATCGCATTGTTCACGTTGTTGATATAATAAATCTCCTTCTTTTTTTCAGAGAGATTGATTCTTTCCCCTTGAAGTGCGTTATGAAACTTTTTGGTAATTGTGAAAAAATCAAGGTTCCCATGAAGAATCCGCCAATCAGTTTCAATACCGACATCGTTTAAAAGAATAATCAAACTATTCAAAATCTCTGCGACCCCACCGCCTTGGTATGTCGAATTAATATGAACCATTTTTTTTTCAGACAATGAAGACGCTTCAGACCGTATTTTCTGGATAAGATGATCTCCGACTATCTCTTGATATTTATCTAGGGATTTAATTGTCACAATAGCCATATGATACCTCCAAGTGCATCCAAGGAAATGGAAATATTTCTGTCCATATTTAAATATACGCCTCAGTTGCTGTTATTATCGACAATACAACCTTTTTTAAAAAAGTTTATCCTTGGTGTCATAATCGAGCAAGTGACTTAAGGAAGGAAAACACGTCATCAGGGTTTTTTACCCAGTACTGCGCTGCAGTTTTTCTTGTTGACTCATTCTTCACATAAATGGATATCCCTCGTTTTCCAAGCATCTGGAATGCATCTTCATCCGTGATATCATCACCGATATAGAGGGGTAATATATTTTTTTTATTCTGCTGTTTAGCAAGGAACAGTTCTATTGCCTTGCCCTTATTCCACCCCTTAGGTCGTACCTCTAGTACCTTTGCTCCTTTAATAATCTCTAATATCTTTTTTTTATCATTTGATTGCACTATGTTTTTAAATCTTTGTTGTAGATCAGGGATCCTCTCTGGATGAAGAAGTCGATAATGAAGTACTACTGTGAGGTTTTTATCCTCGAGAAACGCTCCTGTCTCTTGTGAAAGCTCTTCTTGCATGGTTTTTTTAATCCGTTGGATGAGAAATCTAGCTTGCTCCGCTTGCTTCCAGCTATACTGCATGCCATCTGATGTCTCTGTTTGAAGTCCATGCAGAGCGATAAAGAATAACCCCTTCATTTTCAATAATTTCTTAATATCATACAAAGATCTCCCAGTGACGATAACAACTCGTATCTTTGGATTTTTTATCAATTGTCGAAGTATTATTATTATTTTTTCAGGAGTCCTAACCTCTGTTGGTCTATCTTTGAATGGAACAAGTGTCCCATCATAGTCTAGGAATAAAATAAGCGCGTCTGCCCTCATTATTTTTTTTTCTATTTTAAGTGAATGATGAAAAAGAAAATTAGGCATATACTCGTTCCCATTCTTTTAAAAAATTACTGTACCACCATTCAGAATCATGTTCTTGAACTTTTTTCCTCATGGATTGAAATCGAGATTTTTTTTCATCAAGAGGCATCTCTACCGCGGTTTTAATTGCCCCTGCTATGGAGTAAAGATCATAGGGATTTACTGTAATCGCCTCTGTGAGCTCCTCAGATGCTCCAGCAAACTCACTCAGTATCAATACCGTATTTTCATTGTTTGAGGCAATATACTCCTTGGCGATGAGATTCATCCCATCTCTGAGCGGCGTGAGGAGCCCTATATCTGATATTCGATAGTATGCTAACAATGAATTCTGTGAGATTTCTTTGTAAAAATACATAACCGGGGTCCAGGTCTCATTTCGATACTTGCCGTTGATTCTGCCGACCGCTTCATCTATTTCCTTTTTCATGGCTAAGTATTCCTCGATCTTATATCTACTCGGCGATGCTATTTGGACAAGCACTACTTTTTCTCGATATTTCGGGTTTAATTCAAGGAATACTTCAAATGCTTTGATTCTATGCAAAATGCCTTTGGTATAATCAAGACGATCGATTCCAAGGATGAGTTTTTTATTCCCATACAGGTGTTTTAGTTTTGCAGCTTTTCGTAATAGTGATGGAGAGTTCGCGAGTCGATGATATTCATCATAAGACACACCTAAAGGAACATGAGCGATCTTTGTGGTATGATCCTTTCTGTAAATCATTTTCGTTCGTTTATTTATTTTCACGGAGGGATTCCTCTGTGCACAATGGAGGAAGTTTGTGACATACGAGGAAGTATGAAACGCAAGATAATCAGACATCAGAATACCTTCAAGCACCTCGTTTCTCCAGGGTAGAGTACAAAAAATTTCCCATGGAGGCCAGGGAATATGCCAGAAAAACGCGATTTTTGCATCTGGTTCTTTCTGTTTAATAAACAAAGGAACAAGAGACAAATGATAATCATGAATCCATATCAAATCATCTTTATGTATCTCGTTGAGGACAGCTTGTGCAAATTTTTTATTCACCTTCCTATATGCATTCCAATAGACATCTTTTGGCTTCATTTTTTCAATGAATAAATGAAAGAGAGGCCAAAGCACTCGATTCGAAAAACCATGATAGTAGTTTTCGATTTCTGTTTTTGTCAGAGGGATTCGTTTTAATTCGTAGGTCGGTTTTTCTGGAGGTACCTTAAGTATCTTTCTTGAATCAGTAACAAGATAATCAGCATTCCCACTTCCCCACGCGATCCATAGCCCTTTATGTTTCTGTACAAGGGGATCAAGAGCGGAAATAACTCCTCCTAACGATTTTTTATATACGATTTCGTTTTTTATTTGACGATGAATGTACGGCTCCCTATTTGTCACTAATATTAATCTATTCTTTGAAATAGAAATCCCACATATTTATAAACAAAAGAATCCTTAATAACATTTCCGCATAGGATATTTTTTTTATTTTTGAATGAAAAATTCGATTCTTTTATTAATAATAAGACGCATTCATTTTAATGGTGAAACAAGGATGGGAATGCAACTAATGAATAATTCTACCTTCTATCAGAATCAAGCAGTCATGATGAAAATTGTCCATTTCTCTTGGGAATTCCCACCAACAATATGGGGCGGTCTGGGGACATTTGCTACAGAATTATCAAAAAAGCAAGTATCACTAGGAAACAATGTCACTGTTTTTGCGTTAAATAGCGGGAATAATTTTTCATCAACAGAAAAATGGAACGGTGTCGAAGTGCACCGACCGAAAACACTTGATCTTTCTTCAAGTTATAAACTATTTGCAAACCGAGATGTGCAATCATGGGGATCACATTTCAAATTTTTTGCTGATGTCATTAACTACAACATTTCATCAGCATCACATCTCATCAACACCTTAACAAGAACAAATGAACGGTCTTTTGACATCATTGACGGACATGACTGGCTGGGGATTATCGGTGGTATGATTGCAAAAAAAGAATTAAAAATCCCATTGGTGTTTCATATTCATTCTACAGAAGGAGGGCGATCTCTGGGGGGCGGGTCACAGACGATAAAACATATCGAGTTCGAAGGAGGACAAGCAGCCGATTGCATAATTACTGTGTCGCATGCAATGAAAAATGAACTTCAGGATTTAGGGTTCCCTACTAAAAAGATACACGTGTGCTGGAATGGTGTCGACCCAGAGAAATATAACATGAACCATATCAACCCACAGAATATTCTTGCTCTTAGAAAGAAATACGGAATACCATCTGACCAACTGATGCTATTATTTGTTGGTCGTCTCGTAAAAGTAAAAGGCGCAGATAATTTAGTACAAGCGATGCCGAATGTGTTACAAGAGTTTCCCAATACAAAATTAATACTACTTGGTGTTGGGGACATGGAAATAACAATCCAGAGGATGATTAACGAATTAGGACTACAAGAGAAGGTTATCCTGAGAAACGAATTTGTACCTGAGGAGGAGAGGATTTTACATTACGCTGCGAGTGATATCGTAGTACTTCCTTCGCTTTATGAGCCGTTTGGGATCGTGTGCACTGAAGCAATGTCGATGGGAAAACCAGTTGTTGTGGGCGCGCGTGGGACAAATGGAATGAGAGAACAGGTCGTTCCATCAGGGGATGACCAATGCGGTCGACACGTGAATCCTTTTGAGCCCTCCGATATCGCATGGGGTATCAAGCAGGTCCTGGAATCAAAAGAACAACGAATCCTAATGGGAAATAATGCTCGTAAACAGGTGATCCAAAAATTCAGCTGGGACCTAATTACACAAAAAACGTTAGAGATTTACAAGGAACTCATGACATGATGAAATCTCTCTGTGAGACGCCTCACAGTATTTTTTGTTCTCTTGCAGTAATTTACTTAACAGGAGACGTTGCGAGAAAGAATAACTACAATTTCTCAATGCCGGCCCTTCCAATAAATGAGTATTTACTGAAGATCTTTTAGTTCCTCTTTTAATATGGAATGAAGTGGTGCTTTAAGATTATGCGGTATATCTGTCTCATAAATCTTGAAGAACTTTTTTCGCAGTTCATCCTCACGAGCGACAGCTTCTGTTAAGAAATCTTTTTTAAACACATCGATAAGATCTCCTGTGACACCGTTTTTATACGCCATGTAGAACGCAAGTAACTGTTGATCCCTTGCCTCAGTGCTTTTTTCGTATCGATCAACATCAGCATTTACACCAAAAAGTCGATAATAGTTTTTGAATCGCCGGGAGAGCATACTTCGCATACCCACATTTTTTATATTAAGGCCATGTGCATGCATAAAGAGGCTTAATCGTGCACATTTATTGCAAGCATGACACCATCGTTTCTCATTTGTCCCATACAAACAATTACATGAAAATTGATATTTTGCTAATTCTGGGTATCTTGAAAAAAGTATCTTTATTTCTGAAATATCAGTGAGTGGTTCTATCAAACTTTTTACTTGAAAGTCTTTATTAAGATACTTTAACATTTCTTCTTGCTGATGTCGAGCTATCGTAGTTTGGTCATATGAAGGATAACCGATATACCCCTGCTTCGTTTGAAAAGAAAAATTCATGTTTTGCTGGTTTCCAAGAAAAACCATCGATGCATTATTATGAAGGAACGGAATAGCTAGAAAACAAAACCCAGTTATCATATGGGAATATCCTAAACAAGATGGAGGTTTATTCCATTCCTCGAAATCATTTAATTTCTCTATATTATTTGTAACAATTTCTATTTTGACACCTTCAGAATTTTTTATCTTTTCTATGGTTTCAAGAGAAACGCGATTCTCATGTGGTGTAGTGGTATCGTTGATAAAAATTGCTGTCGTATCCACTTCTAGTTCTCGTGCAAATCCAAGAGAAAGTAAACTATCTTTCCCACATGAGAGCAGCAATATTGCACCATCATGAGCATTTGCCTCTGCGTCTGTTCTACGTTCTCCGGTAAATGAGTATTGAATATTTTTAAATCGCTGCATGGTTTGAGCAGTATCCAGACCATAATCATCGGCTATTCCTGGAATCTGATGGAGAATTATTTCTTTAATCTCATCTTCGAAAAGTGGTCGAGGTATGTTATAATTAATGTTTTCAATTTCTGAAATAAGAGGCATGGTTGCCGTTGATATGAAACCGAATTCTTGCAGAAAGAAATTCAGTAATGGTAACGAAAGTGCTTCCCATTTATTTTTTGGAAAAATAAGTTTATATTTTTTTCCATGACACTGGACAATTAAACCATCATGGGCGGTTTTGATTTCGATGTTTTCAATACTCTTTGTTTTCTGATACAGAAATGAATACCCATCTATTTTCTTCTCACCGATTCGAATTCCACCATGTCTAGATTTGTACTATTATGAACATGACAACAATTTATTGAAGTCGTATTTAAAAGAAAATATGCCTAGTTAGTTAATAAAATATTTTCTATAAATTTTACAAAAAAACAAAAATATTTAAATAAATATTAGATTTCAAGCATATATGAGAGAAGTTCTGGACATTTTTGATAAAAAAATTTTATATGAACTTGATATCAATTCAAGAACATCGGCATCAAAAATAGCGAAAAAATTAAAACTACCAAAAGAAACTGTGAATTATCGTATTAAACGATTAGAGAAAAAAGGATGGATTAATTGCCTATATACGATATTTAATGCCTCTCTTTTTGGATATTCATACTATCGTATTTTTCTAAAATTTTATAAAATCACCAGCTCCGTTGAATCAGAAATAATCGACTATATAACAAACGACCCAACGTGTACTAATCTAAGAATTATTGAAGGACATTATGACCTGGTGTTTTTAAGCATCCAAAAAAATCCCGGTGAATTAAAAGGATTTTTACAATGTTTTCTCAATACTTTTGGCATGTATGTACAAGAAAAAAATATACATATTTTAATGAAGACAACGAAACTTAATCAAAAGTTCCTCGCTTCGGGTAAAACAATTAAAAAAACATTCAGTCAGATTGAATCAAAGGATTATACACCAGATAAAATCGATTTTGGGATCATGAAATCTCTTTCTACCAATGCGAGAATTAAGTTGCGCGACATGGCATATGCTTTGAATGTCGATTCTCGCCTCATAGAATATCATGTAAAACGGATGGAACGTGCAGGTATTATCGTTTCATATACGACAGATCTCAATATCGCACAATTGAACCGAGAATTAATTCAAATCGATATTGCTCTAAAGGATCCTGCGTTAATCCATAAGATCATCAACTTCTTCGATAAAACAAATACATGTCTTTTCATCCATGAAATGCTAGGAAAATATGACTTATCTGTTGAACTCTATGTCGAGAATGACGAAATGTTACGAAATATAATAGAAAAATTTAAAGAACAATTTTTAGAGAATTACATGTATTATGATGTATCCCATGTCTACAAAGAATACGTAATAAATTGGTTACCATTTCATGAATAACTTTTATGTTCAGTATGAAGAGAAAAAGTAAAAAAAATTTAATCGTTATTAGAGGCGTTTATGAACTGTTATTCTTTCCCTTCACTAATTTTTATCGTACCACGTACTATGTTTTTGTTTCGTTTTGCTAGCATGAAAAAAGCAGATCCAATAATCGTAGTAAAGATGCCATATAACATAAGAATGCTGTAAAGAAGAGTGTTTATCTGATATTGTATCAATAAAATTTCAGTGATGACAAATGTAAAAACCAGTGTCGGAACACACATTGCATTAATATCAATCGCAGTAGTAATTTTCTCTTTGATTCGAATAATTCGATGAAGCGACATCACACCAATACGCAATAACACAACAGCGATGCATATCAGCACTGAGAAAATTAGCGTATCAGATGAAAACATAGACCGTTTAATATTTAATCCAGTTGTAAAGAAGTAGAATGGCGTAAAAATTAATGCAAAAAAACCAAATCCAATAATCAACTGCTGACCGAAGTGCTCTGAACAGTGCACATAGGACTCATCTTTCACGATATCACAGATAAATTGTTTTGCGACAAACCCTGCGATAAATGCTCCAACAAGAAAATGAACGCCTACATATTCGGTAATAAACGCAGAGATCATCGCAACAACAAAAATAAAGGAAAATTCACATCCAATGATTTTACTGAATATTTTTTTATATAAGAATTCCAACGCAGCTGGCAGTATCGAAATTAGAAGCACTAAAGTGAGCAACGAAAAAATGAGCATGGTGAGATCCGATAAGTTCAATAAAATGACCATTAAGATTATACCTGTTATCTCCCCTGACAGTGCTTTGCTTTCAATCCATTGTTTCCGTTCCTTATTGATTGTTTTAATAGATGATAAAATAAAACTTGCCGAAGGAGTAGTAAGTGCCAAAGAGACAAGGAAAGAGATTTGAAGAGACAAATGAAGATACAACTCTATAACCAATCCAACTACTACAAAAATAAGAATGTGGAGTATAATATGTTCCATAAAAAATTTTTTATTTTTTACTATAAAATTCGTTTCAACGTCCATACCTGAGTAGACAAAGAGCGTGACAATTCCAATGGTTGCCAAAATAGTTAGCATGTCATCAATAAAAAAGTAACTCGGAATAGCAATTCCTAGAATAATACCAATAATGAGCTCTGTTAAGACATCAGGTATCTTTAGTAAACTACCTACGACCTTCGGAAGAAAAAAAAGCAAAGCAAGAATAACGAAAAATTTCACCAATACATCTTCCGCAACCATCTGTATTTGATAATCTAGAGATTAATTTATATCTTTCTAAATCCGAATTTTTGTAATCTCCGCTTTTTCAGTTGATTCGACAAGAAATTTTCAGTTATGTTTATAAGAAACGAACAAATATGAAAAACTGCTCCAGCGTCGTGTTCTTCCTAAACGAGCGCGATAGTACAATAATAGATATGAGCATAGTGAAAGGTTGCTGAGAACCATCGCATCTCTCCTAGATGACTTCATTACGTATTTACAATCACGCTTTGACATTATTCAAATAGTCGTCTTCATGATTATCGCTGTCATTATTTATTTAATACTTTTGAAAATCATCCAACGATATCTGTTAAAAAAAGTAAAAACAAAAAAACAGATATCCAATGTTAAAGCCTTCCTTGGTTTACTGAAATTTATCTTTGTTTTTTTCCTCGTCATAACGCTTATTTCACTCTTCCACGGCGACCTTACACAACTGGGATTTGTTGCTGGATTACTCTCGGTAGCACTGGGATGGGCCCTTCAAAAACCAATCAGTGGTGTCGTCGCATGGCTTATCATTATCGTCCGCAGAACGTTTGATATCGGCGATCGGGTGATAATCTCAGGGATAAAAGGCGACGTGACAAATATCACACTTACCCATATCTTCCTTGATGAGGTCGGAGGGACGATTGAAGGAGAAGAACGATCAGGCAGAACAGTCATGATTCCAACCTCCATTATCTTCGAAAAAGAAATTATCAATTATACCCGCGAGGATGAATATATTTTAGTAGAGATAGTAACAGCTATCACATATGAGAGCAATTTACAGAAAGCCGAGGAAATAATTACCTCTGCTGTACAGAAAATCATGGAACCATTTTACCGTGATTTTCCAGAGAGAATCCCAAAAACCTCTCATATTCGATTACAATTCAGAGACTCCGGTGTTGATGTTACTGTCCGGTATTATACAATCGCTACGAAGAGAAATAAAATCGCTACCGATATTCGGAGAGAGATTTTCTATCAAATACGGGAGACAAAAGACGTAGAATTTGCGTATCCGCATACTGAGGTGTTACTTCGAAAGAAAAACTCTGAAAAAGAACCATAATACAATAATGAATTTTTCACTCGAAATAATTGATATTTTCTCCTCAAGGTTGAAAACCCCTAATCATCTGCAAAAAATTTATTAACATTAGATATCATTCTATCGCAGGTTATTGATGAGGCAAATAGGAGAGAAAACATTTCATAATGTTGTTGCTTCATGAGTTGAAGGGAGAGGACATGACAAAATTATCGGATTTGCGCAAGAAAGAAGTTATCAGCTCCGATGGTCACATCATTGGAACTGTACATAGTGCGATTATTACTCAAGAAAGGACCATTTTCGGTTTGACAATAAAAATTAAGAAAAAGATGGCACAGACTCTTGAGAAAAAAAAACCGCTATTATCCCCGCTGTTATTAGATGTGAAAATCGATGAAATAACAGGAGTGAGAGACAAAGTTGTTTTACATCATCCGCTCAAGGAGCTAGGAACTCAGTTACTTCCGCATAACACAAAATTCGATGCTGAAAGACTCCTTGGTGTGGATGTATTAGGGCGAGAAGGAAAAGTCGTTGGTTCTGTTGAAGACATGGAAATCGATACGCTCATCTGGACGGTGCCCACGCTTTTAATTAAAGTCAAAAAAGATGCGTTAGAGACGATAAAAAAAGATAAATGTGTACTGTGTGGTTCACAACTTCATATATCGATGCATCATGTCATCGATATCGGGGATTATGTGATGTTGGAGATGACAGCAGAGAATATCGGTCAGATTTTAAGTAATATTTCTATGAGATGATCATTTCGTTTATGAAAAAATAGATATTCAATGAAAAATAACTTTCTTTGTGTCTTATTACCATAAAAAAATATTCAGATAGGGATTATCGATATCCTCCGATTTTGAGACTCGGATCGCCAAATAGTACCCATTGTTCGATGTTTTTTGCGATAATCGCTGACCCATCAATCGTGCTATCAGACCAGTCAATCGGACATGCATTCACGACAGAGGTGACGGACCTACTCCATGTTTCACCAAGAATGTCGGTATGATTCAAGCTGTACTCCGCGAAGAATTGCCGGTCAAGCCATTCGATACCACCATACCCAAGGTTGATATCAGGGGACTCGTAGCTAAAAGCTGTGGCACCGATCGTCGCGATACTACCCCCGTTTCGCTGGATCATCAAAGCCCAACCAATACAATAGGGTGTGCGAGAGCCCCATATCCACCGGGCATTGGCGAAGCTGACGTTAAACATGTTGTTGAAACAACCGCTACCGGTGATACAAATCGGTAGTTTTTGACGGTTGCGTAAAAACGGAAGGCTACGCATACGAAGCCCATGAATCCAGGTGTCGTTATCATCTGGCGGATGCGTCGACCATGATTTCGGATTGCCATGACCAGACATCCAGAGAAAACCACAGCCTTTGTTGATTGCGGAAACAACATTCATCCAATGCTTTAAACTCCCATCAGACGTCCAGAGCTTTACGGGGCGAAATCCCGTCATGAGGTCCAGACCTTGTTGGGTATAGACCTCCCCGTCGTAGTACGGGGTTCGTCCTGGATAGGTATCTCCTGCGACAACGACCATGGTCTTAAACCAAGATTCGGCACAGCCGAAGGTCTCGTACACGATGATTTTTCGTACAACGATTCGTAGTTCGTATCTATTCAAACAAGGGAGTCGACCAAGGCTCACATCCGGGATAAGATCAGGATGATCAACAGCCCCCTCCCCTATAGGCCATTCTCCATAGAGCCCGTTTCCATTATCATCCCAACTTGAGAAAGAACCATTCTCATCGTAGATATCTGCAAAATAAAGATCAGAGAGGAACTCAGATTCAGGGTAACTTTCATAAGGGCGGTTCAGAGAGCTGTACCGAACAGGCACCCAATATTTTTCTATCTTTCCTTGATTGCTTCGTCCCCCAACCAGCAGCACGTACCGAACGCCCCAGTGTTCGATAGCCGCTTTGATAAAGTATTTCACCTTTTCCGCTTCGTCCCTTCCTTGCCAAAACATCTGGTCATATACCTCATCAGTGTCGACAAGGATCGTTCGAATCCCTATTCTATTTTTATGTCTGACGAGAGGAAGCAGCTCGCTACGGAAAACCCGAGGAGTGATAATGAGCAGGTCATAAACGCTGTATTGTTGATCAGTTTGCTTTAGAAAATCATTTGCAGAAAGTATCCTACCGATGACCGCAGTCGACCACGTAGGAAGAATCATGAGAAACACGGTGATGGCAAACGATAATGAAAATCTCAATTTCTTATTCATAGTTACCTTGTATTGTTTAAATATTTGTTATTTAATTTAAATAATTTTCTATGGAAAAAACTCTGGGGAAAAGCAGTCAAATGCTTGATGTACCATCTATCGACACGTATAAAACCAGGTGCAATGACTATGATATACTGTTCTTATTCTATCTCTGATGCATTGTTGATACTAAAGGATTTAACAGAGAAAGACTCTTTGAACCAATAAGAAAAACCAATGTTGAGTATGAACCATATCATGAAATGATATGACAAGTGTGCTTTCAGCGGAATTTCCCGCATTATCATACGCATTCACCTGTATCGTATGATTGTTATTATCCGGTGTTTTCCAAATCCATTCGTAGTCTGGTCCAGCACTGGTGATATTCCCAAGTAATTGATCATCAATATAAAACTCGACTTTCTCCATCCCGGATTCTGCATCAAAAGCTGTTGCAGTAATCTTGATTCTATTCAGACCGATTCTTTTAGAGGAGAGCTGAATGCTCGGAGGAGTCCAATCAATGAAAAACGAAGGAGCAGTTAGGATTGCCGATTCATTACCTTGGTAAATCCAGTACCAATCTAATACGTGTGGTCCATCTTCACAGACCATGAACGCTGATACATAGTGAGTCCACGAGCCACCATCGAGTCGATAATAAACTGCATCGACATTTCCAATAATCACAAAAGTGACATTCACACAGCTGATGAATATCCCATGTTTACCTATTGTTCCGTTGAACAACGGGTAGCAGGAGTCATTCAGAGGACGAAGTATAAAATCATAGGTGGTGTTTTCAGAGATACTCAGCATCACCCATTCACTTTGATATCCTGATTTTGAGCAGGTGGCATTTTTTAAGCAATAACAGAGAGGAATATTCGTCACATGATAATATCCAGATGTATCACTGTAGTTCTCTTCATAGGTCCCATGAAAATAGATCCTGATACGGGCATTTCCAAGAGGGTTTTGATACGTATCAGTGACATATCCTGATAAATTACCTACCGGTTCCATGGCTATGCACGGAGATGCGGTCTGGGAAAAAGGATTTCCTATTTCATCAGCAGATGTATATGACAGAGGTGTTAGACTAAGCAGGATAACAGCAAATAGTAACAATACTACGCGTATGGAAGACATATTCTTTCACTCCCTACATAAACAAAATCTTTTAGTATATAAAAAGTTATCTGTTTGTGCTCTTTTTGTTCTGCTTACGATTTCTTCTTTCTTTCTCAAGGGTATAGACCAAATTACTGAGATCTTGTTGTTTTATAGGTGAAATGAAAAAACAGTGTCTCTGTGGACACTCACAATCAAGTATCGCACAGTTCTTGGTCTTGTTATAGACGATGGGATAGAGGGTGCACCCTTTGGGTCTATGAGGATAAATAATGCATCCTGTACCATCATGGAAAACACAGTGACCGTGGGTGTTTTTTAACTGTAACCAACCATTATGTTCTGTTACAAAGAATTGGTATTCATATCCTAATTTTTCAATTGTTTCAATGTCATGATTGGTGAGAATCATGTTGGTTTTAACGCAGCATTGAAAACATTTTGCTGTAAGACAACAGTTCGCCATAGGTTCTTTACTATATTATATCATATAATTATAAATAGCATTTGGATGTTATAGGTGTGTACGATATCTCAAAATCCTTCGGAAGAAAAGGGAGGAAAGGGGAAGTTGAAGAGTAAAAAAAGGATTTATTTGGTTAACTCTGCAACCCCCAATAGACTATCATTTTAGATTTTATAAATGTTTCGATAAAGGTCTTTATCCTTCAAAAATATGGATATTATGCGAAACGTTTATAACACTTGAACGTATTTTGACTCTTGAGTCTTGTATATATCAAAAGGTATTAAAAGAGTTAAAAAATAGACTCATATAGAATTAAAATATCATAGGGGATATGATAATGGCTAAAAGTAGCAAAAAACAAATAGACCAAGACGAGAAGCGAGTAATCGAACAGTTGCAACGAAATTCAAATGAAAGTATTGATAAAATCGCCAAAACATGTGGATTCTCCAGACAAAAAGTCTGGCGTATTATCAAACGTCTTGAGAACAACAAGACAATCTGGGGATACACTGCGATACCAGATAAAGAAAAACAAGGCGTCCATCATTATATCATGCTTATCAAACGGTCAAACCAACCCGCAGGCGATATCATTGACAATCTCATCGACGGGTTTAAGAAATACGCTGGGAAAAACCTTGGGATCTTTGTGCAAACAGCCTGCATCGTCCAAGGGGACTATGACATGTTGATGTGCTTTACTGCAAAAGACATCATTGTTGCAAAACGATTCACTGAATTCATCAATAAAAAATACGGATCGTACATAAGTGACATCATGATGATGGAAGATATCTTTTCAATACGAATCAGCGGGATGCTAAACCCGAAAATCGAAGACGTAAAAGAACTCTTTAAAACAGCATAACACTACCAAGGAACTATCTCTTTCTTTTTTTTCTTTTCCTTTATAATACCATGAGACGAGAAAAGATTTTTCAAATTCACCTCTGAGAAAATGAAGAGAAGGGGTCTAAAAAGTCTGGGAGGAAAAGAATGAAAAAAGAATTTTCAATTCAATTCTTTAGACCCCCTCACCATCCCCTGAATGAGAAACAGGTACATAAAATTAACTCCTCGACACGGTACAATCATAAAAAAGAGTAAGGCAGTTTAAATAAAAAAACACAACAGATAAAAATAAAAAAAAGACAAGAAGGACCCTTTTTGTAAAGTGGTACTTCTCACCGCAATGATGACTCTAATGATGGATCAAACCAAGCGAAGAGAGCTCCTGGGATAGTTTCTCCACGGCAAGGGACACATCTGTTATCTTCCGCGCCCCTGTGCAGACAATCTTGCCAGAGCCGAACAGCAACATCGCAACCCGAGGTTCCTTAATCCGATAGACAAGTCCAGGGAACTGCTCTGGTTCATACTCGACGTTCTCCAAGCCCAGCGCCATTGCGACCTCATTGAGGTTCAGCTCGCCACCAAGATCTGAAATCGCGACGATGTTCTGAATGACAATTTCAGGGTCCTTATAGACCTCGACCCCTAACTTCTTCAACTTCTCCGCAATAATGTTAATCGTCGTTCGGACGTCCTCAATATTCTTCGCACCAGTACAATTCGCCTTCCCACTCCGAAATAAGAGGGTTGCGGTTTTTGGGCTACTCAAACGATACACAAGCCCAGGGAACTGCTCAGGCTCATATTCAGCTTCTTCCAATGATTGTGCAATCACGTCCAAATCCAATTTATCGGAAAAAGACGTTGACGCGACAATATTTTCTACGATTACTTCGGGCATACATTTTCCTCCTTTTTTATACCAAATGATTCCAATTTTTTCATCATATTCTCAAGAGCAACAGTAACATCTTCCAGGCGAAGCCCGTTGCAGACTATCTTCCCCGAATCAAACAGTAGTATAACTGTGTTTGGGTCATCGCCTTTATAGACCAACCCTGGAAACTCTCTTGGAGCAAACCCCTCGATTTGCAGGGATTTCGCCAGGCTGCGCAACTTTATTTTCTGGTTGAGATGTGTCGAGACCGTCACATTCTGCACCGTAAGCTCAGGTGTTTCTTGAAGTTCAATTCCGACCACATGCAGACGATCAATAACCATTTTTACCACATCGTGGACCTCATCCATGCTTTTTGGCCCAGTCACCACAACCTGTCCAGTCGATGAAAGCGTGGCCATGCAATGAGGATGAGAAAACTGCAGTATGATCACAGGAGCATCGTCTGGGTTATACTGCGCATCAGGCAGAATCTCAACAAGTTGTGGCAATTCCAGTTCGGACGACACTGAAAAAGAAACGATAATGTTTTCCACCTGGACCTCGACCATAAGAAAATTTCCCTCCTTGAAGTATATAAAGGGTTTTTATAAACATTTCGTAAAAAACGAAAAAAACGACAAAATCCTACCAGACCTTGTCGATATCGATATCCTCATCCTCGCCTTCATCGGTCTTTTTCCTCCTGTTATTCTTCTCACCGTTCACCTGATCGAGGATCCCATGGAACTCATGGGTCCGATCATGGATACGACGCTCACAACTGGAGACGACAAGCTCTCCGCGGGTCTTCTCAATAAGCCCCCGGACCATATCCTGCTTCTTTTTAATAGGAATCAAAGACGACGGATAATCAAAACCCATGATGGAATCATAAATCCGGTCCATAAATTTCAGGTACTCATTCGCCTTAGTGGTATTTCCCTCAAGCATGAAATCAAGGGCCCCGCGACGAAGCTCCCCGACAACATCACAGAGTCCCAGCAGATAAGCGCTATACGTCGTTTGAAGAGCATCAGGATCAGGGAGCTGTTCACCTTTCATTATATTATAAAGACAATAAATCTCGACAAATTCTTGGGCAGCGTTCTCCACAAACCCCGCGTGGAAGATATCAGGGTGATCCTTTGTCCCATCATACAGCTGCACCAGCTTTGCTGATGCCTGCTTAATGTAACCTTCCGCCTCCGTCAGCCTGTCTCGATGGAGCTGCTGAATACCCCGACGACAATTGATAATAATATCCCGTGAGGCTTTCAACGCTTCCTCTCGTATTTTCTCTTTCTCACCGATCTGCTGATCTATCTTCTCGATGATGCCGTCCAGATTCTTCATCACATGACTGTGATCGTCGTCTCTTTTCATGTTCATTCCATCATTTTTTTATTCACCCAAAACTCAGGTGTTTTTCCAGATAAAACAAGAAGCATTTGCTCAGCACAAATCTTCCCAGCACGCAGCTGACCTTCTTTTGTCGACGCGCCAATATGCGGTGTACAGATGACCTTCGGATGGGTGACAAGCTCTTTGAACGTCGGTGGCTCTGCCGCATACACATCAAGAGCAGCAGCCTGCACTTTTCCCGCATTCAACTGTTTCAGCAACGCCGGTTCGTCAACTACGCCACCCCTGGCACAGTTGATGATGATGACACCGTTTTTCATAAGCTCGAACTCATGGTCCTTAATCGTGGCACCTTCCTGTTTCACAAACGGGATATGCAACGAGATGTAATCGGATTGCGTAAGCACTGTCTCAAGGGGCACTATCTCAATTTTCTCAGCAGGTGATTTCTGGATGTACTTATCATACGCAAGAACCTTCATTTTGAACGCCAACGCACGCTTGCCTAGTTCCGTTCCAATGCGTCCGATTCCGATGATCCCCAGTGTTTTGCCACATAGCTCAACACCTTTAAACGCTTTCTTCTCCCATAACCCTCGCTTCATCGAATGATCCGCCTGAGGAATCGAACGGGATGCAGCAAGCATCAGACCAAACGCAAGCTCTGCAACACTTTCCGTCGTACCAGTGGGAGCGTTCACGACCTTGATATGGTGCTTCGACGCGGTGGGAAGATCGATATTGTCAACACCAATACCTGCTCGTCCAATCACCTTGAGTTTTCCTTTCGCAGCAGTGATGACATCAGCGGTCACTTTTGTTCTGCTGCGCACCATAAGACCATCGTAGTTCGATATCTCCTTTTGCAACGTCGCAGGATCCATTTCGTTAAACGTCACCTCATGACCAGCATCCTTGAGTTGTTGAATAACTGCATTTTCGGTTTTATCCGTAATAAGTATTTTCATCGTACTACCTCCATGACGTGTATCAGCACAGGGATAAAAATGTTTACGTTCTCTACAGGTCCTCCCGAAAATCGACCCCAGGGTACTCTGCTTTCTCCCCTAGTTCCTCCTCGATACGTATCAACTGGTTGTACTTCGCGTTGCGATCACTTCTCGCCGGTGCACCAGTTTTTATCTGCCCTGCATTTGTCCCAACGACAAGATCAGCAATAAAGGCATCCTCTGTTTCGCCGCTCCGATGGCTTACCACCGCGGTCCATCCCTGATCCTGCGCCATCTTGATAGCATTCAAGGTCTCAGTGACCGTCCCAATCTGATTAAGTTTAATAAGAACCGAGTTAGCGGCTTGTATCTCAATTCCTCTCTTAATGCGTTTTGTGTTTGTCACAAACAAATCATCCCCAACAATCTGAATTTTCGCACCAAGCTTCTTTGTCATCTCCACCCAGGAATTCCAATCATCCTCAGCAAGGCCATCCTCGATACTGATGATTGGATACCGGTCGCATAACTGCACATAGAAATCAACCATCTCCCCACCAGAATATGATTTCTCTCCAATCTTATACGTCCCATCATAGAAAAACTCACTGGATGCAGGATCTAGCGCAATCTTCATTTTTCCAGAATACCCGGCGTTCTCTACCGCCTGCAGCATCAAATCAAGCCGTTCATTGATATCAACCATCTGAGACGGGGCAAACCCACCCTCGTCACCAATCAGAACCCCGCTTGCGCCAAACTTGCCTTTCAAGAGTTTAGCGAGATGATGATAACTTTCTGAAATCATCCTGATCCCTTCAGTAAAGGTACTTGCACCAGTCGGCATCAGCATATGCTCCTGAATAGAATTCTCCTGTCCTGCATGTTTTCCACCATTCATCACATTACACATTGGGACCGGCAGACGATGAGGGATTTCACCAAACAGTTCACCGATATACATGTAGAGAGGCACGCCGGCCGCAGCAGCAGCCGCCTTTGTAATCGCCATCGAAACAGGAAGAATCGCATTCGCACCAAGTTTCCCTTTGTTCTCAGTCCCATCGATTTTCAGCATTAGGTTGTCAAGGGTCTCCTGATGACGACAGTCGAGACCAATCAATTTTGGGGCGATCTTCGCATTTACATTCTGAGTAGCCTTTCGCGTTCCCTTGCCGAGATACCGTGTCGTATCACCATCTCGTAACTCAATAGCCTCATGTTGCCCCGCACTCGCTCCACTCGGGGTCATCGCTCGGAATACCCCTCTCGCAGTCGTCACATCAACCTCGACTGTTGGATTTCCTCGAGAATCAAGGACTTCGCGTGCTTTTATAGAGATTATTTCAGACATACCGTTACTCCCCACCATTCGCGCATCATAAGGTGGTGACCTTTTTTAAAAATATCGCTTCAAAAAAAGGACCGACAGAAACACTTAAAAACAGAATCGGGTTTTTCATCACTGGAGGTAATCAATTATGGTTGATGTCAACACCGTTATTATCGCATTGTTTGTTATTGTAATTTTTCTGATAGCAATTCTTGCATCAGCAATAAAAATCATGCCGGAGTACCAACGAATCGTTATCTTTCGATTAGGACGGTTGCTTGGTATTAAAGGTCCAGGACTTGTATTCATTATCCCAATTATCGATAAACCTATTCGAATGGACCTACGAACACGAGTCATCGATGTACCAAAACAACGCATCATCACCAACGATAATGTCACAGTAGATGTTGACGCGGTGGTGTATTTCCGAATCACAGATCCCCAAAAAGCGATTGTTGAAGTGCAACGTTATGATATGGCAACCAGTTTACTTGCACAGACCACCCTTCGAGATATCCTTGGTCAAAAAAACCTTGATGAACTCTTATCACAGAGAGAAGAACTGAATAAAAATCTCCAATCCATCTTAGACACCGGCACTGATCCCTGGGGCATCAAGGTATCAGCAGTCACATTACGAGATGTCTCACTACCAGAAGAAATGCTCCGGGCAATCGCAAAACAAGCAGAAGCAGAGCGAGAGAAACGATCAAGAATCATTATGGCAGAAGGAGAACTTCTCGCTTCAGCGAAAATGACGGAGGCGGCAAAATTGTATGAAAAAACACCGATCGCGTTACGACTGCGGGAGCTACAGACGCTCACAGAGATCGCACGAGAGAAAAACCTTATCATCGTCCCTGGTGGTGAAATAGGTACCATGGCGGGAATAGCCAAAGCAGTAAACAAAAAAGTCGAACAATGAGACGAATCTCTCCTATCTTCATTCTTTTTTTCTTTCTTCTTCTTTATTATCCAAGTGGAGCGACTGCACAGACCACAAATGTACTGCTTGTTGAAATAACAGATACCATTGATCAATCCACCGTCGAAATAATGTCTGATAGCCTCCAACAAGCGGAAGCAAATAACGCCCAAGCAGTTATCCTCCTTCTCAACACACCAGGAGGCGGACTTGATGAAACCTTTGAAATCGCATCTCGTATCAAAGAAAGCACCATCCCCGTCATCGGATATGTTTCCCCGAGTGGGGCTACCGCCTGGTCCGCGGGAACATTCATTCTTCTGAGCACCCCGCTGGCTGCCATGGCAAATCACACCATCATCGGATCATGTCAACCCATTGAGACGACACTTGAAGGGACGCGTTTCATCAACGACTCCAAAATCATCAACGCACTTGTTGAATGGCTCCAAGAACGCGCAACGATGTATGGGAGAAACGAAACACTTGCCATGCTCTTTATCACAGAAAACAAAAATGTGAATGCGACTGTCGCAAAGACCAGCAACGTCATCGAATTTGTTGCATCCAGCGTTGATCAACTGTTAAATGACATCGACGGGAGAAACGTCACGACCGCGAGTGGCACCATCACGCTACAGACAAAGAACGCAGAGCAAATCAGGTACTCGCCTTCGATACAGATCCTGCTGCTAAAGCTCATCTCAAATCCAATCTTGACATCGTTGTTGCTAATGCTTGGGATATTTGCACTACTGGTTGGTATCTCCTCACCAGGGTATGGAGCAGAGGTATTTGGTGTCATTGCAATCCTTTTGTCCCTTGTTGGATCAGGATTTACTATTTCTACGCTAAGCATAATCTTTATAATTATCGGATGCCTACTGCTCGCGGTTGAGATATTCGTTCTTCCCGGTTTCGGTGCCGTTGGCATCGGAGGCATTATTTGTCTCATCATCGGGTCGATCTTTCTCATCCCGAACTATCCAACAAGAAAATGGTTGATATCAGGTGAATACATGGCTGATGCGTTCACAATCATGCTTATAGTTATCGTACTGTTTGCACTCTTTTTTGCGTTCCTACTTTATAAAATCATTCAGATACGAAAGAAGAAACCATCACTTGGGAAGTTTGCTGGTGAACACGCAATCACTATTGAACAAATACGCCCAGACAAACCTGGTTTTGTTCGATACAAGGGTGAGTACTGGCAGGCGAAATCAGACACGGTGATAGACACAAACACAAAAGTTGTCATCGTCGATAAAGACGAAACAACCCTGATTGTGAAGCCACTGACGAGATGACCAAAGGTTAATCAACCTCTTTTTTCTTTAGGAGGCCTTGATTGTAAAAAGGTTTGATGTACATGAATTCTAACATCCAATGTCAATTTCTCGGTGGCAGCGACGAAGTCGGAAATTTAGCAATGATTCTTGAAATCGAAGATATGAGATTCCTGTTCGATTATGGGATGTCACCAGGAAAACCACCAACGTTTCCTCTCCCGCCACCACCGGTTGACCTTACATTCCTTACTCATTCGCATCTCGATCATTGCGGTATGATCCCCTGGCTCTGCTCAGAATCAGATCACCGCATCATAACGACAGAACCAACCGCTGTCATCAGTAATCTCTTACAAAAAGATACCGTCAAAATAGCCCAAATGGATGGCTACTCAATTCCTTTTACCAATGCCGATGTCAAAGAAGCAGAGCACAGTTATGTCCCTGTTGAACCAGGGAAGCGACGAGAACTTGGGGAGAACTACCATGTGCATTACCATTCCGCAGGTCATATCCCTGGTGCGCTCATGTTTGAACTTATTGGAGACAAACGGTTATTATTCACCGGTGATTTCAACACCATTGATACGAGACTCGTTAAAGGGACAAAACCGGTTCCCTGCGATATACTGTTCATGGAAGGAACCTACGCAGGCAGGGAACATGAAAATAGGAAACAATTGGAGAGAGAATTCCTTGAAAAAATAGAGGATGTCATTAATCGAGGCGGCACTGCAATCATTCCGGCGTTTGCAGTCTCTCGCTCACAAGAAATCCTTCTCGTCCTCAAAGATACTGGGTATAACGTCTGGTTCGACGGAATGGGAAAAAAGATTTCAAAAATCTATTTGAAGTATCCGAAGTACCTCCGATCTCTAGAGGATCTTAAAAAAGCACTTAAGAAAGTCAACATGATCCATTCAGAACAGAGCCGAAAAAGTGCGATGAACGCAGAAGTTATCGTTACTTCAAGTGGCATGATGGACGGGGGTCCTATTTTATCGTACATGAACAAGTTGAAAAATGATAAGAAAAGCGCGGTGCTTCTCACCGGGTATCAAATCCCAGGGACCAATAGTAGACTCTTGATAGAAAAAGGGAAACTTAATTTCTACGGTGTCATCGAAAAAGTGAGCTGCGAGGTGAAATACTATGATTTCTCTGCACATGCAGGTCATCGTGAGCTAGTCCAGTTCGCAACACATTGCAAACCTGAAAAAATCGTGCTGTTCCACAGCGCCGACCGTACCCCGCTTGTAGAGGCATTGAAAGATACCGCGGAAGTATTCACTCCCATGAGAGGGGAACAGTTCTCGTTATAACAACCGCTTACTATAATTTTCAAACAATGATTAATAAAAGAGAATACAAAAGGTGTTACGACCTATGGCAGATGAAATGACGCAACGGCAGATCTACGATCTGAAACGTCAACTGGAAGAGCTAAAGAAATGCAGAGGCAAACACACCGAGCTTATCTCCTTATACGTCCCACCGTCAAAACAGATCTTCGATGTGGTAGCATACCTCCGGAACGAGTACTCCCAGTCTCAGAACATCAAATCAAAGACCACGATGAAGAACGTGCTCTCCGCGATTGAATCAATCATGAGCCGACTGAAGACATTCAAGCAACCCCCATCACATGGGCTTGCTATGTTTGTCGGTCATAAGAGTATTGGTGCAGACAAAACAGACATGGTTGCCTATATCATCGAACCACCGATGCCGGTGATTACGTTTCTGTATCGATGCGACTCGCAGTTCTACACCGAACCTCTGGAGGAGATGCTCACCGAAAGAGAAATCTACGGCCTGTTTCTCATCGACCGAAGGGAATGCACCGTTGGGATGCTGCGAGGGAGTCGCGTGGAGCTGATACGATATATGACCTCACAGGTTCCCGGAAAACACGGGCGAGGCGGTCAATCTCAGCGGAGATTCGAACGATTAACCGAGATTGCTGCCCACGAATGGTTCGTGAAATGTGGGGAGCGGGCAAGCGAGATTTTCCTTGCGGAACCGAAACTCAAAGGTATCTTGGTTGGGGGACCTGGTCCAACAAAACACTATTTCGTCAATGAATCGTACCTCCATTATGAGATTCAGAACAAAATCATCGATACATTTGACACCGGCTATACCGATGAGTTTGGTCTCCGGGAACTGGTGACAAACGCGTCTGATAAAATGACAGACCTAAAAGTGTCGCAAGAAAAAAAAATAATGAAACGATTTCTCTCAGAAATCACTAAAACAGAAAAAAGTCTCGCGGTGTACGGGGAGCATCATGTGAGAAAAGCCCTTGAGATGGGTGTGGTCGATACGCTGCTACTCTCAGAAGACCTGCGCAAGTACCGAATCACCATGAAATGCTCGTCATGCGGCTATCTGCTAGAGAAAACAGTTGATGAAGAGACTATAGAGGATTTCAACCCACCGACATGCCCGAAATGCCCCACCTCACTATCCTTGGAGATCACTCAAAAGATCGATCTGATTGATGAGCTTTCAGACCTTGCAGATAAAACCAATGCGACAGTCAAGCTTATCTCAAGAAACAGCGAGGAAGGAGAGTCCTTGTATTCCGCGTTCAGTGGTCTTGCAGGGATTTTACGGTACCCCATTGATTTATAAAAAAATTACGTTTCGTAAGGAGAGACTTTTAACCGATGGTTTTATAAACACTGAAATATATTTATCATATTGATTATCTATGTCATCTCGAGACGATTTTCATTCATTTATCCCAGCGGAAAAGAAGATTCCGGAGCTCACAATCAAAGCGGTGCTGGTCGGAGCTATTCTCGCAATCGTTCTTGGAGCGGCAAACGCATATCTTGGTCTTTATGCTGGTATGACCGTTTCCGCAGTTATCCCTGGCGCAGTCATGGCATTTGCTTTTCTTAGACCGTTCAAAGGAACGATTTTAGAAGTCAACATCGGGATGATGGGCGCTGCAGCCGGAGAGGCACTTGCAGCAGGAGTTATTTTTACCATCCCTGCCCTGGTTCTTATTGGAACCTGGACTGAGATTCATTATCTCGAGACGACCCTGATAGCATTACTTGGTGGAATGCTTGGTGTCCTTTGGATGGTCCCTCTGAGACGTGCACTTATCATCAAAACCGATCTTCCCTTCCCCGAAGGTGTCGCTGTCGCTGCGGTCCTTACCACAACCGTAGGTGGAAACGAAGCCGACACCGGGAAGAAGACAACGGGAAGCGGTGTAAGCGGCATCTGGCTCATCATTGGAGTTCTCGTATCCGCTTTATTTAAGTTCGGTCAAGTCGGACTTCAAATGTTCGCCGGCGCTGTTCATGGGATTGCAGACATCGGAAAATTCAACATCGGTGGTGGAGAAAAATCAGGTGTCTTCTACGGCGGTGTTGCGACCTCACCAGCACTCCTTGGTGTCGGGTGGATCATCGGTCCGAAGATCGCTGCGTTTGTCTTCGTTGGTGGTCTTCTCGGCTGGGTCATCCTTGTCCCACTCATCGCATTAGCCACAGGTCTGCCTACACCATCAACTCCGTCAGAGGTGACCGATGCACTCGCCCTTGGATTCGGAAATCCCGATGTCGGTTATCAGATCTGGGGGTTCTTTTCCATCTGGGGCCACTACATCCGTTACATCGGTGTGGGTGCCATGGTCGTCGGTGGGCTATACACCATCTTTAAACTCCGATCGAACCTTGCTAGCGGCATCAAAGAGGCTGTCGCAGGCATCAAAGGAGGAACGATGGAAGCCAAGAAAAGGACCGACACAGATCTGAACTTCAAATTCGTCTTCCTCATGATCGGTGCCCTGACGATCCCTGTATTCCTTATTTATGTCTACATCTCCAACCTCTGGGCTGTGTCCGCAATCATGGCGGTGTTTGCTATTCTTTTCGCATTCATCGCAAGCGCGATCGCTGGATACATGGCTGGACTGCTTGGCTCATCAAACAACCCTATCTCCGGTGTCACCGTCTCTGTCTTGCTCATCACCTCGCTTATTCTTCTTGGGTTCGGCCTTTCTGGTAACGTTGGCGCCGCAGGGATTGCGATTCTCATCGCCGCGGTCATCTGCTGTGCCGCCGCCATCTCCGGGGATGTCCTTCAATCCATGACCTGTGGTCAGATGATTGGTGCGACACCACGCAACCAGCAGATAGCAGAAATCATCGGCGTTGCTGCCGCAGCCCCCATCCTTGCCTTGGTCATCCAGGCATTGGACAAGGCGTACCATATCGGAAGCACAAATCTCCCAGCTCCCCAAGCGTTTCTCATGCAGGGGATCGTCCAGGGAGTCCTAGGCGGGGAGATGGTCTGGCCGTTCGTGGTCGCTGGGGCCGTGCTTGCGTTCGTCTTAATCCTCATCAACCTCCCTGTGCTGCCTGTCGCCATCGGTATTTATCTGCCGTTTACGCTCAGCACCCCGATTTTTGCTGGGGGAATCGTCCGGGCAATCACCAATAAGGCAATCGAAAAGAAATTTGGCTCAGCGCAGGAGGAGGAGATCAGCGACTGGGACCTTGCCATCAAACAAACCGATGTGGCTCCCAAAGAAAAGATTATAAGAACCGGACTTCTTCTGACCGCGGGATTAATCGCAGGAGAAGCCCTGATGGGTGTTATCGTCGCGTTCCTCATCATCGGAGGATTAAACTTCGCAATCTTCGACTACCCGCCGATCCTACCATCGGTGCTCGTCTGGGTGTTCATCGCAGCGCTCCTAGCCTACATCCCATTGAGGGAAATCTACGCCAAAGACGAAAAGTAAAGGACTACCGACGGTCGACGAGTTTCTGACCTACGTACCAAAACGAGGAGCGTTCCCCTGGTCCACCAATGATACGGGGATTGTCGCTATTACCGTCCCAAAATTCACCGGGAAAATCGGTCAGTCGTTTTGTAAAGTCTTAAAGCGGCAGAACACGTTCGAAGCACACCTTGACCAGCTCGGGTCGCTTATCTGGACATTCTGCGATGGAACAAAAACAGTCAAAGAAATCCTTGAGCTCATCACCAAACAGTTCCCTAACGAAAAAAACATTGACCAGCGCCTGTTCTTGTTTTTACAGCAGCTGAAAGCCCTTAATTATCTTTCGTATTAAACAGCCTCAAGATGAGCTTTCTGCACCCGGAACACCCCAGAGTCCCGGTTCCATTCTTTCTCAGATTCATCAATAACAAGTTTTTTGGAAAAAAGCGGCCCATCGAGGACTAATGTTTCGTACTCCCCGCCCTCCCCGGCGATGTTAATCCCCTGTATATCATGCAGATGAACCAATGCATCGATCGCGTCTTCATCAATGGTTTTCCCTAGCCAGGTTTCATTAAAGCCTTCTGCGAATACCCCGACAACGATGATGTGGAACCCTGCCTTGACCTGGTCTCGCAGTAAGAGCTCCTGGTTTTTATGCCAGAGCGGGGTAAACGACTTGAGCCCTAGCTCCTCGGTAACCTTCTCGATGCGCGTCCGCTGATACTCTGAGGCGATCGCCCCGCTGACCACCCCGTCGATCTCAAGGTCTTGTAAGACCGTTTTCAAATCAAAGAGTTCTGTTTCTTTTTCTGCCGGGGTCGTTCTTTTCACGAGAGGAATGCCTATCGCTCGTGCAAGGTACTCAGTCTGATGAATATTGATGGAATGAAACATCCATGAATCAGACTGCTCTGGAAACAATGTCACAAGAAAGGGGATCTCCCAGCCGTACTGCTTTGCAATATACACGGCAAAGACAGAGTCTTTCCCACCGGAGAACAATGCTGCGACTCTCATCAGGACAGGTATCTCTTTAAACAATTAAATACTGTGGTTGGTAATACTTTAATTATGTTTTTCCAAAGATTCTCCTGAAATTCTAGCCTTCTTTCTATCTCACTCCAAATAACAGGAATTCTAATCCTGTAGGGGTCTTTCCTTTCATTTACCAACATATCACCTAAAAATTAAAAATTAGCGTCATCCTTATTATAATTGATAGAGTATTTTATAAGGAAAGAATTCAAAATTAATCAAAACGATGGCGACATCTCATTTCTTATTTGTTTAATAAAACGGGTAACAAGTGTTCAATATCATCTAATGACATCAATAAAAACCATAATCAATAGATTACCCGTGTTTTGGTTCAAAGTGATAGACTTATATCATGCAGAATTCTTATAAAGGACGCTCCATGGGTTCACATCCCTTCCCCTGCATAAAATTATTTATATCGACTTTCTTTAAAGATAACTTATGCCCGAAAAGGAATCATTAGTCGCTTATTGCGGATTGTGTTGTTTAGATTGTCATGGTTTTACTGGAAAAATACCTGATTTAGCACGAGATTTACGAAAAGAATTACGAGCATATAAATATGATAAATTTGCCCATGCCGTATCAGAACAAAGTTTTGGTGAGGCATTCAAAGAGTACGATACTTGTTATGAAGTTCTTGGAGCAATGGTTAAATTCAGATGTAAAAAAGGATGTAGAAATGG
>JAFGFQ010000052.1 GCA_016930995.1 Thermoplasmatota archaeon | reverse complement strand
GTATTTATATTTTCATTAAGAATTTTCAAAAAACTATTTTATGAGTAATTAACAATAATATTCATATATATATGAAAAAATTTTAAAAAAAATATTATTTTAAGATAAATTTATTATAAAAGCATTCTATTTATTCTTCTCTTAACAATATTTTATATCGAGGTGGAAAGAACGAGGCGGTTATGAAAAGGGTATAAAAATTGATTATCTCTTAAAAAAACAAATCAATAACAGCATCAACCCAAGAAACGATTGGACAGAACACTCGAATCGGTGAATGTAATAAAAGAGTAGGCCAGGCCGGAATTGTATTTACAAAATCTACGTTATAAGTATTTTACATTCCCCTTTCATATTTGGTCCAACAAACCAGAGAATAATGCTATAATTTGGTCTGCCAAACCAAATATTTATTAATAAGTTGGTATTTACTAAGCCCATGAACCGCGACAAACTCAAACAATTACTAATAGAGCAGTCCCAAATCAAACAGGATAAACATGCCATTCCTCGTGAAATCACAATCAATATCAACAAATTCACAAAAACACCTTTTATTATGATTATCTCAGGTATCCGACGATCGGGGAAATCAACCCTTTTGCATCAGATTAGATCCAACACTCTCACCGAAAGTTATTATGTAAACTTTGATGACGAACGATTTGTGCAGTTTACTGTTGATGATTTTCAGATGCTTTATGAAGTCCTCGTTGAATTATTTGACACAAAAAACAAATTTTTTTTCGATGAAATTCAAAATATCAAAGGCTGGGAACGATTTATACGAAGACTTCATGATGAACGGAAAAAAATTTACCTCACAGGATCAAATGCCAGTATGCTTAGCAAAGAACTTGGGACCCATCTCACTGGAAGACATATTTCTTTTTCACTTTATCCTTTTTCTTTCAAAGAATTTTTGCAGTTCAAACAACATTCTTATACTAATATTCAACGGTTGACAACAGAACAAAAAAGCATCTTGAAAAAACTATTCAATGAGTATCTAGAAAAAGGGGGATTCCCCGAATATCTTCAAACAGACAAAGAAGAATATCTAAAAACCTTATATGAAAACATATTATATCGTGACATTATCACACGTTATAACCTTCCTAATGAAAGGACCATCAAAGAAGTAATATATTTTGCAGTAAGCAATATCGGTAAAGAAATCAGCTTCAATACTTTACGGAAACTCACGGGACTAACTAGCGCAACAACCATCAAAGAATATTTCGAATACCTGGAAAATAGCTATCTGACATTCCTAATACCACGATTTAATCCTTCATTAAAAAAACAAATCTATTACAACAAAAAAATCTATTTTATTGACACAGCAATAGCTAAAATTCTCGGTTTCAGAACCAGTAACGATACCGGAAGAACGCTAGAGAATCTCGTATTTCTACAACTCAAAAGGGAAAACAAAGAGATATTTTTCCATAAGGAAAAATACGAATGCGATTTTATTATCAGAAATGGAGCATCGATAGTAGAAGCACTGCAAGTCACACAAAATCTCTCAGAAAACAAAGAACGAGAAATCCAAGGACTGCTTGAAGCGTTACACCACTATAACCTTTCCCAAGGATTCATCCTCACCACAGATCATGAAGAGATAATTGTTAAAGAAAAAAAGAAGATTATCGTTAAACCAATCTGGAAATGGCTGTTGGAAACGAGCTAATGCATATAAATGGGCCAGGCCGGAATTGAACAGGCGGCCTCCGCGTTGTAAGCGCGACGTCATAACCACTAGACCACTGGCCCATATCGTAGTTTTTGGTCGGGGATAGGAACCATGAAATGGCCATGGGGTTAAAAGGATTTTTCTCAATATTTATGATTTTTTTATTCCCGTCTGGGTTGAATACCCCGGAGCTCTGCTCCGGTTGGGATAGGCAATGCGCATCGTTTTACTTAAAGAACATCAAATAATTAACGATTGTTAAGTTTAAATAGGGGGAACAGATTATTTAAAATAGTAGACTAACATTAATTTTATATAGTTAAGAAATAAAAAAGGGGTTTTCAAATGAAAATAGACAAAAAAATCGTATGTTTGTTTATCGCTGGAGTATTTTTCCTATCAATTTATACATCTGCAGCGAAGAGCGCCACAAAACCAACAAGCACAGAAATCGAAAAATTATATGATGAATTTGAGAATTGCTATCAGATTTCATCATTTGATAACGGGGAGGATATCGACCCTCTCGTAGACTTGGAAGTAACGGTGACGATAAATGAGATTCGCGCATTAGATCCAATCGATGACATTGGCCAAGCAGATTTCTATGTGAAAGTCTTCATCAACGATGAACAATTCAAAAGCAGCACATGGTTTAACCAGAATTATATCAACGAACCCTGGTCCGCAACCCTCAACGTACCTGATGAAGAGGAGAACGTATCAATCAAGATCCAATTATGGGACTGGAAACTGGGGTTTGACCGCATATGCGATTTAAATGATAACGGCGGGTTTTTCATGAACAAATATGACATCAACCTGGTGTATAACCTAAAAACAGCGCAGTGGACCGGTGATGATTACCTCTATCCTTTTTCATCATGGGCTGATCTGAGTGGCTATGGCAGATTGAATGGATGTGATGATAACAGCATCTATCAGGAAGAACGAGATTGTCTCATCCTATTTGACATTACACAAAACGATTATGACGAAGACAACATCCCTTACTGGACAGAAGTAAATGTGTATAACACTGATCCGACCGTGGACGATACCGGTAGGGATGACGACACCGATGGTGTTCCCATCGAGTGGGAATTCCGATGGGGCACAGTACTAGATTTTGATTACCATACACAGACCTGGAGGTTCGTCTTTATTTATGACCCATTTGAATGGGAGGACCATTCGACCCTAGACCCCGATGACGATGGACTGGACAACGTCGAAGAGTACCTCACATCAGCATGGGGATCTGACCCATACCGAAAAGATATTTTTGTCGAGCTAGATCAGATGGAAGCAGGACCGAACGGGGAAAAAGCAAGTCTCTTACCAGAGAAAAGCAAAGATCTCCTGCGAGATGTCTTTGATAGACAAAATATAGTTTTCCATTTGGATGACGGGGTCATGGGCGGGGGAGAAATGATTCCCTTTGACCTAGAAACACCCCGTGAGGAACTTGTTGGCATCTACCAGCAGTATTTCCTTCACGGAGATGAGCATAACTGGAGAAAGGGCGCGTTCCATTACGGTATAGTCGTGTACGATGGGACCTATTCGGGATTTGTCTTTGGAACTGATGATGGATACTGGGGTGCATGGCAGATTTCAAGTAAACGCGTTGATAAAAATCGGTTCGCTACAGGATATGGAATCACCTATGCCAGTGTCTACATGCATGAACTTGGCCATACACTTGATATCCGTATCCCTGGTGGACATGATGCGATCAGTGGATTTCCTTGGGAACCAGGATGGTGGAAATGGCGGCCTTATAAAAGTTGCATGAACTATGGGTATACCTACTTCCTTGTCGATTACTCTGACGGGTCTCGCGGGAGAAACGACCACGATGACTGGAGTACCCTTGATTTACCTGCGTTCCAGAGGAACATCGACTGATAAGGATACTAGGATGCATTGATTCCTCATAGCTTGTCGGGTATCACGATACATCGTTTCAGGGTCGTTTCGTAAGTATCTCTTTTCCTTTTTTAATTCGGATGAAATAGAGCACGAGTAACGCTGGGCCGAACACCCAGGCAGCATACAGGAACGTTCGGGAGAAACCTAATGCCACAACCAAAGATCCTGTCAGCATCCCTCCTCCATTGAGTCCTACGTTTGCTATCCCGGTGAATATTCCGTACTGTGTTGCACCAATCCTTGGATTTGTCACATCCATGAACAGTGCACAGGATGTGGTGGAATGACCTCCCATCAACAATCCTATGATCCCGTAAATCATCGACAGCTTCCACCAGGTGTCAGCAAAAATAAGGGAGGCGGTGAACACGATGTTTAGCCCAATGAAAACATACAGTGTTGATTTCCTTCCGATTTTGTCTGTGATGATTCCCCCAAGAAGTGAACCAACAGCAAGGAATATTGGCAGAATCATCGAGATTAAACCAACCTGTACATCACTCATACGTAGGCCATCTCTCATGTAAATGGGCATGATATACGACATGATACCTTCGTTCATGAAGACCAGTGGAGAGAACAGTGCCACGAGCAGGACTGTTCTTTTTTTGAACTCTGTACACACAAGAGAGACGATTTTTTCTTTTACCTTTGCCCGTACGGTCTCTTTGATAAAAAATGGTAACAGGAGGATCAGGAGAATCATCAGGGCATTGGTTAGATAGACAGCTGGATAGCCATACTGGGAGCCGATGAAGGGGAAGAGTGCTGCTCCAATTGCCCATGCTCCGTATTGACCTGCGAACATCGAGCCGTTGATTTTACCTCGGTCTTTCTCTGTTGAGACATCAATAGCCCATGCATCGGTTGAGACGTCGATGAAACCGATGCCGACATGGCTGAGAAATATCAAGGCGGTAAATAAGAGAAGTGACGAACTGGGGTCGACGAATGAGACAAAAAACATGCAGGAAACTGAGAGAACTCCCCCAAGTATGATGAAGGTTTTTCTCCCGTGCTTTATAAAATAATCGATGATTGGACCCCAGACGAATTTCAGCATCCAGGGGATGTTGACGATGCCGACGACAAGGGTGGTGATTGGTATCGAGATGCCTTTGTCTCTTAGATACAGTGAGGTTGCCACCGTTGTGATGGCCACCATGAGGCCTTCTGAGAAATACAGGCTCCCGAATAAGAAATATTTCACTGCTTTCTTATCATCTATACGGACCATTAATAAACATATAATAATATAAACGTTTAAATATTTTTAGAGCTGATTCTGCTTGCTTTTCGTGCCTCTATGAAACGCGTAAAAAAGTACTATTAAATATACTATAGATACATCGGATCGTCTTCCAATCCCTCGAAAGATTGGCGTTCATGTGCTGATGCGGTGATCACCTGAGGAGGCGAGGATGCAGAAGTAAAATATAAGGTAGGTGTCCGTAGAAGCTGGAGCTCTGATGGTGTGGTTGTTAGTTTTACTTTGTAGGACCATTTTTGATTGACAATTTTAAGAGTTTTTTCCTTGTTTTTTCGTTCAGTCGTTTCTTCGACCTGGTAAATAAAACCGGTCTTAAAGAGAACGACTAACAAGAGTGTTGTCGAAAAAATAATGGTGACGATAATAACGCACCAGGGTATCTCCGGAATCCCAGACTGATAGGGTTGTATTTCTACCAATTCTGTACCAACGATTGCAAAGGTTGCAAAATAACTTGACGTTTCCACATAATAGTAGATATACTCTTCATCCTCTGTGACCTCCACAGGCATGAGTGGTTGCCATACGCCAGATGAAGATGCTGACACTATGTCCTGGAGGAACGGATAGGATATCTTAAAGAGTGGATCGACGTCGTAGGAGAGTACATAGATTTGGTTTTGGTTCTGTGCGCTCTGGATATTTTGATCCTTTTTAATTTTGAAGGTCATCATCATCGAGTTAATTTCGTCTCCTGAAAGCGTTACATTGTCTGCGAGGAGATGGACCGTGACATACGATGCGATACACTCATTTTGATATTCTACACTGAGAGCGGGAATATTCTGCGGCGTGTTCTGGGTAATCGATATTTCTGCTGAAACATAGGTGATATGTTGTGTTGTCACCACGTTGAGAGTGTTGATACTAGTCGTCGTACTGTCTTCAGAAGAAGCGACGGTGAGTACCACCTCTTGAGTGGTTGGACTAAGAAACGGTTCAATGGAATTAACTAAAGTTAGGTCATAAGAAGTGCTATCATCAAGAGCCCCGGTCTGTAGTTCTTCCGTTGTCATGACAAAAGGTGTTTTGATTTCCGTTGGTTCACTTTGTTCCATGGTACCATCTGAGAGTGTATTTTCTGTCTCCGTTAGTGATGGTTCTGTACCTTCTTCAGAGGGAACTTCATTTGATTCATCTGTGTGAGTTTCTTCTTCGACAATAACCTCGGGAGAGGATCCATCCAGGGGCGTGGTTGTTTTTGATTCGGTTGTTTCGGGAAGAATCGCTGATGATTGATCGGACTCGGTCTTGAGGAAAGAGGCGGCACAGGGGGTTACAGAAAGAACTAGTATAAATGATACGATTATCATACTAAGGAACATTCGTGAGAGAGAAGGAGAGACTAAACAAGATGGAGTTCTTATTTTCATCATGGTGGTCCTTCTTATGTGCCATCCTAGCACACAACATGATATACTCTATCATTCATACTATATAAAAACATGCTTTGAGATTGGCAAAATGAAAAAATGTCATCAAGAGAAAAAAACTACCTACTGTTTCAACAAGCGGTCAATCCGCAACTTCAACTCAGGTATTTTAAACGGTTTGTTCAGAAAATCACTGCCTAAAAAACTCCCTGCATCCTTTGCCATAGCATCACTACGATTTGTCAAAAACACAATAGGGATGTCCTTCCAAAGCTGATGTTCCTTGATTGTCTTAAAAACATTCCATCCATTCATCCCCGGTAACATGATATCGAGCAGAATCAAATCAGGAATCTGGTTTTTCTCCAACAACTCCAGGCAAGACTCTCCAGTACCGACACAAATAACCTCATATTGTGAATCAAGTGACTCTAAACCGTGCTTCACGGTATACGTCACATCGGGTTCGTCATCCACAACCATGATTTTTTTCATCACACCATCTAATCGGAGTATCTGTTTTATCTTATTTATCGTCTCCGGTCTGAAGAGTAAAAAAGAACGTGGTTCCTTTCCCAAGTCCATCGCTGTGCACCCCAATCTGCCCCCCATGTTTCTCAACAATACGCTGACAAATCGACAATCCCAGTCCACTCGAATCCAACTCAGGACGACTCGAGTCGACCTTGAAGAACTCACTAAAGATACGCGAAAGCTGCTCTTGTGTCATCCCAATGCCTATATCAGTAACTGAGATAGTAACCATAGATCCTTCTGGCTGTGCTTGAATAGTGATAGAACTTCCTTTCTGGTCTTTTGGGGTATATTTCACCGCGTTGGTAATAAGATTGTTAAACAATTCAATGAGCTGTAACCGATCCGCTTTTACCATCAGTGCGGAGGAAATTTCTGTTTTTACCTGAATATCATGCTGTTGAAGAAAATATTCCTGATTCACAACGACCTGCTTGACGACCTCTGCTAGATTCAACCGCTCAAATTGAAATTCCGTCGCAGGGGAACGTAACCGAGCGAGTTGCAGTGTCTTAATCACAAGGTCTCTCATATATTCAGCATTTCGGACAATCATCTTGAGATGTTCCTTAACGGTCGGGTCTTTTTCCTTCTCCGCGATGATAGGAAGAAGATTGACGAGTGGGACCAAAGGATTTTTCAAATCATGACCAAGTTGTTTAATGAATTGATCTTTCTGATCAAGCAATCCTTCCAGCATTTTGTTGTACTGCTCAATCTGATACTGAGAGTTTTTCAAATCAATTGTCATCTGATTGAACGATTGTGCTAACTGACCTAACTCATCCTTCGAGCTGATCGCGACTCTCTCGTTTAGATTCCCCCCACTGATACGATGGACCACATCTCGAAATTCGATGATCGGTTTGACAATTGTTCTGCGCAAGAGATAAAGGGAACAAAACGTGAGAAGAAACAAGCTGATGATGGATACAATAATAAGCATACGCATTTCTATGTCAAAAGCAGCATACGCTGTGTTCATCGAAAGAACAAACTCATAGGTCCCGACGACAGCACCAGAGATATTTAAAGGAAGAAAAACAGTTATCGTATGTGAAGAGCCGCTATGGGAAGGGAGATACACGATAACGTCATTTTCGTACACATAGGTGTTATAAGGATTTGCCGCTGTATTTCTCAGATTCTCATGGTTTGAGACAAGGGTGATAAGGTCACCTTGGGACGTGGGGACATTAATACTGAGATTGATAATTTCATCGTTTTTTTCACTGATCGTATCAATGTACTGTTGCAACTGCTCAGTTTGATTTAACCGGTTTTTGAAAGAAAACGAAATACTTGCATCAAGAGATTTTGCAAGTGTTACTGATTTATCCACATAGTTTTTTTCAAAAAAGCTTGCTTGCTCATTAAGGTTGATATATGTTAGTGAAATAATGATGATTGCCGCTATAGTCACTACAATGAATGTGAGTTTCACTGAGAGGCTTAATTGTGTTTTCTTTCCCATAGGCTTTGTACTCACCACAGTGCTCGATGCTCTTTTCCTCTTGTAAGCAGTCGATACATGATGAAATGCGGTTCTTTTATAGTCTTCGTTGAATGTTCATATCTGCGTGTTGAAAAAAAGATTCACTTACATAAGAAATAGAAAGAGGGGAGTGGATGAAGATTTTTTGCATTCCTGTTTAAAAAAAAAATACCATTTTAGCACTTGTTCATTTCAGTTTTTTTATCTGCTTTTTATGTAAAAAAAGAGCATGCTAATATTTCTCTCGAAATATTTATATATGGTATTAACAATTGTTAATACAGAGAGGTGCAATTGTTGATGAGCGTATCTTTTTATTCTTTCCTCCCAAATCCTCATCAACAATTAACTTCCTATTACAACATTCAGATTTCACAGATGATATGAACGATAATTGAAAAAAATGTTAATTCATTTTTTTACACTCCTTTCTTTTTCCTTGATGTAAAGATATCTTCAATTAAAACATATATGTTAATGCAGAGAAGAGGGACAAAAATAAAAAACAGATATTCTTCGATCGGTAGACCAAAGAGATATCCAACCATTTCAGATTGCGAGAAGATCCAAAGGCCCATTCGTACTGAGACTTGATCCCACAATACCGCAACGAGAAAGAGGAAAAAGAGTGAAACACACAGCGACTTCAGATGTATTTTTTTCCGATTTATATAGAGCAGAACACTGTCCGGGATGATAACGAAGATGAATAGCAAGACAAGATACAAATACATAAGAAAAGAAACGACTGCCATTATAAATAAACACCTGCGATAAAGAAATGATTTAAACAATAGAACTGAATATGTCTCCTAGGTGAAGGACATGGACGTAGTGATAAAACAAATAGAGGGTTGTTCGTTTGTTGGTAAAGCAGACAGCAATCACTGGGTGCCCATCGACACTAAAAAAGAGCAAGCGGGGTCTGATGCGGCGACGCGACCTATGGAACTCGTGCTGCTGGCACTTGGCTGCTGCACCGGATGCGATGTGGTCTCAATTTTACATAAGAAAAAAGTCCATACGAAAGACCTTGTGATTCACATGCATGCAGACCGCTCAGAGACACATCCAAAGGTTTTCACAACCATCCATCTTGAGTTCGTTTTTGTTGGCAGAGGATTAAATCCAACTCATCTGCAAAGAGCCATCGAACTGTCACAGCAGAAATACTGCCCCGTGTCCGCGATGCTTCAACCAACAGTACTAATCACGACCTCGTATCGAATAGTCGAAGAAACCAAAGAAGATCTCAATGGATCGTGATTGGTCCAAGAAAGGCTCACCGGAACGGACTGCTTGTCTAGGCTTTCTTGACCTTATTTATCTGATGTTCGATTGCCTGATACGCATTTCTCATCGCCTGCATTGGGCCGTATCCTTCCTGGGTAGCGTAGAACGCCCCGGGTTTGCCTGAAAGTTTCATTTCACAGACGACACGATGAAGCCCTTGCTTAATCTCTTTATGTTGCTCAAGGGAAACATGCAGGTAGCCGACCTCAAGGAATTTTTCATAGTTTTTCAGAAATTCCTCTCGCAGGAGCTGAACCGTTTCTTCCTTGTTAAACCCATGCACAGTATTGTTGCGATGATGAAATTGAATGGCGATAGTTTCCTCTTTCTCAACCCCTGCATACGGGAGAAGGAATTCTTTATGGGTAACGATTCCATGCAGATGGTTTTCCTTTCCTATAAGCATACCAGGAAGTGCAGAGATGTGCATCTGCGCATGGACGTCCTGGATGGCAGTATCAGGCGAGATGAGCACCGGCTCCTCTTGCATGATGGTTTTTACTGGAAGATCGTACTTTTGTCGTTTTTGCGATTCGAAGTTATCATGCCCTTCACTTTTACCATGGGTATATAGGAGGGTATTGAGAAGTGTATCCAGAGTAATCGTACCAACGATGGTCGTATGATCAACAACCGGGAGATAGGAGAGGTGCTCTTGCCGGAACAAATGCAGAACCTTTCCAATCGTCTCATATGGGCTGACAGACACAGGGGTTGTACACATGATGGTCTTCACAGGTTGGGATCCGATGTGTTGTTCCGTGAGTTTTTTAATGACATCATCTGCAGTAACAATCCCTAAAAGAGCCTCGTTCTGCAGGACAGGAAGGATGTACAGATTGTTCTCAACCATGATACGGGCGATTTCTTCAAGGGTAGTGGTCTGTGCGATTCGTGATGGATGAGAAAGCAAGGTGTGAAGCTTTGTGTGCGGTGTTGCCGTTGGCTCCATCAGTGCTTGTTTCAACAGCATCCCCTGATACTTCTCATGATCCATAACGATGACTGCTTCTGTGGTAGTAAAGGCACTTATAACTTGAGAGAAGGTGTCGTTGGCATCTTTTTTTACGATATCTTTTTTCAAAATGTCTTGTGCTGTACTCATACTGCATCACCGGTTGTTAGGATAGTAAAAGATATTATAAATCTTTGTTAGAAAGAACAATTGTGATGACAGTCGTATGAGGGGGTTTTTTCTGTTTTCCTCCGCCCAGATTCCGAATTGCCGCCCTTTTTTTGTTTAAAAATGCCCGAAAAAGCGAAAGTAATATAAACAAGAATTAACAATTGTTAATTAAGGGCGTAAAATATGAGGGAGTATGTTTTTTTCCATCTTTCCTCCTCTCCTAATTTGCTAAATACCCTTTCTCTATTTTACGTCCATCATACTTTATTCCAAAGAAAATTTTAGGGATGTAAGAATACCGGCCGTCCTTGAATACTAAACCTATGCTGTGGCTCGTAGGGATTAAAAGCAGGATCACCATACAAGACGCGCACATAAAACGTAGGCAACTCAGTATCGGTTCGCTTTTCACCACGTAATGCCTCGCCAACACTCCAATTATCAACAATGAGATGATTCTCAAGAACAGAAAGACCAGATTCTTGTCCGGTCTCCCGTGTCGCACCCACAAAACCATTACACCCAGCATGAAGCAGGGTAAGCCCGATAGTCATCTCCGGCGGCAGACCATCGGTCCGCCCCATGAGACACGCAGACGTAAGAAAAACACTTGGCCTCTCAAAAACCCAGTCCTTCACATGAGCAACGTCCACTGCTTTCGAATACATGTCAAAACCGTAGAAAGACGCAGGCAGCCAAAACCAGTCGCCATGACCAAGATACTCGATATAATTTGCTCCAGTGAACACATCAAACATCTCAATGAATTGCCGACTGTTACGGAAAATCCCATAGACCCTTGAATTAAATCCGTACTGTCGTATTTCTTTTGCATAGGGAACCTGATGGAAGAGCCCTCCCGTCTCCCCAAAACCTTCCCCGAACACGAAACTGAACCGATGATGCCAATCTTCAGGATTCTCCGGCGCACCACAGACTGTTTCATAGAAAAACGTCCGTGCTATCAACACAGAAACATCCTGTACATCCCAGCCGATGAGACGCCCGACCGAAAGATTCTGGGAAAGAGTATACGGATTATCTGATGGCAGACCTTTCTCAGGGATACCCCCTTGGGAAGGACTATAATAATACATCGGTATCATCGTTGTATCAGCAAGAATCGCAAGCCAGGCCGGTCCATTGAGATACCCACTGAGGAGATCATGCTCATCAAGAATAGTTAAGATGCCCTCTAGCTGCTGCACCGTTCTGTTGACTTTTTCGTTGACAAAGGGATGTAAAGCTTCATTGTACCACGGGCCGGATCCAGACCCTTGAGCAGCTGTGGCATATACACTATCAGTTAATTCCCAAGAGGCATTCGCGATAATCAGACCCCCATGAGCTGCAGTAAGATAGGGTGCAAGGCTCGAGAGATGAGGAATCACTGGGAGATGCGGAGAATTAAGACCAGTCATGGTCACATTGAGAATGACATCCAAATTAACGAAAGAAACACCACGTTGGAGAAAAAAACCGCCTTTGAACCCATGATACACAGAAATAGAAAGCCAGTACTCCCCTGACGAATTACAGATGAGTGTTTCAAGGTATGTTTTCCCATTCTCATAGCCTAGGCTATTTGCATAGGCAACAACATGTCCATCTGAATCAGTAAGGGTCATGAAAAGAAGAGGCGAAACAACGGAAAACCTCCCCAATGACGACACAGATTTCTGTAAAAGTTCCCCAGAGATACGCACATGCTGTATGCCATCGGGAACCTGGATAGGATATTTACGGCTATCGTTTCCAAGAATATCAAGTTCCCTACTAAGAATAATGATTTTCTTATTGATGATATGATCAGAAATCGTTTGTTGCGTGGTGTTTAGGACTGCTGGTGATATGACATCAGAGGGATTTGTCATAGTCATGTAGTTGATAGCCCCAAATTGATCCTTGATAACCGATAAAACTGCATCATGGATTGCTTCTTCATCCCGTAGACGTGTGATGGTAACATTTGAAAGGTTCACCGTAGTATTCCCCACTACAAACGCATGGATGGTATGCAGTTGTGTACAAACGTTTTGAAGTTCTTCGTCGTTGTCATCAGCGATGAGAATCGGCATGTTCAGGTAACTTGCCAGCGGTGCAGAAAGAAGACTCAGTTTGTAAGCATCAACAGTCGTATAAGGAAGGATAAGAACTGACGGTGCTGTTGTAAAGACATATGTCGCAAGAGAGATTGCCACCTCTGGAGCAGACCCAACAATCTCAATCGTTGGATACGATGACATCAGATGTTCACCTACCACCAGAATCGTGTTGTTCGTCGGAGGATAGCAGGTATGAAGGAAACGTGTCTGTGCACATGTCAAATTGTTTTTTTGGGAAACAAGGAACGGAAGAAGCGCTGTTGTATTGGTAGATTGCTCATACCAACAGGCAATGCTTGTGCAAAGAATGCTGTAGAACGGATCGCTGTCTGCAACAACTACAACATCTGAAAGTGAACTCCGAAGAGAATCTAAATGGTGATTTGAGGAAGAGAAAAGGAAAACATTTTCTCCAGAACTTCTCATCTGCAGAGGAGACAGGAGGAGGAAAAAACCAAGGATTATAATGAAAGTCGTTCGCATTATTTATAATTATAAAGAGAAGGATATTAATAATCTTTGTATAACAACCTACCCACCATTCCTTCAATTCATTCATCTTAGGGAGACAAATGATGATGATTTTTTGGTTCAAAAAGAAAAAAAGAAGAGTTAACCCCCATACGTAACAAAGGAGAAATCATGAACTCTGCTATAAATAATCCAATTGCTCCCGTAATCAGGTGACGAATATCCTTGACCATTGGGGTATGGATCATCATATGACGCGCCTGCATATGACCACCCATATAGAGAATCATCCGTGTAAATCGGATGACAGACAATGTAATAGGTATCACCAGGTGCTACCGAAATATCTGGGAAGTCAAATGTTGTCCAGTTCAGTATCGGTCTATAAAGATCCATTGGTCCGATTAATACGGAGGTTGAAGTAAGATCTGGTCCGGTAAGTTCCTTTCTGATAGAGACGGTAATTGGCTGGACATTGCCTTTTGCTATCAACTCTAACTCAACCTTTGAAAGAGTACTTTGGGTGGGGACGAATGATTGAGCGTACCATTTTTTTACAAAGATACCATCATTCAGACTTAATCCATCGTAGAGCTCTGTTTGCCGCTGGTCAACACAATGGTCATCTTCAATAGTGACAACGATTCTTGTCCTAGGAAAACTATCCTCAAAGAACCACATCCCATGCTCATCATAATTCCGAAGAAGAACGTTATAGGTCCCTTCTTTATCCCAGACATGAGCCATCTCAACAGGCTCATCCGAAGAACACAGCCCGGTCCACTCCTCTGTTGTGTCGCCCCAATTGAAATGATATTTTATTTGATCATCTTCAGGATCACTGGCATTGAAGAAATACGTCTGATCGGATCCAACCTGACCAACCAAGGATCCATTGACAAGATTTGTACACGTCGGCGGCATCTCCGTATCAGTCAAAATAAGCTCACCGGGATAACTATCAAAAATCTGTGGGCTCATTGGAAAATCAAATTCCTTAAGGAGTATTTCTTTTGTTTTTGGAGTACTATAATTAAATGCTTCCTCTGCAGAACAGAGACCATCCTTGTTCACATCACCAAATCCCTGCAGTCCTTCCATGAGATAGTACCCAAAAAAGTTTCCATTACTTAGCTCATCGTTATTGCATGCCATCAAAATGACGCGCCCAGGTGCGCTGAGTTGTCTTCCCAGGTTTTTCATCCACTCAAAAGCAAGATATGTTGTTTGGATTCCAGTGCTATAGGTATCATTAAACCCACCTGCGAAACACGCTTCAATAATCAGACAAACTCCATCACATTTTAGTCGATTGAGATATCTATTAATAGTATCATCGTACAAATAATACAACTTGTTTGGAAAACACCAGTACCAACAGTTTGGCCATTTTCCGAGTTGCGTACGATAGGTATCATACATATACAACGCGGTATCATACCCTCCGTTTTCATCAACAGGAGGCATATCATAAATAGGGCTTCCATGAGTTGCGAAATAAACAAGACAAATGTCGTCCGCATCTGCCATTCTGCACAACCAACGAAACCCCTTACACACATTGAAAATCGAGGCGTTTTTTCCAGTCAGCAAGCGAATATGATCTGCTTTCCAGTGATTAGAGGCAAGAAGCAGATTATCGAGATCTGTTGGAGGTTGACCGTTAAAGAGCGAAAGATTGGTCATATAGGGCTGGTTTTTGAATTCATTGACACCAACGAGTAATGCCCAATACTCGGTACCATCACTGGTAGGTGTCTTTTGATTCTTAAAATTGGTACGAAACGGAAAGGCGAGAACACTAGATACAGGTAGCAACAACAGCATACACATCAATATTCCAACGATTTTTCTTTTCATGGCTATCCTCCATACCTGGAACATATTACCAAGTTCATAAAGTACTTGAACATATATTTTGTACAAAACATAATAATTTTTAAAAAATACATGAAAATGAACAAAAAGATAACACATCTGAGCAAATGACATTACTATTTGTTGAAGAAAGAAATACGCGCCTCAACTCAGTGCCTGTATATCAAAAGGATAAAACTGTTCCCTATTTAGTGACGGTGAAAAAGATTTTCTGATTACAAAAAACATTTTTTCAAAAAAATAGTCACTATAGATATATTAATTTCATCATTATTTTTAAATAATAATAAAGAGTGACTCATTTATTTCGTCATTAAAAAGTCATTACAACGAACGATTTTACACACTATTTCTAATTGGAAAACCTTATTACCCCAATTCACGATGATTTTACTGTGCGAGAACTCGATTCCAAAGACCATAAAATCCTGTACCATCTCTTTTTAAATTCAAGACAATCGTTGTCATCAGTAGCAAAAAAAGTCGGCCTTCAGAAAAGTGTGGTCGAATACCGCATCAAACGTCTACAAACAAAAGGGATTATAAAAAATTTTAACGCGATGGTTGATGTATTCAAACTCGGATTCTCCGTCTACAGACTGTATATCGTCCTTCAGTACGCATCACCGGACAAAGAAAAGGAAATCATCACCCATTTCGTCAACCATAACAACACCTGGAGTATCGCTTCCACAAAGGGAAGATATGACCTCATCATTACCATCCTGGTGAAATCCCCAAATCATTTTTACGCGTTTTATGAAGAGACCCTCCGAGCCTACCGATACTACTTCAAAGAAATATTCTTTTCCCAGCTCTATGAATCATTCGGATACAAACATTCACTGTTGCTCAACGAACTTTCCACCTCGACCTCGTCTGAAAGAGCCTACGAATACCGAGACGATGGACTAACCGTCGATATTGACCAAGTCGACTATAAGATCCTTAACTTACTCGCAAAGAATACACGGATCAACAGTGTTGACATCGCAAGTCAAATTAAAGTATCAACAGTGACCATCCACTCCCGGATAAACAAACTCATCAAATCAGGGGTCATCCAACGCTATTCCATTACCATGGATATCAACAAACTCGGACTACGGGAATTCATCGTGAATCTCTCACTGCGTGATTATAACAAGAAAAACCAGATCATCACCTACCTTAGCAACAACCCCTTCCTCTGGGAGATCCACAAAGCAATCGGCGGGTATGACCTGGAAATCACCCTGTACGCGACAAACTTCGAGCATTTCTATCGCGTCATGGAGGACCTACGAAAAAAATTCCCAGAGGACATCGCAAACTATGACTATCTCTACGTCACCGAAGTATTCAAATCAAACATACTCCCCGAGAAAATGTAACGATTCAACCAAAATACTACTTGCTTTCTTTTTTCTTCGCAGTTTTCAACACGTTATCGATACGGATTTTCAGCTCCGTGATTTCAATGGGTTTCTTGATATAATCCTCTGCAATAAGAACACCTGCATGCTCAGCAAATTCATCGGTCCGGGCTGTCAAAAAGATAATCGGAATGCTCTTCCATAGCGGGTGCGCGCGTAACCGGTCAAAGACCTCCCAGCCGTTCATCTGGGGCATCATGATATCAAGAAGAATAAGATGAGGCAGGTCGCTTTTCTCCAATAACTCAAAACATTTTTCACCGCTCTCAGCAGGAATAATCGTATATTCTTTCCCAAAAAGATTCTCAAAGGAGGTCTTAATGAAATAAATCTGATCTTTCTCATCATCAACCAACATTATTTTTTTCATGATTTTCTGCCTCCATGTATATATCAAGGAGTCTTTAATATGTATTTCTACAGGGAATTCTAAAGAGGATGACTGGGACGTTAAGGAGCCGCAGGTAAGGTAAAGAAGACGGTCGTCCCCTTCCCAGCACCTTGGCTTTCCACCCAGATATGGCCTCCGTGCTTCTCAACAATCCGCTTACAAATCGACATCCCCAGGCCTGTGTTCTGAATATCATGACGCGCGTAATCAGCCTTGTAGAACTCATCAAAGATGCGTTCGATTTGATCATTGGTCATTCCAAGACCATTATCAGTGATAGCAATTGTAATATACTCATCTGTTTTTTCTGCGTTGATCGTTATCCGACATTTCTCCTGACAATATTTCACTGAATTTTCAAAGATATTCGTCAGGAGTTCTTCAAATCGAAGACGGTCCGCTTTGACCGACAAGGAACGATCGATGTTGTTTGAGACTTTCGTCTTATTTTCCTCAAAAAGCATCTTTTTATTCTCTATAATATGATCGACCTCCTGGAACAACTTCAGATGCTCTATAGAAAACTTCGTGTTTGGAGAATTTAACACCGCAAGTTCAAGTGTCTTGACTACAAGATTTTTCATATAATCCGCATTTCTATGAAGGACCGTTAGCATCTCTTTTTTCGCGGTATCGTTTTCCTGTTTCTCAAGCAAGGGTATCAAATTAATCAACGGACCTAACGGGTTCTTCAAATCATGACCAAGCTGGGTGATGAACTCGTCCTTCTGCTTAAGTAGCTTTTCCACTTCTTTTGTTCGCTCATGGACTCGCTCCTCGAGATTCTTATTCAATACACTAAGCTCTTCCCTGGCAACGGTCAGGTCCTTGTTTATCTGCTCAAGTCGCCGGGTTTTCTCCTCAAGTTCTTTTGTCCGGTCTGCAACGAGTCTTTCCAGATTCTTACTATACTCCTCGAGATGATCCCGTGAAAGCTTCAGATCAGCACTCATCGTATTAAACGCAGTCGCAAGCTCCCCAATTTCATCCTGCGATTTTATTTTTATCTCATAACCAAGGGAGCCTTCACCCATAGTGCGAACGCCCTTTGTAAGCTCACCAATGGGTGCAGAGATAAAGTAATTAAAAAGGAAAAATATCAGAAGAAAAGAAACGATAACAAAGATACCTGAATATAGAGATATAGCGATAATCATTTCCTGGGTCATGGCATCCAAATTTGCCAGTGAAAAGATGTACCTCACTGAATATGCATGCGCGCTATATAACTCGAAATACGGTTCGATGATGTCGATACGTCGTGTCTTCTCATTGAAAAAAACAGATGAAAAAGGTTCTCCCACTCGTTGGATCAATGTTTCGTTCTCAAGATAACGGGCTCCAAGTGCCGCTTCATCATATTTCCCCTCTTGAATCTCAATGGAGTCAAAGAGGATCTTCCCGTTCACATCAACGATTTGTATTCCCACAAGATTATTGTTTAACTTCATCAAATCATCTATGATTTCGGTGAATTTATAAAAACCAGACTCGGTTAAGAATTGATAATTTGAAATCACATAGGTGATTGACAGGCTTGAAAAGGACTCGGCATTCGTGATAAGGGAGTCCTTTGCTGCTTTTGACTCCCGTTCAATAATCAAAAGAGAACTTGACAGAAAAACAACTAAAAGGATGATAAGCAGCGGAAAAATGATTTTTAATTTAAGGCTGCGGACCTTCTTCATTCCTTGCTGCACCAGCAATCATGTATCTCACCTCTGTTATTTAACAGTAATTTCTTCAACAAGGGTCGAAAGATCAGATCGTGGGCTCCATTCGAGATAATCCGGAAACGCAACATTACAGACGCTAATATATAAGGGGATACATGCAACATCATCCATCGCAATGGTGAATCCTTGCCGCATCAAATCTAGGCGGATTTTCTGGTTCATGGTATAGCCTACCTCTGAGGTTATCTCATCAACGGTCTGATTCGAATAATGCCCGAAATTGTACGACCCTATCCCGAGTGGATGATGCTCTGATCGGAGGAGATAATCAAATATCTCACTACCATCACCGGTCGCAGGAATCCATCCAAGGAAGTATATCGAATAGTTACCACTGTAGAGGTTCATATAATACTCCTCCTCGGAAGAAACATTATGAACACTCGCATTGATAACCTGGGAGAGTTGCCGTGCAATTTCCTCTAAAAGCTCCCTCTGCAACACGTAATTTTCTGGACAATAAAAAGATAAATTGAATCCATGGTCATATCCAGCTTCTGAAAGAAGCTGCCTGGAAATGTTCAAGTCGTACGGCAAACGTTTAACCTCAGGGTTATAGCCGAAAATCAAAGGAGAGAGAAACTGTGAGGCGGGTTCTGCTGCTAGCCCCAATATTTTGATGATACTATTCGCATCAATTGCATGATACAGCGCTTTTCGAACCCGAACATCCGATAATGGATTTTTTACCCCTGGAAAACCACTGACATTGTATTTTCTGAAGTTTAATCCCAGGTAAAAAACAGTAGGATTTGAGATTTTCTTTACTGTGACTCCAGAACATTTCTGTATTTCATCGATATATTTCTGGGGGATGTGTTCCATGATGTCGATTTGTTTTGCGACGAACGCATTTTTTCGGTCTTCACTTTGTTGTATGATTTTAAAGATAACTTTTTTGATGACGGGATGACCCATGGTATAACTATCAAATCGCACCAGTGTAATGTTTTCGCCTGGTTTATAGTCCTCCAGTTTATACGCACCTGTCCCTATTGGCCATTTTTCTGTTGATTCTTCAAGATGGTTTTTGCAGGCTATCGGAATATTGGTCAATTTGTTCAACAGGATGGGGAACGGCTGGTACGTGACAATGTCGACTGTATAGGTGTCAATGATATTGACTTCCTTAACCTCTGTTAGTAAATCCCGTAGCACATGGCTTTTGTTATCCTTTATAAAATCAATGGTAAATTTAACATCCTCTGCGGTAAAATTACAGCCGTTATGAAATTTCACGTCGTTTCTAAGGAAAAATCGCCATGTACAGTTGTTCGGATTATTCCATGATTTCGCAAGTTTTGGGAACAGCTTAAAACTATTGTCAAATGTTACGAGCGGATTAAAGATATTCAGGTTTATTGCTAATGTTAAAGTATCGTAGCTATCAATCCATGGAAAAAAACCATGGGGATCCATTGAGATACCAATGACGAGTAGCTCGCTTTGTTCCTGGTTCTCTTCATCAGCTTGATTGATGCATCCTGATAAACCTGAACACACCACGAGGATGCCGAGAGCTAATACGAGTATGTGTTTCATGTTTCCCTTCTAAATATACAGCTATTCAATGTCTATAGAAGACCCTAACAGGTCACTCTGGATTTCGCTTCATATCTCTTACTACGAATAGAGAATTAAAAAGTATCTTTAAATTTTTTGTACAAAACATCACTATTTTCATCAAAAAATACGTTTTATCCAATTCTCTATATCAGTTCAATGCTCTGACGTAAAAGAGGCTCAAGGTCAATGAAAATTATTATGGCGTAATCAATTGTTTATATGATAGAATAGTTAATTTCCCTTCCCCCATTTTGAGGAGTTCTTCTCAATTGTGTTCTCCTGCGACCATTTTTCATGCAACAACTCTGAATTTCAAAGCGCGGTGAGCAGTTCATTTAATGACATGACTTTTGCAAAACCTCGTCGTAAAACCTGTAACTCCATTTCATGATGAGTTTGAAAATGCGCTGCGGTTACATCACTACCAAACAAGACCTTAAAACTTCGTTCATATGCTTGTCGTGCAGTCGTTGAACAACAAAAATTCGTAAGTGTCCCGCTAATAATGACCGTGTCCCGCCCAAGATTCTTTAAAATGGTTTCTAAAGGAGTGTCAAAAAACGCTCCATAGGACGTTTTGTGGAGAACTATCTCATCTTTCATTGGCGCAAGCTCATGCCAAACAGTCCCTGAAACAAAAAACATCGATTGATCGATAGGCAAATCAGGATAGCGACCCGGCATCATTGGCAATGATAATGGTCTATCTAGATACCGATGCGTTTTCGAATACACCGTAAATATCACAGGTATCTTTTTCTTCCGACAATGATCGATGAGGCGTTTGATGTGAGGAACACGTCTGGTAGCCTCTGGAACCCAATAGGGAGACCAGTGTGGTTTTACAAACTCATCTTGCATGTCGATAACGATTAGTGCTGTTTTTTCAGGGATGATGTCAAAGACGACCTCGCCTTCTTCATATGATTTCTTCGCTAATGCTAATACGTCTTGTTCTGAATACTCTGTTCTTTTCATGCTCCCAGAAGAATACGTTGTTTCTTATGAAATTTACGTTGAAAAGGAATACCTTGTTTTATTAATTAAGAATGATAAGAACAAGAAGAATAGCAAGAATGCGAGTCAATGGGTCAAGAAAACGAAACCGTAACAACAAGGGTATTTGCGCGACTTCGGGTCCTTCCTTAGGAATCATTGAAGAATTTGTAAAGCGATAAAAATGAATCGAATTTTTCTTCAGTGTTTGCATGTTGACATACGGTGAAGTGCTCTGCTGTGTATTGTTTACTATTTCCAGATGATGGGTTTCATCGATAAGATAACGCACCACCCTATAGGTGCTATTCCAGGGCACATTGGTAAGTTCGAGATGATATGAAATGTCAGCAGCATTAAAATTGCTTACAAGGACGCTTACATTTTTTTTATCTTTTGATATTCCCGCAAGATATGTTATCCCATCAGAAGCATTCATGACAGGAGTTTGCAATCGGAGTGGCGTGTCTTGAGTAATATCCTTCATTACTCTATAGATTACGGCGGGTCTTTTATAGATGCCGTTATAAGAAAACAAACCAAGATCAAGACCGAGGAATCTCATTAACCAGTTGTTCTCTTGATTGCCCCTATAACGAAATGCATAATCCAGCTGTGCATCTTGAAAAACAGTCAAGCTACACGCTGTGAACGCAGCATTTTTCGCATTGTCCTTGTCGCGCTGGGGACTGAGAATATCAATATTCCATTCTGAATTGATGTTTTCTGTGTTAGTAAAACCATACGAATCAAGAAGGTGACGTACATACAAAGAATCAGCATAGTAATCATAAGGCGCTCCTGCATACCGATGCCAGGAGAAAAAATCTAAGGGGGCATCATGGTCTTTTACATATTGAAGAAAACCTGTTGTATAATTTCCGTTGGAAATCGATGAGGTACATGGGCCTCCGATTTTTAGTGACGAATTATGTGTTTTCAATGTCTCTGCAGTGAGATGATAGAGCTGATAATATTGATCAGCGGTTCCATTCCAGAACCCGAGAAGATCCGGTTCGTTCCATATTTCCCAGTACACGATATTATAGAAGAACCCGTTGTTCCATCCTTCATTATAGTGCATCGTAATATGTTTACAGACTTCTGCCCATACCGTGAAATTGGCAGGTGGGTTTTTTAACGTGTGATTATTACTTGCGCTTTCCCCTAACCGATAAAATATCTGTGTTCCTGCCTCAATCATTCGAGTAATCAGAGGATCGCTTGTCTCGAAATGGTAATTCGATGCATCTGTTGGATCTGCACTCAAATTTGAAAAAATCGTTGTGATATCAGTCGGACCGAAGAGATCATGGGTGCGGATAGCAGTGATGCCAATTTCCTGATATTGGTCTGATAAATCAGTATAGGACGCTTCATTTTTTATCGGGGCAGGACCATCATTGATATGCCCAAAAGGACGTATCATACCAGAGACGCGTTCACAATCAAGATGAACAACAATCGTATCATCCGCTGAGAGAAACTGGTTACGGAATACGAAAAAACCAGTAGAGGGATGGATAAAGATAAAAAGAGACCCTATGACACAGACCATCACCTGCCACACCATTCTTTTTTTCATAATGATTAATACATAATAATATTATATAAGATTTCTCTAGGATAGATATGACAGCGTATCGAATCATTTCATTGAGTAAGAAATAGGCTACTATTGGACACAGATTATCCAAAGAGATGTTGTATAAAACCAAAAAGAGAAGAAAACCTATCGCATACTTTCATGAGAAGCGAAGATGATCCGTATTTTGGCATTGTCACTTGAAGGCTGCTCCAATCGCTCTCCGCATAATAGTTATCCCGTGCCTTTACTTTAATGGTGTAACTACCTTTTTTTGCGAATTGATGATTCTGGGTAACATTTTCACCCGAAGCATCGGGGCCAATCCAACTGCTATTTGTCCCATCACCCCAGTCAATAAAATAAAAGATTCCATCATCCTCTGGGTCAATCGAACTAACAGTATAAGGATAAGTAGTCTTAATTTTCCCTTGTGTTGGACCTTGTATCAATGGATCTAACGGCGAGGTATCCTGCATGATTGTTACTGTCTGAACCCGATATCCGAAAAGACCTGAACTGCTGCACTCAACAAGAACACCACCCGATCCGAGTTCTCGCCCACAGAGGGTATCATCGATGATGACGGGCATTTCAATTGTTTTTGAATAGTACCCGTTGGAATTCGTTGTCGTTGCCCAACTGCTCCCAGTCGAGGGGATTGTAATCGACACTGCCCCGTTCTGAATAGGAGCACCAGAGCTGCTGACCTTCGCCTGACCAGAGATTGTCACAGAGACACCAGGAGCGACCACAGATGGCAAGATATCCTCAGAAATGGTGATCGACGGTGTAGCAGAAGAATGTGACTGCAGGCTGAGCACGGCATGAACCGTCATGTTTTCAGAGCTTTGGTCAACAACTGATTTTACGATATTACGGACCTCTGTGGAATACCACCCGTTGTTATTGGTCCGACCTATCTCATAACACTCAAAGGTTCCTGCAGGGACGCTTATCTGTAGCTTTTGAGTACATTGAACTAGTTCGTCAACCCACTGGGTGCCGTTAAATGATTGCTCGTATAACCCCGTAACAGAAAAAGACCCTGAAGCGCTACTGAAACATGCAATCTGCCATTCTTCACCGACATTCAAGGGAAAATCATACAACTCAAGCGGCGGGGAGGAGTTAGTCATAAAATCCATCTCATAAGGTATTGGGAGGATGATGGTAATCGTCCCCTGTGAATGAAGCTGAGTTTCTCTTTCCGCAAGATCAGAAACCCGGAAATACGACGTCCCTGTAATCTGACCTGAGAGCGGTCCAGAAACACCATTTACCGTTATTTGTCCATTAATCTGACCGGTGATATCTATTTTGTACCACCCATCGATCACTGCACCAACCTTTTGTTTGAAATTCTGGATGGACCCAGAAAACGAAGCATTCGGGCTTGAGAAGGAAAGAGGATTAATTGTGTATATCCATTCATCCCCGAGGTACCACGTCGGGATATCCCCTGATGAACTTTGACTTGATGAAGCAACCAAAGATGACCTTGAACAACATTGTTGAACCTCGGTACCTAAAGCAGGACTAAAAGAAATGGTGAGAAAACAAAAACAGAGAGCAGAGGCTATGATACTACCTTGAAGAGCCCGATTCGATCTTCTATGATTCATATGACTTCCTTCTTTGATAGACAATAAGCACCGGGTGGATTTAAATGTTTTTAAATGAATAAATATTTAAAAACTTGTTTGCACAAGCAGAATACGAAGAGTATATCAGAAAATACTCCTTTTAATGTCTTTTTCATATAAAGAGTTAAATACAGGAGGAGAATTAATATTATAAAGAGAGGAAAAAAAATGAAGAAAAAAATCATCATCCTAAGCGCTGCCGTGTGTATACTCCTACTGTTAACAGGTATAACCCCTGCCCTTGCTACAAATAACACCGATTCATTCACCATGAGAAACAGCTTTGTCACCATTGAGGTGAATCACTATCTTGGGAAGCACAAACAACAGACATTTACCACCGTTCCCGTAGAGGAGGCTGAGGAAATACGACAGTATCTCTGTGCATTATCTGATGCACAGGAGAGAAATGACCACGCAGCAATCACCTATTATGAATCACTCTTAACTGAAAAAGGGATTTTAGATGAGAAGTACCAACAACTTTCCTTAAAAAATAAAGAAAACATTCTCCTTGGAAAAAGAAATACCGCTAGCTCCTTTACCAGTCTTGCTGATGAGAATATCTCAAATCGTCTCTGTTTTTTTAGTGCCCACGGGGAAGGAATCGTTGCCTGGTGGCTTGCATTGAAAATATGGGAAGGAATCGTTCGACTAATAAAAAATCAAACAAGTGCTCTGGCGGCTCTGATTCTTTTGCTCATCTTTCTCCCATATTTTGTGCTTGCTGTGGTATTAACCAGTCTGATCCCTTTTAGGATTCTTACCCCCATTGGAGCACTCAGTCTGAAAAACGGCACCATATCTTGTCTTGGATTAGATGGGTTCCAACGAGTAACCGTCGGGGAAGACGCCTACGGTGTGAACCTGAGCGGGTTTACTGGAATTTCAATTAACGTCCCCCCAATTAACAATCGGACGGCGTTTCTGTTTATGTCCGGGTTTGCACTCAAAGCAGAGAAAATTACGTAAAACCCCTCTCCATCTCCGCCCTCAGACGCTCATTAGAGATACCCTAGCGTGCCGTATTTTATACGAATCAGCACACGCTCATATGGTATGATACTTGAAGCTTTTTATACCTCTGTTATCCATGAGGCGATATCATTGATGACTTCCTCAGCGACATGGCTTTCGATAAGATATTCGGTATTTGTCGGTGCACCGGTCCCGGTCATAAAGAAATGGTTCAACGAGGGATACGTTTTCAATTGCACAGACGCGTTATCGAAAAACGTTTCATTCCATCTGGCAAAATCAATCATTGTCACTTGATAATCTCGTTTCCCCTGAAGTATCAATAGAGGAATATGTAATGATTGGGCGGTTTCCACAGGATCGTATGACGCAAGATCCACCCAATAAGATTTGGGTGTACCTAGGACTGTTTCACTATCATTGATATCTAGGTTTTTTATTTTTGCAACGATTCGCTCAATCTCCTCTAACTGCTCCGTTTGATTTGTGCCGCTAAGATTTAACAGATATCGCGTTTGATCTAACAGAAGATCCTCCAGATGCCGAGTTGCCCCTGCTAGAATGATTAATCCAGCGATCCGACTGTCCTGGGCTGCTATCCGTGGAGCAAGCATCCCTCCTAAGCTGTGCCCGAGAACGAACATCTGTGAAACATTTACGAAAGATAAATTCTGCAACACATCCACAGCAGCAAGAGCGTCATCAATGGTTTCATCCTGCACCGTGAAATTCTGAAGAGCAGCTGACTGCGCAGGATACTGTTTCGTGCGTTTCTCATAACGTATCACAACAATACCCTGAGAGGCAAGCCCCCAGGCAAGATCCTTAAACGGCTTATTCGGACCATAGGTCTCATCCCGGTCATTTGGCCCTGACCCATGTACAAGGATGACCGCTGGAAACGGACCTGTTCCACTCGGAATTGACACTGTTGCAGGCAGCACCCACTGCCCAGCACCAATCGTTGTATCTTCCTCAGTAAAAGAGCTAAGATTCACATACGTGGGAGGAGTATATGGGAACACTTCCTGTGATGGTACCACCAGTAAACTTATGATTTTTTGTTCACTCGTAAATGAGATTTTCACATCAAACACCCCGGCTTTGGAAAAATTACAGGTGACAAGGACAACAGAATACATCGAATCATTCGTCAACTGTGTCCGAATAATGTTTGTTATCGAACCATAGGAGGGAGTGACCTGCTGTTCCCAGATGCCTTTAAACTGTTCAGCAGTGAGTTGTGATTGAAGAGAATCATCAAAGGAGGTATACACACCAGTAAGGTTATTTTCCATTAACATTTCCACGATATCCACAGCCGCTTCTTCCAGCGTCGGTATCGGTGGTTGTTGTTCTTGAATGCAACCAGAAAAAATTGCCATCAAAAGAAGAATTATCATAAGGAAACATACCGATTGTTTCATTTCTTTCATCAACCCCAGGATATCTACTAATCAAGGCTATATTCAATTGTATTGAAAAAATTTTCTCTCATTTTTTATTGGATGAAAATAATATTGTCAGTTTTCGTCAAAAAAACAAATAATAAAATCTCAATTTTTCCAAAAAATCATAGAAAAAGTTTAAGTAGAAGTAACCTTTCAAGCTTCTAATGAATATTGTCTATAGGGGGTAGAATCTGAAGAAAATTGATTTTTTTAAAATGGAAAAAAAAGGAAACAGAACAACACGTTTCGTTTCATCAGGTGTGAATCAACAATGAATCGCTTCTATCTTCTCAACCAAATTTATATAAAATAAGAGAAAGAGAAGGAAATAAAAATGTTAGTTGGAAATTTAAAATTCGAAGAGGCTTTAACCATTGCAAATAAAGGTACCCACTGTGGTATGTGTCGAATTGATTTTCTTGGAACCGGATTATGCCCATCTGGCAAAAAACATGGATATCTTGCCTACTGGCCACAAGGACGCATGCAGATATTCAAAATGTTACAATCCGGAAAAGTACGACCAACCGAAAAACTCATTGAAATCGTAAATTCCTGTCCTTTGTGCGGTATATGTGATAAACAATGTAATTTTGCAACACAACTTCGACCAGAAAAAGTAGCCAAAGCATTAAAAGACTATGTAGAGCAATTAAAACCAAATGATTTTCAAAAAATTCCTGAGGATTCCATCCTTCAGGGTCTTCAAGAAATCGTTGGAAAACAATGGGCTACCAATGATTCAATAATCATTGCCTCATACGTACATTCAATAATCGCTCCAGACGTGGATTTAAATTTTTATATCGTCATGCCAGAAAATACCCGACAAGTAGCTGAAATTATAAAGTTTGCAAATAAGAATAACATCCCCTTTTTACCACGAGGTGGAGGAACAGCATTATCAATCGCTACTCCAACAGTTCTTTCCAATGCAATAAATCTTGACCATGGAATTGTAATTGATTTATTGCGACTTAAAAAACTTGAAATCCATCCGGAGAATTCTACAGCACTAGTCGGTGCGGGGATAACAGCATTTGAACTACAAAAAGAGGCCTATAAACATAAGTTACGAGCTAATGTTGCAGAAGCAGGAGCCCATGTATGTTCCAATATTGCTACAACAGGCATTGTTACCACCTGGGGGAATAGATATGGTTGTTTTGCGGATAATTTTGTTGATCTTGAATTAGTTGACAATGACGGAAACATAAAATCCCATCATGATATGAATATATCAAACCCATATGCTGCTGATAATTCATTTTCAAACATATCGCTTAGTCCATCATATATAATCACAGAAATCAGTGTAAAACTTTTTCCTATATTTGAAGATGAAGAAGCAGTCTTTGTCCCATTTGATAACTTAGAAGAAGCCCTTGATATGGTAATACACCTAGGGAGACGGGGAGTGGGTTTATCGCTTGCGGTATTATCTTATAAATATCTTGCTGAGTTCATCTGCCCAACACCAGAGATTGCTAAAGATTTTGAGGATATTTGTAAAAATTATTTGAAACTAAAATATGTGGTGGATGTAGTTTGCACAAAAGATGATAAAAAAATCGTTGAAGACATGGCTGAATACATAATTGATCAGCCTATGTTAAAAACATTGATTCTGGGTTCACCAAAACTCGCGTCCTTAAAAAACAGTGAATTCATGAAAATATTATCAGAAGAAGATGACCCATTAAAGGCGGTATTTGCTGGACCAATGAAAACTCATTTCGAAAAGGGGTTAGACGGCTCACCTGAACAAATGGCAAAAGTCTATGATCCTGATTTACAAGGTTTTTTTAAAAAAGTATATTCAAATCCTGATATGACCAATGTTGTGTGGCTTCATGCATTCAGAATTTTACCATCACGATTAATGAGGCAGCAAATGACGATGGGACCGGGAGGCGCTGTATGGGCTGGTGACAAACAGCATATTCTCAAATGGGTTGATATGTTTTCTGAAGTTGGTAACAAATATAACGTAGAGCATGCACTTGGTTTTATCAGCCCACTTGACAATGGTAAGTTAATTTACATTGAATATGATTATTTCTATGATCACAACGATTTGGATGCTGCTAAACGAATAAGTAAAACATTACTTGAGACAACAGAGAAATCATTAGTAATGGGCCAAATATTTACGCTTATCAATTATCTTTTCAAGGGAATACACCGAAAAGAACACGTTCTTTATCCACTACCAAAAGGATTAACAGAGGAAGAACAAACCGTCTTTCGTGATGTACTCCACTCAGTTCTTGGGGAGTTTGAAGAATGGTAAAATTTCTTTCAGATGAATGGATTGAACATGGAAAAAAATATATGCTTGAAAATTTAGACCCTGAAAAAGATATGAATAATGTTACAACATCTTTGCTGGGTGTTATCGAACATGTTCCCCCTAAAGATATAACCATGAATTTTTACATAGAATTAAAAGATGGAAGATTACATGATTTCATTGTCAATACAGGTGCTACCTTTGAAAGAAAAGACGCTGTTTTTATCATACGGGGCAACTATGGGACCTATAAAGAAATTCTTCAGGGAAAAATAGGCCCAGCCATGGCATTGTTACGTAACAGATTGAAACTCAACGGAAGTAAAACGGAAGCCCTTAAAATAATAAAACCTCTTGATGGTCTCATTCAATCATTACGAAACATAACCGATGAATTTGAAGCATAAGAACATAGAAGATGGAGAGAAGAACATGACAATCACATCTCGATATGTTGAAGGACAAAAGCGATTGGATAAACTTACCCCCCCGCTGGAGCGCTGGACGCCAGTCGATACAATCTTGCATTCCCCGAAATTATTCTTTACTGACTATAAAAATGCACAGGAACATCTCTTCACCGCAATCAGACATACCTTCCAACATCATTATTCAAACAATTTCCTGTATCATCGTGTCTGCGAGGTCAACGGCATTACCCCAGATCGGATTACCTCAGAAAATGACGTGAAAAAAATCCCTCTGCTCCCTGATGCGTTTTTCAAGGATTATCCAGATGGGAAAGGATTTCTTAACTGGTTAAAAACAATTTTCACAGGATCCCTCCCAAAGCCCGTGTTCAAAAGCGACAACCCTAGCCATGATGAGATCATCGAGGAGTTCAACAAAAAAGGGACCAGCATTATGTTTACAAGCGGCACCGGCGGTCGGTTCAGTTTCATCCCCCGAGACACCCTCTCCTGGAACCGGGTGAAATATAGTGCGATGAAATCTGTTATCGAACTAATGGACTATAACCCAACTGATCAAGTCATCCTACTTATCCCAGACCCACGACAGACAAATCTTACCATCGCAAGCCTCTTTGGAATCGCCTATGACCTGTATGACCCGCCCAACATCCATGTCGCATTGGACATGAAGATAACGACGCAATTCCTCCGGATGCAACGTGATGAAACCATTGGGATTTCAGAGAAAATAAAAGCAAAGGCGCTTTCAACAATCAGCCCTCTGGTGCAACGAACATCCGATATGAAGGTCATTCATTTATTGGAGCAGATTGAAAAAACCGGTAAACGGGTGAACATCGCCGGTCCCCCATTCTGGCTGGACCGTATCATGGAACGGATGAAGAAGGAAGGAAAATCAGTGCGTCTCCCTGATAGTCAGATTCTCACTGGTGGTGGCTGGAAGGCAGAGGAGAACAAACGCCTGCCTGAAGAAGTCTTCCGGGAGAAGATAACAGAGGTTCTGGGGATCCCTCATGAACGGTACCATGATGTGTACGCGATGTCTGAATGCAGTTCGGTGTTCCTGAGCTGCGAAGGCCATTACAAGCATATCCCGCCTGTTGTAATTCCCATGGCCCTTGATGAGAACCTCAACCAACTTGGGTACGGACAGGTCGGACGTTTCGCTTTTATCGACCCCTTGCCTGACAGTTATCCTGGTTTTATCATCACCGGGGATAAAGTCAGAATCCTGGAGCGGTGCCCGAAATGTCAGCGTGAAGGCCCCGCGTTGGATATTGAAGTCACGCGAATGCCTGGGTTTGAGGGACGTGGCTGCGCAGCAGTCATGGCCGAGTTAATGCAAAAGGATGGTGATGAACATACTGCACTTCCCGTCGGATGAATGGATCCACGTATTCAAAGAGGAGCTGAACAAGAATAAGACCTATCAAGAGGTGGCCAAGGACTGGGAAGGAGACTTCCTGTTTGTCATCACCCCTGATGAAGACCTAAAAAAAGAGGTTGTGTTTTACATTGACCTGTGGCATGGGAAATGTAGGGATGCGTATCTAGTAAAAGGAGAAAAGCAAGCGAAGTTCGTGTTCAAAGGACCGTACTCGAACTGGAAGAAGGTCATCCGCAAGGAGTTGGATCCTATCCGTGGATTAATCAGAGGATTGTTCACCGTAGATGGAGACTCCCGGGTCATCTTAGATCAGGCAAAAGCAGCTCAAGAGCTGGTGAACACTGCAAGCACGATTCCTGTCGAGTTTTAAAGGGTTCAGTATGGGACACGTCGTTGATTGTTTCTTCTGGGACCCCGGTCTTATATTTGATGAAGAAGTACAACTAATCTCCGAGGACATCGGCAATGGTATCACCCTTCGTAAACCGATATTTACCATTGAGATATTAGAGAAGATAATCGGGAGAATCAAAACCGCACGCAAGGAGTATCTCCGTACACATGATATCCCCGCGGTGCTTCAGACGATAGATGCAGTCAACGCACTCTGGCAAGACCCCTTGTACAAGGGGAGAAAGATCGCACGTGCCGTCCTGCCGACTGTGACTGGCTTTTCAGTTGAGATGATCGAATCATGGGGATTTGATTATTTTTTTGATATCCTAAGAAAGGAGAACCTCCCGCTTGCAGGGAAATTCCAAGCACAGCGCTACCAGGAATTCTCTGCTTGCGGCGACGGTCTGGTGAAGGCGTACGGAAAACCCCATATCATTTATTCGAATTACGAACCGGAGGTCATCGGCCATATCTGCGCAGGCAACATCCTTGGTCTGGCTGCCTTTGAGATGGTCATGGATAAACTTGTTGACGCAGCCACCTGGGTGAAAGTGCCAACCGAGGAACCGGTGTTCGGAGCACTCTATGCCAAGTCAATCCATGAGGTCGATCCGCTCCTTGCGGATTCGATCGCAGTGCTTCCCTTCGGTAGTGAGAATACCTTTGTGCAGGAGTATCTGTTTTCTCAGTCGGACCTCGTGCGTGCGACCGGGGGGGAACATGCACGGAAGAGTCTGACGCAGCTTGCAGAGCGGTATAAGGTTCCACTCGCTGGCCATTGGCATAAGTTTAGTTTCATTGTGGTTTCCCGGGACTTCCTTGTAACGCATGCCCCTGAGATAGCAGAGCTAGCATCTCTTGATGTCTGTGCCTGGGATCAGCAAGGGTGTTTCTCCCCACAGGAGATCTATGTGGAGGCAGGTGGTACTGTCTCACCAAAAGAGTTCGCCGGGTTACTCGCAAAGGAAATGGAAAGAACAACCCATGCGCTGCCAAAAGGATCAAACTCCGGGAAGATGCAGGTCCTTGATGGATACTACCAGTATTTCACAAAGGAGACCATGGGAGAACCTGTGAAGATCTTCCCTTCGAAGGACCATCAATGGCTCGTGGTCTATGATGAGAGCAACCCGAACTGCGAGCCGTCACCATTGTTCCGGGTAATCCGTGTCAAACCGATACCCGATATTATGCAGCTACCGGCGCGGGTTGAACCACTCGGGTCATTCTTGCAGACTGTCGGCGTCGCGATCCCGCAGAACCGCTTGCTTGCCTTTGCAGATGCCATGGGTCGGGTCGGGGTGACGAATCTTCGGACCGTGAGTGGGATGACGCTGCAGAAAGCCTGGGAACCATGGGATGGTCGATTTCCTTTGCAGGAGCTCTTTGAGCATGACGGGGTCCATTGGGTCAGCATCGACACAAAAGACATCGATGCAGAGATAAAAAATGCTCTTGAGCGGAAACGACTGATTGTTGGTGAACGTGGTTCGTAAAAAAACCATGCGAAAAAGGACTTTGCTTTTTTTATATGGACCCCTTTGGCAAGAATTGATTCTCCATTCGAGTGTTGACAGCAACATAATCTTTATAGAGACATGCATGATAAATCGCAACGATAATAGAGGAAAACGCATGCCTGCTTACGATCTTGAGACCATCAGAAAACACATCATTGGGAATAACGTCATATTCCCCACACCATTCGGAGACCGACACCTCTTGTATGCTGATTATACCGCATCCGGTCGTGGCGTCCAATTTATCGAAGAACGCATGCAAAACATCCTTGCGGCATACGGAAACACTCATACCGAGGATGATTTCTCCGGCAAATACCTTACCACGCTTTTACATCAATCAGAAAAAAGAATCAAAGAACTCGTACACGCAGGAGAACATGGAAAAGTCATCATGACCGGGTCTGGGGCGACGGGTGCACTGAAAAAACTCCAGGAGATCATCGGTGTTTATATACCCCCCGCTACAAAAGATTACCTCTACAAGACTATCCAGTCATCAACATCTTCATCACATCAGCTCATCGAACACATCGAACAGAACCGACCGGTCGTCTTCATCGGGCCGTATGAACATCATACCAACGAGCTGATGTGGAGGGAATCACATGCTGAGGTCGTTGTCATTAAGCTAGACGAGAAGGGAAAAATTGATTTGCAAGATCTTGAAGAAAACCTCTCAAACCCAGCTTATGCACACCGCTGGAAACTCGCATCGTTCTCAGCTGGTTCAAATGTCACCGGCATCCGCACACCAGTTTACGATATCGCCTGCATCTGCCATCGACACAACACCTTCGTATTTTTTGATTTCGCAGCGGTCGCCCCCTATATAACGATAGATATGAATCGTGACCCGGAATCCTCGTTTGATGCTATCTTCTTCTCGCCACACAAATTCCTTGGTGGACCAGGAACCTGTGGAGTCCTTGTTTTTAATGAGAAAATCTACAGAAAGGATCTTCCACCTACCACTGCAGGAGGCGGCACGGTCATCTACGTTGGATTTAAGAATCATGATTTCTCCGAGGATATTGAAACTCGGGAAAAAGCAGGGACACCTCCGATACTTCAAGCAATCAAGGCTGCTATGGTCCTTGAATTAAAAGAAAAAATTGGGGTAGAGACCATCGAGGCCGTCGAACGGTCGTTTACGAAATATTTCATAGAGAAACTGAAGGAAGTAAAAAACATTGAACTTCTTGGAGATGTCGCGCTTGATGAACGTGTCCCTATCGTATCGTTTAACATTCGGCATAAGGATCGGATTTTACACCCGCGGTTTGTCGCAACATTACTCAACGACCTCTTCGGAATCCAATCACGTGCCGGATGCAGCTGCGCAGGACCTTATGGTCATATCTTGCTTGGGATAGATAATGAAACATCAGAGAAATATCGCAAGTGCATTGTCCATGGGTGCGAAGGGATTAAACCAGGGTGGGTACGTGTCAATATCCACTATACTCTAAGTCAAGACGATGTCGATTTTATCCTTCAGGCCATCGAATTTATCGCCCGATCGGGTCATCTCTTCCTTCAGAACTACCTTTTTAATATGAAGACTGCGGAGTGGAATTACATTGGCTTTACCCAACACACTCCGAGATTCTCACTGGACGAAGCATTCAGACAACACACCGTGACCCTTGATAGTCTCCCATCGCTTCGTGCCTCGTATCTCAGAGAAGCAAAGACAATCGAAGAATCCCTCAAAAGACAAATCCCACCGCCGTATATCAAAGACGATGATGCCCTCAAAGACCTTACCTATTTCTATTGTTGCCATAAAACAGAAGGATAGATGCCCAAGATGGCGACACTCCAGAGGCCCTTAGGGATATTTACTGTTCATTAGAATACTGCTCGGGATGCGCATCAAATGTTCTTTTACAACCTGGTGCACAGAAATAATAGGTTTTCCCCTTATAAAAACTACTGAATCTTGCTGTCTTCTCATCAACGTTCATCTTACAAATCGGATCAACCGCCATGCTGTCCTACCTCCTTTGCTGGTGGCATATATCGTTTTAACAACAACGAAAGTGTCACGACCGTCACTGAACTGAGTGCCATAGCAAGCCCAGCAAATTCCGGTCGAAACATAATACCAAAAAATGGGAATAACACCCCTGCAGCGACCGGGATTAACGCTGTGTTATACGCAAAAGCCCAAAACAGGTTTTGCTTAATCCGCCGCATGACCTTCCGACTCAGCTGCACTGCAGCAACGCAATCCAACAAATCGCTTTTTACAAGCACGATTTCTCCACTCTCAATCGCGATATCAGTTCCACTGCCAATTGCGATACCGACATCAGCCTGGGCGAGTGCTGGTGCATCATTGATGCCATCACCAATGAACGCGACCACCTCCCCCGCCTCTTGTAGTTTTTTGACCTCAAGGGCTTTTTCCGAAGGTAGCACCTCGGCACGCACCTCATCGATACCGATTTGCTGTGCAACCGCCGTTGCGGTCCTGGCGTTATCACCGGTAATCATCACCAGTCGCATCCCCATTTTCTTGAACTCCTGCATCGATACTGGTGTTGTTTCCTTTACCACATCAGCGATGGCGATAAAACCAGTAAATCGTTGGTCAAATGCAACAAACATCACTGTCTTTCCCTTCATCTCCAACTCAGCTACCTGTGCTTCGACTTTTGTCGAAACCATAATCCCTTGTTCCTTGAAAAGAAGTCGATTGCCTACTAACACAACCGTCCCATTCACCGTCGCCTGAACCCCTTTCCCTGCAAACGTATCAAAGCCATCGGACTGCTTGATAGGAATATCTTGTTCCTTTGCTTTTTGTATAATTGCCTCAGCAAGAGGATGCAAAGAATTTGCCTCTACGCTTGCAGCCATCTTTAATAGTAATGACTCCTCTGTATCCACACCAACGATATCGGTCACTTCAGGTTTACCCTTCGTCAGAGTCCCGGTCTTATCAAACACCATCGATGTGATCCTCTCCGATATCTCCAAAGCCTCCCCATTCTTTATCAGAATCCCTAACTCCGCACCTCGACCGATTCCTACCGTGACCGCGGTTGGTGTTGCAAGCCCAAGTGCGCATGGACATGCAATTACTAAAACAGAGATTAACGCAGTCACACTAAAAAGCAATGTACCGCCGAGCACGAAATACCATGCCAAAAACGAAACCACCGCGATGGTCAACACCGCAGGGATAAAATAGGTCACCGCCGTATCGGCGATGCGCTGCACCGCAGGTCGAGAACCTTGCGCTTCCTCCACCAAGGCAATAATCTGAGCAAGTAAACTGTCTTTGCCGATTTTCGTAGCCTTAACCCGCAATACGCTATTCGTATTCAACGTTCCTCCAATCACCACGCTTCCTTGTTGTTTTACCACGGGGAGTGGTTCGCCAGTGACCATTGACTCATCAACATAACTTTCCCCCTGTATGACAACACCATCGACAGGGATTTTTGCTCCTGGTTTGACGATTACTACATCATCGATCACGACATCCTCAATAGCCACCTCCACTTCCCGTTCTCCCTGAAGCAACAGTGCTGTCTTCACCTGAAGGCCTGCGAGTTTCTTGATGGCATCAGAGGTTTTGCCTTTTGCTTTTGTCTCAAGATAACGCCCAAGCATTAAAAACGTCGCAAGCAACACCGCGGTTTCATAAAATAAAAATTCATGAGTTAACACGAGACGAAACGTCCCCAGAACACTTGAGATATAGGCAACCCCGATTCCCATAGAATACATCACATCCATGGTGAGTGTCTTCTTTCGTAATGCATGATACCCTGCAGAGAATATCGGATGGCTGATATAGAGAAACGTGGGTGTTGAAACGACCAATGATAAATACGAAACCATTTCCATCGATAGAAAAGGATGGACATACATAAGAACCATCAAGGGAACCCCAACAAGAAACCCAATAGAAATCCGAATTCGTTTCCCTCTGAGGTCTTTTTCTCGGATCTCCGATGAAAGATCCTCTCCGCCTTCGATGCCAAGATACTGGTACCCTACCTGTTCGACTGCATTCTTCATCTCAGAGAGATGAACCATCCGCCGATTATAGATGACTGTAGCTTTTTCTGTCGCAAGGTTTACAGATACCTTAAGGACTCCATCGAGATTTGTTAACGCCTCAGTAACGGTTTTTTCGCAGGTCGTACAGGTCATTCCACCGATTTTCAGAATTACTTTCTCATTGACAATACCATATCCGACGTCGGTGACCGCTTTCTCTAAATCAAGAAGATTGACTTGAGCAGGATCATATTCCACAGATGCTAGCTCGTTGCCAAGATTAACCTGAGCCTTCAGTACACCGGGGAGACCCGCAAGGGATTTCGCAATGGTCGACGAACACATCGCACAGGTCATCCCTGAGATTTTTAATTCAGCCTTCTTCTTCTCTTGTACCATACACAAGCTCCTTGTAGGATAGAAAAGAAAACAGGTTTCATTATATATAAAATACGTGGAAGTATCTTGTAAAGAAAAAATTATTTGAACAGACACTGTACCCTTCTTGTATGCATATCACGGGTCGTATCAGAAACGCAACGCTGAAAGATTTTGAACGAATGGTTGACCTAGAGCAGCTCTGTTTCCAAAAAGAACATGCATATTCACGCCGACAACTCCGATATCTTCTTACCAAAGCACATAGCACTGTTCTGATTGAAGAAAGTGACAATCTTATCCGAGGTTTTCTCATCATTCTTTATAGTAAAGGAACTACGGTTGCAGGTATTGAAACAATCAATGTCGACCCTTCCTATCGTAATAAAGGAATCGGTCGAAGGTTACTTACCTCTGCAGAAGAACATCTTAGAAAAAAAGGGATTCGAAAAATCAGACTTGAGGCCGCGATAACAAATCAGGTGGCATTGAAACTGTATGAACATGCAGGGTTCAAAAAAATTAAGTTGCTGCGGCATTACTATTACTTTGACCACGAGGGCACTCGCGATGCGTACCGGATGGTTAAGGAGTTATTGTAGCGGTAGGGTCCTGCCATCGTTCTGTCGGTACCCATTCTCCTTCTTTTAGTGAACAATACCCGGTCGTGTATTCCTCAAGAATTCGTAGCAATCCATTACGATATTGTTCTGGGTACAAACCAATATCACAGGTCGAAGGATGAAGATGGATTTTTTCAACATGATCGACACAGTTCACCTTTGGAACGGATCCATGTTGCCTGAGAAGGAAAAAGGATTTATCTTGCTCATCTTTATCAAGCTTCAGAGAAGAGGTTCCTACGTTTTTGTAGAAATACTCGATATCTTTTTTCTGGTATTTCATGAGGCGGGGATCGATGTTATTTGCTAAAAGATATAGGAGAATACCAAGACATTTCGAACAGGTCCCACACGGATAGATTATACCATCTTTGATACGACAGGAATGACACGAGCGTTGTTGCCTGGCCAGCTCAGGATATCGACGAACCAGGATGTTCTGGTCGATAAGACCAGAGATGTTTCGCAATGCGGACCATTGATACATGCCAGGGATCCGTTGCTGATACCACTTGTTCATCCGCATATCATAATCCTGATGTTGATCATAGACACCAAAATAATGCTGGATTCCCTTGAAACGAGTCTCATAACGGAGATCGTCAAACTCACTTCCTAAAAGCACATTTCCTATTCTTTCGTCAATAAAAACAGGCAGCAAGCTAAAAACATAGAAGGGAAAAATACAGAGTCGAATCGGATAGGTATCATGCCAGATTCTTCTATGATCTGGGCGTATGAACAGTAGATGATCAAGCATGAAACCATAAAACCGATCGACATTCGTCCAGACTCTTTGTGTAAGTGGTTCGATTCTTTTATGATAATTATACGCGGTTAGCGCGGTTCGCCAATGACCTCCACTTTCATTGACATAGAACGGGTAGGTAGTTGAGCCGAGTTCTTTGAGCAAACCGTAGGTCAATAAGCTGTCTTTCCCACCGCTTGATAAGACACCTGCCTTCGAAGGATCCACGCCTTCATGAATTGACGTGTCAGCCACAACTTGTATCGGATGAATCACTGCCTGTGGATTCCCATCAGTGGGTTTTATTTTCTTAGGATCTGGTAAAAACTCAGAAAGGACATACGGATTGTCTCCCTTCGCAATTTTATTAACGAAGATTTCACGACTGAAAATACCATTGAGGTCTGTGAGTAGCGAAAAATCAGCGTTACTGACTGTAAACTCCAAGTGGATTTTTTTTGAGAAGAGCCCATAGTTCAGCAACGGCATGCAAAACGCAAGTCGAAGCAACGCTACATGATTTTCATGAAGACATTGTTCATATTTGTTCATGAGCCGGAACTGATGTTTCTTACCATTCGACTCAGTAAGTGTGATATCAGCAATTGCCATTTTGCCTTTGATGATTGGATCTGAGAGAGAAATCGATGAAAGACAAAGGAGATTATTTTTTCTCATTAAACAGCGTCTCCACTGCATCGACAAGATCCTCCACACCATCGGAGAGGGGATCTGAAACAGGTACATGGAACAACTCTTTATAGGAGTATTTTGCCTGATCAATATCTTTGTTGCTCATACGCTCATGGTTAATACCAACACCAACTAGTTTTTTTTCCGTGAGTAATTCAGCGATGTTGACCACACGTCGCGGGTCGGGCATCGGGTGACCAGGAAAACCATCAAGATGGGGACGTTTCGGAGCATCAACGAGAATAAACCCTTGTACTTGACTTGCAGTTAAAATCTCAAAACCACCAGGGAAGAACGGATGGACCAAGCTTCCTTGGCCTTCGATGATCATGAACTCCGGATGCAAATCCATCCAGGACTCAAGAATCGCCCCTTCAATTCCCCCTGAAACAAAATCATTGATCATCGCATCTAAGACCACGCCATGCGGCCAGCCCTGCAGCCATCCGGTTTGACCTGTGAAAATCATATCGGCAATTTTACCTCTTCTTCGCAATTCTTCAACGAGGAGGATCGCAAGCGTTCTTTTTCCAATCGCAGAGTCCGTACCAATAAGTGCGATTTTTAACGAAGGGACATTGGTGATGTCGCCGGTATAGAATCGTTTGTAGTCACGAAAGATTTTCCGAACATCTGTAATCGTACAATGATATTTTTGTGCCTGTTGGATAAACCGGGGGTCGTCTGAAAGAAACTGATGAAGACCGGAGACGATATCCAAACCTTTCGACAACGCCCAGTCTACCGCAGCATCATATCCGTCAGGAAGCATCCCTCCCTCGGATACCGCTCCGATTACGAATGTTTCTGGTTTTGTTTGTATGAATGCCTCATCAAGATTGTTCAATAATGGTATCCCTTTCTTTTTTTTGTCCAAAAACTCAGCGGCGTCACCGACTGGCAATGTCGTATCAACCACACAGACCACATCAAATCTGTTACTAAAACGGACAAGCCCATGGGCGGTCTTCCCATCCGCACAGTTGTAAAAACGGTCCGCATAGACCATCGCGCGAGTCTTTGGCATACAGAAATCAATCCATGGTAGAATCTTTATCTAAATTTTCTCCCCGTGAGAACAATCACATAATCGCTATTCAAGACCCGATGTTCTTTGAATTTAATCAATGCTTCAATCGGGCTTGCTGACGCGGGAAGAACATGCAGTCCTTCTAAATCTCGAAGCAATGTATGAAACCTCAACATGCACGCATCAGATGCATAATCAGCCCAGCCGTTGGTCTTATAAATCGCATGCAACGCATCATCCCCGTCATAGGAATGATACGCGATGAGTGGCTCATTGATGCTTGTTTCCTTAATCTCTATCGGTTGAAGGTCCTCTGTCTTCGACGCACCTGTCTTGAAACCTTTAATGATGGGGTTCCCTCCTGGTGTAGAGGCACCAACGAGGTGAGGCATGTGATCAATGATGTTGGTATCTAGTAAGGTTTTGAATCCATGGTAAATCCCCACGAGCGTTGTTCCGTTTCCAACCGGGGTTGCGACTGCAGTTGGTACTCGCCCAAGCTGTCGATAGATCTCATAGGCAATAGACATGTACCCACGCCATCCCTCATTGCCGTTCCCTGGATTGGCATCGTACACATGCTCCATGCGTGCGAGTCTGCGGCTTTCTTCGACAGCATCTTCGTATTTCCCATCAATGGGAAGAATCTCTGCATTCATTTTCTGCAGTTCTTCTTTTCGTTTCGGTGCAACATAGTACTGCTCAGGGATGAGTATCTTGGCTTTTAACCCAGCGAGCTGTGCGAAATACGCAAGTGACACACCATAATTCCCGCAGGTCCCAACAGTGATCGTATCATATCCTTCCAGGATCGCTTTCTTAACGTGATATTGTGATATTCTATCTTTCTGTGTCCCTGTTGGGTTCCCACCCTCGAATTTTAAAAAGATGTTTTTGAAGCCGAGCAGACGCTCAAGGTTTCTGGCTTGAGAAAAAAGAGTATCTCCAACACCATCAAGAGGTGGGGGCTCATCATCAGTGTGAAGGCCCGTCAAATCCATGTGGTTCTCCCTTTCATCGTAAAAGACTCACTACGTACTCCGTATCGAAAAACACATATTAAAATTTTTTTACACCGATGGAGATCCATTATTGTATTTTTTAAAAAAAATAAAAAAATTTAGTGGGTGAGAAATGAGCGGAGAAAGAAAAGACTTTATAAACAATAATCCTATTGCAAGGTAATACTCTTCACTGCTACAGTGAGAGGGATGGTCTACTATGCCACTGTATTGCTCTGTTTGTGGAGATGAACTTGAACCGGAAGAGGAAATGGAAGGGATTTGCGAAAGTTGTAAACTTGCAGCAAGTGGACAAATGAGTGCTGACGAACTAGAACCGTAGGTTCAAGGTATGATGACATATCAACCATAACAGAAGAACCTATATTGAAAATGATAGAAAGAAAGGAGGAAGAAAAATGGCGATTGGATTTGTTTTGATAAACGTCGCTCCAGCACAGGAACATGAGGTCTACAACAAATTATCGAAAATACCGCAGGTCGTTGAACTCCATCCGTTATTTGGAGAATACGATCTGATCGCAAAAATTGATGCAAATGATTTTGAAGAACTCGGGACTATCATCGTTAATAAAATACGATCAATCACTGGCGTGCTTGACACAAAAACATTAACTGGTCTTACGTTCTAAAAAAAGCTGGATTCCCTCTATGTAACAATGCTGTCCATTACGATGAACCTTTTCTTTAAACATTATGTTATTTTCGTTTTCTGTAGAGTTGTTTTTCATCATGAAGTACAAGACCTCTGTGGTTTTTTCCTCTGTACGAGGATAGAACAGGTTGAGGGTTCTGTACTGGTGAATCAAGTTTCATGATGAGAATCTGCCCAATCCTCATCTTGGATTGCAGGAGAAATGCTTTCTCTGATGCGTTAAAGATTTCAAGGGTAAGATTTCCCTCAGAACCAGGAGAGATAAACATGCTTCCCATATGAGACGTGATTCCAACTCGTGCTAAGGTTGTCGAACCATCGTATAACCCTGCATGGTCATGTGGCATCTTTATATACTCCAGTGTTGAACTAAGAATCAACTGTTTTGGTTTGAGAAGATGGGACGTTTTCCGCTCGATGTTCCCGTCGGGCTTCGCAAATTGATTTGATAAATGAACTCGTATGGATGCTGATTTTAAAATCGGAGTTGGTTCGATTATCAATCGTTTCTTTTTCAAGAGTTGCTGGATGGAACGATCAGAAAGTAACATAAGACTACCTATGATAGTAAGAATCGCTATAATATATAGTATGTACATGTACGTACTTATAAGAATCTCTTCATGTACTATAGTTGAAAAAACAGACTATCCGTTTCGTTCAATGGAAACTAAAAGAAAAAGCATCATTCATCAGAGGAACAATGGGGGTAGAAGAGCGTACATCACTAGGGAAACATTCTTAATAGATGGTTGATTTTTATTTGTTTGATGAAACAACAAATTCGCATCCTTGGAATTGATGACGCGCCGTTTAACTTTCTTGATAACTCTTCTACGGTTATCGGTGTCGTCATGCGAGGCGGTGAATACCTCGAATGCGTTTTATGCAGCCACGTCACTGTCGATGGAAAAGAGGCGACAGCAGTCTGTAGACAAATGATTCAACAGTCTCGGCATAGACGACAACTCAAAGTCATTATGCTAGACGGGGCTTGCCTTGGAGGTTTTAACGTCGTTGATATTGATGAGCTCTCAACGACTACAGATCTCCCCGTCATTACCATCACAAGAGACAAACCAGATTTACAAAAAATACACCATGCGTTGCAGAAAAATTTCGAGGACTGGGCGGAACGATGGAGCCTGTTAAATAAAGGAACACTGCACAAGATCCCTACTCATCATAACCCGATTTACATTAAGATCACAGGACTATCATTAGAAGAGGCAAAAGAAATAATAAATATATCTACCATACGTGGTGTCATACCTGAACCAATTCGAGTCGCACATCTGATAGCATCTGGTATCACTCGAGGTGAATCATATGG
>JAFGFQ010000008.1 GCA_016930995.1 Thermoplasmatota archaeon | reverse complement strand
TGTATATCCCAGCAGGGGTCGCTAAACGCAATCATAAATTCCTCTGAGTTGACACCTGCACAGGTCACATAATGACCTCCGACCCTGGTTATCTCTGGGTCGTAATACTCTGTTTTAAATGCCCAGTCAAAAGGACCATTTGGACTGACCGAAGTAGCATCAAGCCATCCTTGTCCCGGCGGGTACGCGCCAGCGGAGTTAAGATAGAACCATTCATAATGGAATTGGTCGGGGCTCTGCAGTTCAAGTACATCAAAATAATAAGTGTTTCCCGGAGTTAACGGCATGGGGGGCGTAAAATGGAATTGGATCCATGTCGGAGCGAGGAGATTTCCCGGGTTTAACACCGATGTTCCTATAGGGGTTCCTTGAGGCGTGTTATAGACATTGATTTGTACATCACAGGGTGGACCGTTACTGACCAAGAACACTTGTATCGCATCGAGCCGTGTTACTGAGGGCACAAAGCTTTGATAATCCCACCAAGTAGCTGTATTAAGATTGTCATTATAGTTAAATGCTGGCTGCTGCTGGTCAACGATTTTATCCCCAAGTGCAACATCGTAATATCCCATCAAGAGGATCACGTCCTGGCTTCTTTCGATTTCCTCTTCGATGAAATCAAATTCCGGTTTGTTATATGTGTTTTCCTCAAATTTACTGCTTAGTCCGGTGTCTGTTAGCCAGTCGTCGATGCCGTCTTGCATATCGCTGATATAGGTGGTGCCTTTTGAGGTAGTTAACATATACGTTGCAAGTTTTTCTATGAGCAATGGAACATTGTTTTTTGCATGGTCATCCCCAGCACCATAGTCTTCGACTAAATCAAAGGTGTCTTTTCCGTCACCGGGTGTTCCCGTGGGGTCTGCGTATTTTGAGTCAAACCACCAGAAACAGTTCGCAACCGCGACAGGACCACAGTAGGACCATACCGCGACATCGTCAACCAGGGGGGTTGATTCGAGATGCGCGTTCGGGCCAGGGGCGATACAGTTTTCAGAAGGATTGTAAATGTCATCCCCCGCTAGTGTGGAATCGATAACACCATTGGGACCTGGTTCAATAGTTTTCCATTGGTCTTGTTTCTGATCAAAATCAGGCATCCCGCCAGGGGTATGTGGCGCATAATTTGGATAAGGTGATTTCCAGTACCATCCTCTTGTTAAGTCAACGGTTCGATACAGTTCCTGTTGTATGGTGTCTATTTCCTGTTGTGATATGATTGGTTGGTTATTTCTTAGTATCTCATTACTGTTCTCGATGATGGTTGTAGTCTGCGCTACACTGTTAAGTGGGGTAAGTGCTACGGTAAGGAACACAGATGCGATTAGAAAAACAACAGCCTTTTTACCTTTTCCTTTTATGTTCTTCATTTCCTTTCAACCTCCCCAAATAGGTATTTGGTATAAGTTAACATTGTTCATATATTATATAAGTCTATTGTCACTTAATTGAAACAAAAATAACAAAAAATTTGAAAATAAATCCTTCTCACAAGAACCTCATATGATCGATTAGTTGAAAAAAGAAACAACTAGTTTTTTAACAAAAATTTTTCCTCTGATTAAAAAACATTGAAGACGTTTCCTCAATAATAACAGAACCACAGCAACCGATGAAAAAACAAAGGGTTGGTCTTGAGCTGTAACGATGGTTCTGCTGTTATCTTCATCGTAATGTTGATTGGTTCTGGAAGCAGAATACAGGATGCATGCGTTGAATCGACATAGACGGTATTATGAGCGATACGATAGGTAGTGTTCCTTCCGGCTCTTTCAGCAGTATTTGGGTTGTTCAGAAAACGGGGATAGTTCGAGGAGGAGACCTCAACTCGAATGCGATGCCCGGTATTCCACACATAGGACGTGCTCCAGAGATCAACCTCAACTTCATACATGACGCCAGGTTCCATAAACTCCCAGTGGTCCTGTCCGTCTCTGTTTCGCATCCTAAGAATCCCATCGGTGATCAGCATCGAACGTCCATCCGGGTAGACATCAATGAGTTTCACGGTAAAATCTGTATCAGGGCAGTCAGAAGACACAAATAAGCGTGCGATCACCGGACCGGTCGCTTCATATGGTTCTCCAAGTACATCACTTGAGAGGACCAGCACATCAGAGCGGTTTTCCACAGGACGCTGATCATAAGGACCTGCTGGTGAAAACAGATTCTTCCCCCCTATCGTCGGAACGGGGTTGGTGGGATCATACTCATAGGAGAGTGGTTCATCAGCGACGGGAGTTTCTGTCCTAAGCGATCCATCCTTATGGAAATACCATTCTTTCACAGAGGCAGGAATCGGCCAGTCGTCTGCAGTACGCCATTCATTCCCGGGAGCGTCCTTCTCATCGACGTCACCCATGACGTAGTAAAAAACCGTTGGCCACTTGGAAAAATCATTCGTGTTGTTCATGACATAGCATTGGACCATGTCCCTGAACATCTGTAATGAAAACCTATCAAGGGAGTTCCTCGGGTAGGTGAGCTCACCCTGTTTGCGAGAAAAAAAACCAGTATGTGTCCAAGGCCCGATGATGAGCTTCGATTTTCCGCGTGCACCTGGTCCTGCAGCATGTTGATACCCGATAAACGCATCAATGGTCCCCTGGCTGAAGATATCATACCATCCTCCGACATGGATCGCAGGGACGTTAACATCCTCCCAGTTATCTTCAAGGGTGACATTGCCCCAGTACGCAAGGGTAAAGTTTTCATTATCTAGAATCTCAGGAATCATGACACTGTTATTCTGGCTTCGTAACCAATCTTCCACAAGGTCCTTCCTGAATTCCCCTCCTTGGAACGCAGCATGTTTGAAGAGGCTTGGTGTTGCGACTTGCACATATTGACAGGTAAGATGCTTTGGGTTTGCCCCCGCCAAGCAGTACTGGGTGATCCCCAGAGCAGACAGCCCGTAGGTCACAATCTTCCCATTCGACCAGGATTGGTTCGCAATCCATGCTAGGGTATCGACTCCATCGGTGCTTTCATTTTTAAAAGCGGTATCCGTCCCCTCTGATGCGCAGCGTCCACGCATATCCTGGATGACGGTTGGCCATCCCCGGAGAATCCCAAAAATTCCAAGTATGAAAAGAGTATCTTTATTGTAGGGTGTTCGTATCAGCAGAGTTCCATGGGGGGAGGAACGGATGATCGGTCGATAGATGTCTGTGGCAAGGTTGGTGCCATCACGCATCGGAATCATGAATGTTGTTTTAAACCGTGGCAATGCACAGGGTGTGTTTTTTTGTATTGATGGTTGTGGTTCATTAAGGAGAGTCGGTGTTAGATTGGAAGTTGTGCTTTGGCCAATCCAGATTGGAAAAACGAATAAGAGCAGGACAAGGGTGGGAAAAATTTTTTTCATTGATGTGCCTCATTTTTTTTTATCCATCGGTTTCATTTAAATCTTTCTTTTCGTTTTTGTTTTCAAAACAAAACAACCTATTTGTAAATGGTTATTTTTTTAAAAAACTTACACAACGTTTTTATGCCCTCAAACAATATGATTTTCCGTGGATGGTACGAATATGAATTGCCCGTATTATATCGATTTTACCAGAGATTGTCTCAAGACGTATCCTGCGATCCTAAAATACCGGGATTTTTCCTTATGCGAGTCCGAAAGGCATCAGAAATGTATGATTTACAATATCTTGAAAAGTGATTTCCGATGTAAATATCTTGATTCTTGCCTGAATATGTTTCCTCTGCATGTCCCGGAATTTTTTAAGTTATTAAATGAGGATGACACAATCTACTCGTTTATCACAAAACCGGTCTATGCTTTTTGTTTATCACAAGAGAACCATACCAAATGCGCACGGTACAAAATAAAAGAAGAAGGGGGCGATCCGCTCCCGGGAGTAAGCCCTACCGGAGAGACAGTCAATATCGAAGATTCGATTGCTCAAAGAAAAATCTCTTTAAATCAAACTCAGGACCGCATTGTGTAAGTTTATCAGCCAACAACAGCGCACTTGATGTGGATGGAGAAAAAAAGAAATGGCAGAGGTAAAAACCGTGGTTATTTTCCGTTTACTGCCTTGCTTTTAAGCGAGATATCCTTTCTCCAGATGATTTTTTTCAGAACCTTCTCATCGCTGTTGTTTGCCAGTTCTATTCTTTTTTCTGGCGGGATGACAATCAGTTTAAAAAAGCTGTAGAAATCTCCGATGCCACCGAAGATATTGACGATGGGGAACATGAGGAAGAAGGGTTCGTTTGGGTTGATGAAGTACACTAAGCTCCAAATGAGTGGTGAAAAATATAAAAATACCAATTTTTTATTGTCAGATACGTAGGATTCGTTATCGACGAGAAATCCGACCGCAGACCATTTTGTGAGAACAATCGCCTTGAAGGGGATTTTGTAGTAGAGTATGGTCAAGAGATGGGTGAGTTCATGCAGTATAATTGCAAGCGTCATTCCAAAAATGAATTGTAAGAGTGGGTCCATAGTTATACCTCGTTTCTTATATTCATATGTATTATTATAATTTACATACTATATAAATTATACTATTAAAATTAGCCATGATGATCTCCCCTAATGCTACAAAATATTTCTTCGAGAAAAAGACAGAAACGAGAAAGGGTGCCTGACGAGCTTACAGGTAGTTATACACCAACGCACCGAGGACGATTAAAAAGACACCGAGCAGATAAATAAGAAGAGACTTCGTCGAGGTTTGCTTCCAGGATGGGATACTGAAGTGCAGCACAAAATTCGATCCAATAAGGACAATCCCGAAAATTGATGGAATCGGCACCATAAGAATCGTCAATTTCGACACTTCATGGATTACCGGTGTGACAAGCCCTAAGAAAACAGTCGCGCCCAGAAAGATAAGGATGGCTTCCTCCTTCTTCCGGTATTTCCCACGGGCGATAAACCCTTGAGCATTGATTGTATAAAGACAACTGGAGATGAACGTCACAAAGATACCTGTGAGCACCAAAGAACCTTCTTCAAAGAGCCAATCGGCCATGGAAACAGGTATCGATAAGTTCTTTTTAAAAGTGATGTAATTCATCTAACACACAATCAAAAAACGTCAGATGGCACGGTCTTCAAGTTCATCGACGATGCTGTCTTCATCCTCGATGAGTTCCTCTTTGTCTCTTTCTTCGCGTCTCGGCTGAATAATATACTCTGTTTGACAATTTGGACATTCTATCAACGACTCGGATGATTTTCGAATCCATCTATGTCCACAGAATGGGCAAGTTTCCTTTTTCATGCCAACCCCGAACTCAACGAATATTCCCATGGGAGTTTAAAAATATATCTGAAGACACTAGAGGAGGTATTTATTAATTTCGCAGTACGACGAAGAGTAACCCGCATACGAACCCCTCTGCATAGTTCGCTGTTTTTCCCGCATTTGATGGCTGTACAGTCACCGAGATCCTGAGAGGACCAAACCCAAGATTGGGGATCCTTTGATACATCACGGCACCAGGTTCTAATGCTTCAATGCTATCCTCAAAAGAGATATCAAATGTCCTTAATAGACCACTCCCGTTTAAAAGAATGTGCCATTTGATGTCGGTCGTCACCGTGTTCCCCACATTTCTAATCCCAATGTTCACACCAAACAACCCGCTGTTGATTTCGATTTTTGTTTTCAGCGGATAGACAACATAACATGCGCCATAACCGACCTTGCATACCCCATATTCGATACGCATGTAACCGTCTTCACCCCACCCAGGCCCCCAGGAATTCCGCAGGAACCAGACACCGTTTGTCCCGTGCGTGTCATCCCAACCGACCAGAGCAACAGCATGGTTGATCTGTGCATCGGGATCATTTTGATTAAAGACACCTCCAGTGTACGCTCCAAACGCGTCGGTAACAGCGCAGGCAACGGACACAGGACCATACGTCATGATAGCATGTTTAATAGCATCTGGTGAAGGTACATGCTGGGAAAATCCGATGTATCTCCAAGAATCAATCGAGTACGAATGATGGTACGGTCCGTCACAAGGAAGGTCCTTTGCTTTATAGGGAAACTCTTTTTCCAAAACCGCACCAGTTCCATTAAAACAATCGGTCTTCCACTGGTGATAATCGTGAGCCCACCATCCACCATTACACCCCCAACCGTGTTGATTACAGCTTACCAACCATTGTTCTGCAAGGTCCACTTCCATGTGGTCCTGTATGAGAATGTTACATTCGAGCGGAGCGACCGTACCAAACGCCCAGCAGCTTCCACACCCTCCTTGATTCTTCACCGGTGTGCACCCTCCAAGCTTACGCCAGTCAAAACAAGATGGTAAAACGCTTGTTGGGGTACATGGATCAAACGATGCATCCACCCACCAGTTCTCCGGCTCGACAAGTCCACAGAGGTCTGAAAAAGGCTGCTGTGTCGCAGGATTTCTCCCAACGGTAAACGTCCATTTCTCTCTAATAGCTTGCTTATGTAAATCCGTTAAATCCACATCGGAAATCCATGGTTTGTTCGTCTGTTCATGTGTGTTTTCAGGCGATGACTGAGGAGGGGTGCAGCCACAATCACTCATCCCGATTGGCACCCAAATCAATAGCAGACAGCACCCAATAGCAAGAAATGATGTCTTCATAGAATACCCCCTAGGTAGTATACGTTGAAGTTCAATAAGCACTCTGCTTAATAAATTTATGTATCCGTCGTAAAACAAACCCCACAAGAGACACATGCAAATACCTCATAAGGCAATTCTCCGCAGCATGATACAATACTGAGAGACTCCTTGAGTAAAGAGATCTTGGTGATTTTTCTTTCTGAGTCTATCTTGAATATTTTTATACTACTGAAACGATTACATCTCTCTGAAGCACATTTGAGGTGATGGGAATAAATACGGAGTATTTTCAACAACGAAAAGAGGATATTGAAAAAGTAACAAATCAGCTCCAGGATACACAGCAAATCCTTACAGAAATGACACGACAGCATTGTATTGATACAGTGATTCTGGCAAGCCTTGTTGCTGCTGTTCTTCTCACATTTTCCTATCTGCTCTTTACACCGCTTGTTACAAATTTTGACATCACCTTGTATATGTTCTGCCTGCTTATTGGTCCTGCCGCGTTCTTTTTACTGTTACTTCATATATACGAACTGTACGGGTTACTGAAACAAGGTGAAAAATCAATCCCGCTCACCCTTGATCTTATGTATTTCATCTACTTGGCTTTCTCTCTTGTCACTATGATTGGGTTGAATGCATTGTACCAACAGTATCATATTTCACAGAAATTCTTAACAGAAGGGTGGGGTCTTGGCGTCTTCCTGCTGTGCGGTGAAGTGTTGTTATCCTTGCTCTGCGCGAAATATGTGGTGACAATGTGTATCAGCAAACGACTGCCTCATTTCTTTGAACCCTCTGTGCATCTGCGGCAAAACCAACACGTTTTCCATCCGCGGCTTTTTGGTTCGGCACATCAGAAAGCAAAGCAAGTTTATTATTTCAGGAAAAAACCTGATGTATCACTCTGGCAGAACGAAGAATACTTCATTAGATACAAATAAATAGTCTACAGTGCATATAAAAAAAGAATAAGCAACTCAGAGCTGTTTATCTGCTCTGGCTAGAAGTTGCGACGGTGCTTATCTTGGTTTACAAGTTATTTATCAAGGTGGCAATTTGTTTTCTTTTATCCTCTTCATCAGGGAGCGTGATGGATGATTTCCATTTCTTTGATCCATCGGAAAGATAGAATCCGCGGGAAATGGCGACGAATTCTTTTGATAATGATTCACCGACTGCCTTCTTACGGGCAACTTCGATGAAGTTGTTTTTTCCAAATTTTACTTCCTCTGCTTTCAGTGTCTCAAATTCAACCATTGTCTACCTCTTTGCCTGGAAGAAAAGCATTATTGAATTTAAACTTTTTCAATTAAACAAACACTCGAAGAAAAATAAAAAAGAAGGAAAAAAACTTCGAACGATATGATAGATTTGTACAGAGTGCATGAAGAGAATAAAATGTTCTAACACAATCCTTTTACAAGGATGCGTGGTGAACTATTCTCGACAAATCGATTGGTCGCCACTGGTTTTTTCTCATGAATTATTGAGAGTTTTTTTGCTTGATAGGATTCCTGGAAAAGTGGTGTATAATCCTTCATTCTCTGCTCGTAAGCAAAGACTCTTGCAATGTTTTCAATTTCTTCGAGCGCGGATTCATCAGTTACCGCCCCCACAATTTTTATCTCCGCGTTTACCACCTCATTAACGCTAGATTTTTACTAGCATGTATATATGTGTCAGTCCCGGCTTATAAATGTTTTGGAAATGGTCCAAACCCACTGATTCTCATACGGACCCGACAGATGCCGCATTAGACAGAAAAAACACTCTCAAAGACCAACAAGGAAGGTTAGTCCAATACACCGTAGCACTGGAGATAAACCGAATTGAGTAATATTTCATTTACGAAAAAAACTGCCTAGGTAAAAACACATCCTCCTAAGAATTAATATAAAAACAAAAAGTTTTAAAGACAATGAGTCATAAGGGGATTGGTAGGAAAAGAGATGGAAACAAAAGAACCTATCTGGGATGAAGACAAACAAAAACGTAGGTTATTGAAAACGTCAAAATTCTTTTTCTTGATTACCATGATTTATTCCCTCTGGATCGTCCTACTTGTCATGAGTGTGTATTTCCTCCAACTTGAGTATAAATGGGCGGGTCTTACGATTGAGCAATGGATTTTATCTGCTATAGTTCTTATCAGCCTCATACTTGCTCTTTATGTAATCTTACTGCTTCAGTACATAATCCTCAAAAATAAGCATCTTCATCCAGAAAAACAAAAAGAACACGAATACATTCAAGGAAAACAAGTCTACCATTACACCATCCCCCTCGATGCGAAAGGTGGTATTTTTAGTAAAACCTTTATCCTGATTGATGAGGACAACGTCCTGAATCTCCGCTACCAGATGATACCTCCAAACGATCTCTGGGGACAACAACAGGAAATGTCCTGAACTCTATTTTTTAGCCATCCCGATTTCCGCGAGTTTCTCAGGGAGATACGTATCAGTCACATAATCAAGCCCGTATTTTGCTAATGCCTGCTGCTCCGACTTCTTGTCAAGCTTCAACTGCAGCTTAATTTCATGTTTCCAGAACTGTTCCTGAAACCGAGGGTCATCTAGCTCACTTTTCAATGCAGCGATATCCTCTGACGTCAGCGAGTCTGTTGGAAGCTTATAATTCTCGATGTCCGAGGGTGTCACACCCAGATACTGGGCTGCTGGTGTTGCGAGGTACTCCGAGATATGCGCTGTTTTAATCGCCCCATACGCAATACTCCCAAAGATACGGAAACTCCAGGGGTCGCAATCCGTGAATACAAGAACCGGGAGTTTCTTTTCCTCATTTAATCGTTTGATAAACCGTCGTGTTGACCGCGCAGGCTGTCCTTTCAGATGAACCAAAATAGCCCGAAAATCAGTATCAAAACCATTCTCCACTAACCGATCGAACATACCACCGGTCTCAATCGCGACGATGAAATCCGCATCCACCTGTTTAAACGTCAGTTTTTCCTTCTCCACATTATACGGAATCCCATACCCCGCGTCACCGACATCATCCTGACAATGGATCTTCTTCTTCGTGTTATTCCGCGTCATCTCCTCGACGACCAGATTGCCAATTACTCGGGCACCGTCTTCCTCAGGTCGTAGCTTGAAATCCTCCCGCATGCATCCGGTGATCACCTCAAGGTCCTCTGCGAGCAGGTCTGACTCATTCTGACTGCCGAACTTCGCAAGATTCCATCCCTCGGAGATATAATACGTTTCTCTTAACGTCGAGGACTTCTTCTCTTTTATCATATCTTTGATGAAATCAACAAGATACATCGTACGTAAGAGCATGTACGCACCATCAAGAGAGCTTGCAGCACGCTCCGTCTTGTTTTTCCCATATTTCCACACGTTGAGATTGTCATCAAACTTGATGTTTGATTTTGTTCGTGTCGAAAGCTGTAAAGCCGGGATTTCTGCTTTTTCAAGATCGGCATACACCTTAGCAGCAATCAAATCGATTTTGCTTATTACTCCAGAATAATCACGTGCCATACGCTTATTCCCCCTCCCATTTATCTGCTCCAATCACATAAGTTGGGTTGATGTTTTGTACATACAGGTCATTTTCATCAAAATCACCCTTATTCAGACCAGCAAGTTCAAAGAAGATATCGATTTTATCAGTAGGCTCAATAGTATCTAAACTCCATTTGATATAGCTATCAGTAACCTTCGAAGGCTTTGGTTTGATTTCTCCGACCACTGAATCCTTTGGAAACAGAGCATATAAGTTGAACCTCTGCGGTTTGCTTTTATAATTTACCACCATGATAGTACTCTTCGCGATCCATCCTTTTGTGTCGGATTGACCTGATGGGTTTGTCGCATCAAGCTTTGTCTGAACTGGTTTGCCACGAACCTTCTCGTACTCAACGATATCCTCAATCCAGACGACATCCATGATGCGCGTGATGACTTTCTCAAGGGAAGGGACCGGTTTATTGAGCATATGTGCGGATTTTTTCGCAATCTCAGGAAGAATCTTTGTGATAAGATCGAATTTCTCCCGGGTTTTCACCCGTCGTACTTTTTTATTGATATGCATTTGTACTTTTCTTGCGACCTCACGGAACGCAAGTCTAATCTCATTTTCGATTTCTTCGACATCAGCGATTGCTTCCTTTGATTCCGAGGTATAGGGAATCTGTGTGGAGGCGATATGGGTAAGGAAGATTGCCGGACCAATCGGGATTCCAGTCCCCGATGGTTGATCCAGGCCATACCGGCGCCAGTCAATCGATGCGATCGCGGTGGTAATCGCACAGTCTCCTTGTTGATACAGTAACGGGATGCGATTGGCGAACCGAAGAATTTTCACGGGTTTGTCCTTCGGAAGGTTCCCCCCATACACAATTCCTACCTCAACTTGAAATGGGTTTCCTGAGAAGACTGCCGCTGGCCGTGACGCAGTAAAGATAAACTCGGGAGAGATTTCTTGAGTCTCGCTTTTTAGACTACGGCGAATCAACGTCTCCCCGATTGGTGAAAGGCATTCTGTGGGTGGTGACATGATTTTTACTCGTTTGAACGCCTGATGAACGAGAAGGAACTCCTCACGGGACATATCTGCAGGGTTAATGTTTCTGTCAAGCTTAGCTTCATCACAGACAGCATTTGCTGTTCGATCACCCATACTACTGAAGTCGTTTTTCAGGAACGATGCAAGTTTTCTTGCCTTGGTTTCCTTCGCCATTTTTATTAACGTACCAAGTTCGACACCATACGGATGAGGTCGTATCTCTTCACTTTTTTTCGGTAAGATATCGGCTGTACGTTCGAACACGTGTTCTGTCCCGTCCGCTTCCTTAAAGATGATTCGTGCATGCGGATTGACAATCGATGTACTTTGAAGATAGTCATAGACAAATCGCTTTCCCCGTTTATAATCTGCATTCAGACTTACCTCAAGCCGTGTCCCTGAGGGTTTCTCCCAATGCATGATTTCCTGATGTTGGATTTCACCGCGGTTCTTATTGGTATCAATTGCAAGCTCGACAAGCACAGCAGGTTGGTTTTCTTGGATTTTAGAGATGATTTTTGCATGCTTTCCTGTCGTAAGTTGGCCATACAAAACGACCGCTGAAATACCAATTCCCTGTTGTCCTCGACTTTGTCGGACTGAATGAAAACGTGAACCATACAACAAGCGTGCGAAGATATGGGGGATTTGCTGTTTGATGATACCCGGGCCGTTATCCTCAACAATCACGACGCATTCTTCCTCAGTTGGGTTTTTCACTTCCACAAAGATGTCTGGGAGGATCCCTGATTCTTCACATGCGTCTAAACTATTATGGCAAGCAATAGGCCCTAAACCACTCATAAAATTTTCTTGACCTGGAACAGAAATATCATATACCCATTCACCGTCATAATTGATTTTTTGGATATTTTTCACCATTAATAAACCGATTTGGCTGTGTGCTAGTTTTTCTCCAACCTCAGTTAATGATAAATATCCATTTTTCTTTATTTGTAATGCGTGTACTATTGTGATTTGAGTTTGATTATTATAATTAATACTATATTGAAGTTTGCTATCTTTGTTATTTTCAACAGACCCAGATAGTGGTATTTTATGGAGGTCTGATATTCCTTGTTTTATGTAGATATAAAGGATATAACTATCGGAAAAATTCGCTTTTTTACCCAGCACTGTTCTCGTTTCTGGTTTGTTGACATCAAATGTACAATCGATTCCTATAGATGATAATAGATAAAATAAATCCGAGCAAAGATTCTTACTCGCGGTAGCAAGCGTTATTCGTTCAACCTGAATTTTTTTTAATGTTTCTTGTTTTTTCAAACATGAAAAAATTTCTTTGCTTGGGTATCCATCTCCAGCTAAATATGCAATGAGGAATTTTTCTCTGTAATCTACTGGAAAATTAAAAACAAATTTTGGGATTCTTTTTGTGTTTGCCTTGTTGCCTACTTCAAAGATCTTTTTAAGGATGAAAGCAAGTATGGTTGAATTTATTACGACATTCACAGCAGTATGATGGGCTTTAGCTATCGTTGCCTTTTGATCCCAAACCGTTTTAAAAAGATTTTTCGCGTAAGTTGTTAGGTCTTTTTCATGTGATCCAAAAGAGAGATTTACCTTATGTCCATCAGAGATACTGCCTTCTGCTATATAAAGGCCTAAGAATTCAGCGAGGTCTTTAGTAATCGGTATTTTCGTTTTAATTTTATGTTTTCCAAACATGAAATCTACTGTGCAATGATCGAAAATTCTTCGATCTACAGTAATTTCTCTCAAAATGTTGAATGGAATCCTATCACATTTTCTAAAATCATTAATTCTATATTTCTTATTATAAGGGAGAATGGCTAAGATTTGTTCTTGAATATCTAGAAAAATCTTATTAATTCCATAGATACCTATTTTTTCTGTTTCTTGTGGTGTTAATTTTAATAACTCCTCTAATAAATCTATTTCAAATATTAATGGTGTATCCCATTTTCCATTTGGAACAACCAGATAATCCCCTTCTTTAAGTTCCGAGGTTTTCATTGGTTTAATACGACCATCTCTAAACCCAAAAATGCTGTGATAGTCTGTCAGATCAGCATACCGGTTTCCTTTGAGAGTAACTCTGTAAATATCGCTATTGACTTTATGTCTAAAAAGTGTTGATATTTCTTTTAACTCTAATGTAAAATTCTCTCTGTTAAAACAGAGTGTTTTTAATCCTGAGATTTTTAATCTTTCTAACTGTCCATTTCTTAGACACTCAGGTTTGATTTCTCTCATCTTTTGATCGATGAGATTCCCTATCTTCTCAATTTTTACAAGCGAATTATCTTCTATAACGATAGGCATATCTTTGGTAAGACTGTTATCAACTCCTTCTTTAACACTGGTAATAAGTGCACGCGTCGGATTTCCAAAACCAAGGATATGCTTGTTTCGTTCGAAGAATTCCGCGACTGATATTTCTTTTTGTTTTTTTGCTAATTCATAGGCGATTGCTTCTGGCAAAATATCCCTCCGTTATAGAGTGATGTTGCATCCGGTAACGGTAATGGGGAAGGCTATTATAAAATTATTGCATGAGGATATAAAATCCGTTATTTTAAAACCATATGGGGGGTTATGAAACGTGTGTTTTAATACGCTGTTTCTCTTCAAGAAGCTGATTTGGTGCTTATAAATGGACCAATTACCTATTTATAGGAGAATCGTGATATAAAATCATATCATTGGGTAGGAAAACTATGCATCGGCGATTTCTTGTTAGAAAATGTTCCGCAGTTGGAATCATTCTCTTGTTCGTTGGAACATGCGTTATTCCTACGACTTCAAAACCAATCATTCCAACGGAAGACCTATCATCGTCTCCTGGAGTATTCTTTGGATTACAGAGCCATATCAATGTAAGCTGGTATAAAAACCATAAACATAATGTTCCATTTGGTGGAGCTGTTAGTTTTCCTCTAAATATCACGTATTGGTTATCTCAAGGGATATTCGGGCGTTTTCTCCGTTTGTTTATCAAGGGTCGCCAAGCCACCGTTCACCTTCAACTAAAGGAACATCCCTCGTGGTGTACGGCAATATTTTCACAAGGTACTTCATTTTTTATTATCTCTGATACTCCACAAACAAAATATGTGTATCTTACTGTAGCACTCGATTCCTATGCTCCCCCTGGATATTTTAAGATTAACATCGGAGCATCTGTTCATTCAATAAAAGGTCCCTACGGTATGATAACATTTGTTCAACCTGTCTCATACTCCCGATCGCTAAAACTATACGCAGGATATGATCTTCGTATCTCTGTGCTTCCTGACAGTGATTCCATGAATGTCACCCCGGGGAACATTTCTGAATTAGGAATAAATATTACAAATTTAGGCGATTCAAGAACACTAGTAAAAGCAGAGATTACAGACCAGCCATCAGGTGACTGGCAAATGGGAATTACCCCTGAAATAATTGTGGACATCAATATGACGAATAAAGCGTATCTTACTGTGAGACCACCGAGTAATTTTACGGGAACAGAGAATATTACAATAACTTTTACGCCCTATCGAGCTGACAATCTCACTCAACAAGGTGACCCTGTGAATATTACAATCGTTGTTCGATCCATATGATATATAGGAGGTAAAATTAAATGAATATAAAATGCTTAGCTGTTGGAATCATTCTCTTGTTCGTTGGGATAGCGTATGCACCAGCGATGGCACAGAGCACAGAAAAAATTATATCCGCATCCAAAGGAACTTGGTTGTATGTTGGTGGGAGTGGACCAGGGAACTACAGCAGGATTCAGGATGCGGTTGATAACGCAACTACAGGAGATACTGTTTTTGTTTTTCATGGGTTTTATATTGAAAACGTCACTATCAATAAATCCATAGCATTGATTGGTGAGCAACGGAAAACAACGATTATTGATGGGAGTGAACAAGGAATTGTCATCACAATTCAAGCTGACGATGTCACTCTGTGTAATTTTACAATACAAAATTCAGCAGATCCTTATGGAGGGTATGGTTATGGAATAAAAGTAGAAGCTAACAATACTCGTATTCATAACAATATCCTTGGGCCGAAAAACTCCGTAGGTTTATATTTAAAAAACGCTCATAACAACACTATTACGAGGAATCGATTTTTCTATAACTACGATGCTATTTTTTTGGTGGGGTCAGACAACAATCTGTTTTTTGAGAATACCATTGGTTATTCATCTGTATATGGGATGTACATCGTGGATGCTAGGAACAATCAAATTCATAATAATAATTTTATCTCGAATTTGTTTTTCTACAACTGTTTTGGAACTACTGTAGAGGCAGTGAATAACAGTTGGAATGGAAATTATTGGAATGTCCCACGATATTCCCCAAAACCAATCCTTGTCAGAACGAATCTTTATAAAATCTCGTTTCAATTCGATCGCACCCCTGCAATCAAGCCCTATGGCAATGTAACAACTTCTAAATTTATTTACTACAACCTCATTGTTGCAATAAAGGGGCGGGTCGATGGAGTATATAATTGCACCCCTTGGGATGGAACCGGTGTGAAAATCGGACGATTGCCCATGCTCGGTATCATATTAAATGATTCGATGCGTGGCGGTCGAATCAAATACAACGGTCAGGCGGTCAATTTCACGTTTGGATTCGCCGGTATCACACTAAGACATACGGTTATCGAACTTGAAGATGTGGTTGGGATATTCTATCATCAAAAAAAATCCCTCCTTCCGACGTTCGCCCCGCGTTTTCGAACAATCTGTTATGCAAAAAAGATGACTGAAACGTCCTATGATTTTTCATTTACCTAATCTTCTTTGAAGCAACCTATCTTTTTTTCTTATTTAGGTCCAGCTGAAGTTATGCAGGTTAAATCATTATGTATCATTAGAGAGGATGGTGCGTATTTCAGGTGAAATGTTTTAGATTACATAAGATACAACAGTAGTGATAAGTTGGAAACAGCAGGCGTGAATACTTGTTTATTTTCAGATAACTTAATAAGGAAAAATCTACTGTGCGTTCTGCAACTGCTCCTGATGAGGACTCTGTTATGACCGAGTATAATCA
>JAFGFQ010000051.1 GCA_016930995.1 Thermoplasmatota archaeon | reverse complement strand
GACCTACAACACAAAATACTACTGGAAAATCATCGCCTGGGACAACCACCACGCATCAACAACAGGACCAGTGTGGGATTTTACAACAGAAAACCTGCCTCCTAACCCACCGAGTAATCCTGATCCCTTCAATGGTGAGACCGATGTGGATGTGAATCATGATTTAAGTTGGAGTTGTACTGATCCGAATGGCGATCCCTTAACCTTTGATGTTTATTTTGGTGATTCTTCTCCGCCTCCGCTTCTCGTATCAGGTCATTCAAGCGTATCGTATGACCAAGGGACGATGACTGGATCGACTACGTATTACTGGAAGATTGTTGCTTGGGATAATCATGCTGGCTCGACAGAGGGGGAACTCTGGCATTTCACGACAGAGGCTGTCGCAAACCATCCGCCATACGCACCTTCTGATCCATCACCAGTGAACGAGGCCATGGGGGTCGCTGTCACAACAGCACTCAGCTGGACGGGAGGTGATCCTGATGCAGGGGATGATGTTACATATGATGTCTATTTAGGAACGACAAATCCTCCAGCACTCCTTGTCAACAACCATACCAGCTCTCTGTATCAACCCTCTGTTCTTGACGGAAACACCACCTATTACTGGAAGATCATCGCTTGGGATAACCATGGTGCATCAACGGTTGGAGTGGTTTGGAGTTTTACGACAGAAATCCTCGGCGATATGACTCCTCCTCTCGTGAAGATAACGAAACCTGAGAAAGCGTTTTATCTCCTGAATACAAAGATTCTGCCCTTTTTCGCACCTGTCGTGTTCTTCGCTATCGATGTGGAGGTCGATGCCAGTGACAACGAATCAGGTGTTGCACGAGTGGAATTTTACATTGATAACGTCTTAAAAGGAAATGATACGAGTGCACCGTATAGCTGGACCTGGAGTGAAAAATCCTTCCTCGGCTATACCCTGACGGTGATTGCCTTTGATAATGCAGGACATAGAACGCGTGTCGATGCCAATGTGTGGAAGTTCTTTTAAATTTTGAAACATCACAATTTGGTATCTCGGCGGTAATAAGTTTAATTCCATTCCGGTGCTGTGTAATTCTTTATTTGTATGACGGTAAATCATTGGTGTCTTCTTGAGAGGATTTTTTCTGAATAACTTTTAAATGATGACTATCTTTAATCATTTTCTATGAAACGAGTGTTTTATGGAGCCGCCATTCAAGGTGCAAAAGATAGAAAAGAACGTTCCCATGTCCATGAATTTTTTATTAAATCCATACAAGAACAGGGTTATGATGTCTATACTGAACATACAACTGGGAAAACATATGACGAGGCGATACAAAAACTAGAACAGGCAATCGGTCCTCTCCCAAAAGATGAACAGCAACGGAAAATATACGTACGCAATAAAATGATAGAAGCAATTGAAGGGGATATCAAAGCAGCAATTTTTGAGGTCTCTACTCCAAGCTTAGGCACAGGGATAGAAATCGCTCATGCTTACTTACGGCCGCGAATAGGGCTTTTCTGTGTCCCCGTTCTTGCAGTCTATGAAAAAGATTACTGGCCAAATAAATTATCAACAATGATTCAAGGTATATCAATTGAGAATGTCCCTCATTTTACTCTCAGGGAGTATACACATTTTGAAGAAGGAAAAAGCATTGTGCATGAATTTTTAAAAAACCTTAAATGAAATGTCGGAAACAAGCTACACTGTTTATTAATATGATTGAGTATAGAGTGGTGTTATGCAGTATTACAATGAAGAGAAAATGAAACAGTTCAGACTTCAATTAGAAAAAGAGATTTTAAGCTGGCCGAATGTGACGACAAAGAAGATGTACGGGTGTCCTTGTTACAAACACAAAAACAAATTATTCGCATTTTTGGTAACCGATGGTGTGGTTCTTACAAAAGCAAGTGATCAAGACAAAATGAAATTATCTGAGGAATTCTCAGTCAAACCTTTCCAGGCAGCAACAAGAACAATGAAGGGGTGGCCACAGATAGCTATTGATGAGTCATCTGATTTCGAAAAGATACTTCTTTTTATAAAAAATAGTTATCACCACTCAAGACTTTAAAAAAAGTGAAAGGGCACAGATTAATGTATTTTTTGAACATTCTTGGTTTATCTTTCTTTTACTCGATGATCAAATTGAGTTAAAAAATGATACAGATTTTGACCCATAATCTTACGGATGTCTTTTTCTGTAAACCCTCTCGCAATTAATCCTTGTAATAAGGTAGGATAGCAGGACACATCAGTCATATTAGAGAGAGTGGAATTTATACCATCATAATCACTTCCAAGACCTACGCAATCTACACCACCGATATTAGCGATATGTTCAATATGGTCAATTACTGCGTTTACATCAGCACGATCTGATCCTTGTACATATTTCTGAAAGAGCTTTGCTTCTGCTGTGTTGATACTATCTGGATTATGCTTCCTTTGGAGTATCTGTTGATGGGTATGTTCATATTTTTTGACGTTTGCACTCACCTGATCATAGATGCTTTTTTTCAGGAAAACCGGGAAAAAATTCACACCGATATAGCCGTTTCTCTCTGCGATTTCCTGGATGAGGTCATTTGGTAAGTTACGAGGGATGTCACATAATGCCCGTGCATTGGAATGAGATGCCATGATCGGAGTTGAAACCGTATCAAGAACATCTTCGACAGTTTTGTCTGATGCATGAGAAACATCAATCGCCATACCCATCTTCTCCATATGTGTGACTATTGTTCTACCTAGTGAATTTAATCCATCCCATCGTGGAGCTTCAGCAGAGGAATCAGCCCAGTCAGTATTCTTCGAATGAGTCAGGGTCATGCATCGGATTCCAAGAAAATAGTACATCTCAAGAATCTCTAGTGAATTTTCGATGGCATGACCGCCTTCCAAGGACAGCCAACAGGCAAGTTTGTTTTCTTTTAAGGCAGATTTCATCTCTATTGTCGATGTGACTTTCCGTCCATATCCTGGAGAAAATATTTTTTTCTGGAGTATATGGTACAAGAGTAATGTTCGTTTAATCGACCGATGGGGTGCGTACACAGGATTTACATAAAGTGCAAATATCTGTGCGTTTAATCCTCCTCTCCGGATTTTTTCTAGGTCAACATGATGATATTTGTTTTTTCTAAAATCAAATGAGGGAGCTAGGAGTGGATTGGCGGTGTCGCAGTGTGCATCAAAAATGAATAGATTCTTTAATAAATCTGTATTGTTTTTCTTCATAAATTTCTCAACACGATACTAAAGAGTTGTTATGTTGGATATCTTTTTTGTGGATTTATACTTTCTAATAAGTATTGTGAGAATCAACTAAAAAAATTTTCTATGAAAATTCCTTAAACACATCGACAGCAGGTTTTGCGTTTCCAAAGAAAGTAAATAAGGAAAAAGGACTCCAGATAATGCGATGGAACTCGGGGCTAAAATAAAATGTTCCTGCTATGAAGGGATGATCCGCGGCCCATTGGAGAAAATGATGGAGCCAGGTTTTTTGACCTTGTTTTGTTAGAGGATAGCCGTTCACTGGATGAGTAAAGGATCCAAATGGCCCAAGAATCAAGCTCGTACTCGGGTAGGCGTACTCTGAGATGATCAGGGGTGTTCCGAAGGTGTCTGCGAGTTTCTCAGCAGTCTGCTGAAATAAGAGTTGAGAAAGCGTACCGTTTCCTATCCCCTGATAGGCTTGCGTTATGTTGAATATCCCGGAGGAAGGGTAGAATGAGAGCCCAAGGTAACCAAGAGGAATATCGTTGTCTTTCATGGTTGTGAAGAACGCTGCGGAAAAGTTATAATCCCACCAGTGTGCGATATGCAGGATGAACTGTGATGTAGGATCAGCAGCTTGAACGCCTTTGATACCTGCGTTAAGTAAGGATGCCATCTGTTCCCAGGTCGCGTTTCTCATGAATGATATGTTTTCTCGTTTCGTGAGATTTTCCTCAAAGATTCCACAGAAACCATAATCAATTTCATTTCCAATCTCGTAGAGATCAGCATCGATGCCGTTATCAAGAAGAGATAAAGTCGTATTATAGGTGTAGTTCCTGATAATGTCTGCTTTGTGTTCAAGGGAGAGATTCGAATAATTATACAAAGTATTCCATAGCATTGGTGCAGGTTGTTTTCCGATGTCAGACCAGTCGCTGCTCATGAATAGGGTGACAGAGCATTTCATTCCTTGTTCTTGAACGAGTTTTGCTGTGTTGATAGCATAGGAGAGGCTATCTGGGCCGTTGTCTTGAATGAAAATTCGCAACCTAAGGTAGTTAATTCCTCTGCTATGGAAGAACGGATAGATATCAATTTTTTTAAAATGGTATCGCCAGTGAAAAAAGAAATCCTTTATGGAAGTAACGTAGTTTGCATCAATGCCAAGCATTTTTTCTTCAAAAAAAATGTTTTGTACATCCTGTTTTTTTGCTATGCAAAGGAACATTTGGCTTCCGCTGCTGAGAATGAAGAGAAATATGATACTTAGAATAATACTTTTGTTCATAGGTCATTTGTTCTCAGGGTGCCGAAAGGTATTATGTTCGTTAATGGTTATTTATCTGATACTTAATTAATATATCTACTATTGTATAAAATATTTAATCCTTTCAAATTATTTCTTATTTCTAGTGAAATAAGAGTGAACCATTATGAGAATGAGCCCCAAGGCTGTATTGTTGGCGTAGAGGAAAATTACTTAATAACCTGCAAGAAGATTTGATATCAAGCGCATCTCTGCTTTCCGTAGATGCTGCAGAACCGTTGGTTTACTAAGACCAATTAGTTTTGCTAATTGATCACTGGTAATCTTACGAGGATAGGAGTAATAACCGTATTTGTTAGCAGCGATGAGGACGTCTCGTTGTTTTTCGGTTAGACATGATAAGTAGGAACCTTCCTCATAGGTTGCTTTTGTATAGCTCACTTGCTTGATTGTGCCAGCAAACGTTATCAAGCTAAGGAACCGTTTTAAGTTATCCTCAGTACCAATCACGCTACAGAGTAATTTTTCATTGGTAAACATCGTTGGCGTATCCCAGACAAGATCAAAGGAATAATCCTTTTCTAACTGTGATTGGTCAAGCCCAAGCATCGCAGTAACCTTCTCCATCCCTCTGGTCTTTATCAGACAGATGTATCTGTTTTTTTCTTGTGATAAGACGGTGAGCATCTCAATAAACTCGTTGCCCCAGATTTTATCAATGGTGAATCCTTCCTTGACAGTGACTGCGGCTATCGCCAGTTTCGTTCCTTTCTGAAAATCTATTTTTATTAATTCGAGAAGTTCAAGAGATTCGAGTTTCTCAAGGAAAACTGAAAACACCTGGCGAATATGTGAATTAAGGTCAATTTCAACAATTAGCTTTCGCATTCAAGAGTTGTAACACCCCTTTTTGTATATAAACTATCATACATGTATGGCATAAAAAAATTATAGGTTTCAAACGAATACGGGTAAGAAAAAAGGATGAGGATGTGAAAAAAATGGTAACCACCACACTTGCATGCCCCCATTGTAAAAATAATTTCACCATTCAAGGGAACCCGGGAGATAAAATTAATGTCACCTGCCCGTCCTGCAAGACAACAGGTTTTTTCCGATTTCCTGAAGAAATAACCAGACAAACAGCTTCAAAAGGACAGAATGCTCTAACCATCCACAACCTTTCATTTACCTACCCGAAAGGGGAAAAAAAAGCAGTGGATGAAGTCACGTTTCATATAAAAAAAGGGGAGGTCTTTGGGTTTCTTGGGCCGAACGGTGCAGGAAAAAGCACCACCCAAAAAGTCATCATCGGACTTTTGAAAGGATACAATGGAGACGTAGAAATTCTAGGAAAAAACCTAAAAAACTGGAAAAACGACCTATACGAACAGATTGGTGTTTGCTTCGAATTTCCAAACCATTACCAAAAACTGACTGCGCTTGAAAACCTCAAGCTGTTTTCATCGTTTTATAAAAATATGACTATTGAACCCCATGAGCTGCTTGCAATGGTTGATCTTGACAAAGACGCAAACCAACGCGTCGGTTCTTTTTCAAAAGGGATGAAAACCAAACTGAATTTCGCCCGAGCGCTCCTGAACAACCCCCAGATGATGTTTCTTGATGAACCGACCACTGGACTAGATCCGGTGAGCGCACGACAGATAAAAAACATCATCCATGAAAAAAAGAAAGAAGGCACCACAATATTCCTGACCACTCATAACATGACTGATGCAGATGAGCTCTGCGACAGAGTTGGCTTCATGGTAGACGGTAGGCTTGTTCTCATCGAAAGTCCAAAGGATCTCAAACTGAAACATGGGAAGAAAATCGTCAGGGTAGAGTACCTTCATGATGGTGATCTCGCAAAAGAAGAGTTCACCTTAACAGACCTTGGTTCCAACCCCGCATTCATCAAACTTCTCAACAGCGGGCATGTCCAGACAATGCATACACAGGAAGCGACCCTTGATGACGTGTTCATCAAAGTCACAGGAAGGCAGCTGAAATGAATGAACTCCTTGCCATGTTGAAATGGGAATTCATCCTTCAATCACGATACCGGATCATTTATATCGCGTTTGCAAGCGTCGTTTTATACTACCTCATGCTTGAAGCAGTACCGTTGCTAAATTCTGTTGAAATGAGCACGACATTTTTGTTTTTCGATCCGATGCTCATCGGAATCATGTTTGTTGGGGCTCTGGTTCTGTTCGAAAAAACAGAAAACACACTACAGGCACTCATTGTCACTCCTATAAAGATCAACACCTATTTTTTCTCAAAAATCATCTCCCTTACCATTCTGTCACTTATAACGGGTACTCTGTTTTTGCTTCTCACCCAAGGAGTCGACTTCAGTTTCCCCTATTATTTAATTGGTGTAACGCTTACGTCCATCCTCCTTATTCTGATAGGATTCATCTTGGTTTCCCGGTGTCGAAGTCTGAATGAATATCTCCTTATGATCTTGCTTTCGTTTGTCGTCCTCTTCCTCCCGCCACTGCTTCATATGAGCGGAATTTATAACAATCCCCTTTTCTATCTGTGGCCGACTCAGGCGTCCTTTATCATGCTGGAAGGAACGTTTACAGAAATATCATTCCTGGATACCCTTTATGCGGCTTCCTATCTAATTATTTGGATAGTTCTCTGTTTTTATCTTGCAAAGAAAGCATTTTACAAACACATCGTTCAAGGGGGGATGTAACGATGGTATCCATTGGAAAATTAATGATCAACGACATGCGTAACATCATTCGGGACAGGATGCTTCTGTTCTCCGGCTTTATATTTCCCGTCGTACTGGTTGTTATCTGCAGACTTATACTGCCGTGGATCTCAGAGAACGTCTTTGATCTTACTCGGTATTATTCACTCCTTTTCATGATGTTTACGATTTTATTTCCAATGATTTTCGGCTTTATCATTGCCTTCCTTATCATGGATGAACGAGATGAGAACCTCCTCACCGTTCTCAGAGTCATGCCTATATCAAGAACAAGTTATCTTCTCTACCGCATGATTTTAATAATTTTCCTCTGTTTTATCTTTGTGTATACGTTCCCAGCGCTCTCTGGTTTAATCGATATTTCATTCATCGACTATCTTCCGGTCGCAGTGCTGTTTTCTCTTTTCGCACCCATCCTTGCCTTAATTGTGAATAATCTTGCGAATAATAAAATCCAGGCGTTCGCAATTTTCAAGATGCTTGGCAGCGTCTTTTTCCTGCCGTTATTTGCTTTTTTTATCGCTGAAGACTGGAAATACATCCTTGGTTTTATCCCAAATTTTTGGACGTTTATAGCATTAGATAAAATACTTATAAATGGCAGCCAGGATGTGGTGTTTCTTTCAGTCGGTTTTGTGTATCATTTCATCTTACTTGGCATGCTTTTTTATCTTTTCAATAAGAAATTTTAATAGAGAACAATCAACATACCCTTATACAATCTGAATCAAAGGAGCAGAGAGGTTTTATATAGCATCAAAGATAGTCTTTTGTATGAGCGACAATGATTTTAAAATAACTACACAAGACGAATTCCTCTCACTGCTTGGAAAGGCCTATTGGTTGGAGACACAATTTGAAAACATCATGCAATGGCAAGCATATATGACCATAAAAAACGATAGTTACAGAAACGTATTGTTCCAACTCTCCCATGACTCCGAGAAACATAAAGAGATCCTCACAAAACTAATAACAAAATTCATCGATGTCACAACAAAAACACTTGAAGATCGCTCTGGGATGAAAGAAAAAGAATTCGATCTGAAAGGAAAATGGGACGAGGAGATCCTGACAGAGCTTTTAAAAAACGAGTACCTCGCCTTGGACGTCTATACCAAACTGCATATGTACACAGATAAAGAATTCATAAAAAAAATATGGAAGGGAAAAAACCCTGATCAGTTTTTCAAGAACATGGAGTATTTAATTAACGAGGAGAAAAAACACGTCAACCTGCTCACACCACTGGCAGGGAAAATCGAACGGATTTTATAGTGTCACCTCTTAAAAAATGTAAAAAAAGAAGAGAATGGCAAAGGTAAATTACACTAATATGTTAAGTACGCCAAGGATTCCTAAGATTAGGACGATAATACCGATAATCCCTTGGAACCCACCAAGCCATTTTGCTAATTTTTCTAGGTATTTTCCTACTGCGGGTATCGCAGGTAATATTCCGACTATCATGATAAGACCTGCAAATATCGCGAAAATCCCTTGAATCGTATTCCATGCTCCGACCCATATTACATAGATGATGATGACAATTCCTATTATTGTATCAAAGCTGCCTAACCATTTTGCGAATTTCACTATATGTTTTCCCATCGCAGGTACCGCTTCTAAAAAGCCTACGCAGAGGATCAACCCTGCTATGATATTCATTATTGCTATTAGGTCCATTACCTACCTCACCTTCGTAGAGAAAATGTATTGTTTGTAGTGTATTAAAGATTTCGACGCTCTTAGATGAGATTTCAGATAGAAAATGAAAAAATAGTCAACTAAGAGGAGGTCGGGAGAGGTTTTTACAAGAATGAGTATCAAGGTTACAAGTCGCAGACGTAGATATTTGCATTCGATGCATCGATATTTATCTTGTGACCATTGACACCCAATGTTATAATGACAGAAGTCTCTTCCAACAGACTTATATTCAGAGAGATTCCTTGATTTGCACTTAAACCTTCCGTCCCATAGAAATACTCAGAGTCGAAACTCCGGGCTATTTTTGAACAACTCAAGATAGAGTTTCATAAAAATTTCAATATACCCGTTCGCGGCTACTGTGGTTATATAGACACATCTCTCCGCTTCCATAGACGTCCTCAGATACTGTTTCGATACAAGAAAATCAACATATTCCTGGCCGATCTTTGAGTTGAGGTTACAGCGCTGGATAATCTGAGTGATCAATCGAGGTTTCCTGCAGTACGTAAGGATCTCCCAGTAAATCTCATACGGGGTCCGTCGATTGTTCACAACGGTTCCTCCAGGAATGATGCAATCTTCTTTTCTGCTTCAGTACTTTTTAGAATCCTTTCATCCCAGCACACTGCATGCTTCTTAAATGAAGAAGGAAGCATGAAACCAATAGCCCCCATAACAACACTCACAAGTATTCCACCGACCGCAGAGGATAACGCAAGGATGTCGGTAGTGTACGTGAGAGTCAGATTCACAGATTGAAGAAGTGCATTTGCAAAAAAGCAGATTCCTGCGATTTTACTAACAAGAATCATCCGTTTTATCTGTGGTTTTTTCTCCCGATATAATCCAATCAGCTGTATGATGCGTGTTGTAAGCATCTCATGGGAAGACTTCAGTTCCTCATTTTTTTCCTCTTGTATCTCGTCAAATCTGCTCATGACCTCTGCAGTGGATATGAGAAACCATAGTCCAAGACCTGCGACAACGAAGCTAACCGCTATGTTTGAGATTGTGTTTAATACTTGGGTTGAATCATCTGTTTTCAATGCAAGTCCGTTAACGGTGATTGACGAAATCGCCAACGCCATCGCAATACCACCAAAGGCAATGCTCATCACCGTGAGTGCCATGAAGTGTTTCATTTCTTTTTTTATGTTCGTTTCTGCATCTGTTCGTTCCAATGTCATTTCCATTTTTTATCACCAATATTAGATTATGTCTTCGAGGTCATTAGAGGTTTCCGAAACATTGTTCCATATCATTGTTCTATTATCCGATATGCCATCGTATGCCTCACGAAGGGATAAAACCATTGAGGTTTCATGATGATACCTGAGAGATACGATGTTTCATTAAGGATATCAAAGTCCAGGAGAAAATTACCACACCCGCTCCGATTAAAGATACAAACATCGCAAGAAGGACTCCATACGTTATCTGCTGGGCAAGACTGCAGATGAAGGTTACGATTACCGTAAAGACAGCAAAAACCCCGAGTTCTTTCTGAGAAAAGAAAGAGCTTCTGAATACGACTGCTGTAGGTGCGAATCGATCAACCCAAAGCAGGCTGATAGCAACGAGATACCAGACGAAAATCAACAGATAGGGGAGCGCTGCTTTTGGTAGACGATCAGGGAAAATAACCAGAGTCGTCACAGCATAGAGAACCAAAAGATATACCACGACACAGGTCAAACCTTTTTTGCCTAGAATAAGTGACTGTAGACTCTTTCCTTTAGAAAGAACATGTAAGAGAAAGATAATCAGCAGTGTTCCGCCCATGGAACCTACCGATTTGACCACATCGTACGTGGCGCCATTACTCTGGAAGCTTGCTCCCATCACTATCAAAAGGACCGCAAAAAGCAGCGTCTTCCAATTTTTTTGTAAAAACCGTTCATGACCTGGGAGGATATCCCTGCTGAGTAGCTCGTAGACAAAGAAAGGGATGAGAAACGACATGATTGGGTGGTAGAACAACACAAGGGTGAGAAACTCACCCCAGGCAACACCAAAAAAATAACCAAGCATAGGACCGGTAGAAGCCGGATAGCCAAACCAGAGGACCTTGGTGATAAGCGCCTCATACAACCCAAAGAGCATCCCAAAGAAATACAGCTGACGTGGTGAGGTCTTTTTCCACAGGAACGCGAGGTTCAGGAAGAACATCGCATGCCCCATGTATAATGGAAAGGTGAGAAAAAGACCCCAGGGGTCGATAAACCAAAGCGTGGATGCACCAGAAAAAACCTCTGCAAAAAGCATCGAGAGTACACCAAGAAGAAGGACTGATAAGAGCGTCTTCATTCCAGAAAATATCACTATTTTGTTATTTAATCATGCCGACATAAAAAAAAATACTAAATGATAGAATAGGCCAATAAGAGAGAAAAAGCAAAAAAACACTTGTATCAAGCAGGAGGGGATTTTTTTCTCCTTGTTTTATACAATAACCAGATGTATTGTCTCTCCAATCGTTGACATTTCACTAAAGTAATAGTATGGTGTTTTTCAATATCAGAAAACATATTATAGGAATTTTTTCCCACAAGAACCGGGTGGACAAGCAGGCTTATCTCATCGACCAGGCCTTGATTAATCAGCAGATTGTCAAGGATTCTACCCGTATCAGTCAGAATGGTGTTCGCTTGATATTCTTTGGATAACAACTCCAGCGCTCGACCGAGATTGATTGATTCATGTCCGACGCAATGATATGGGAAGCGACGTTCATCAAGATACTGGAGATACCGCAGCGGGGTCGTCTTCGACACAAGCATGACAACGTCTCGACACAGGTCAAAGCGACGACAGGTATGCAGGAGGCCTTGTAACTTTCCTTTAGTATCAATGATTACCCAGAGGGGAAGATCGTCGTTTCGCTGTGGTTTTTTGAAATCAGAGGGATTTTCTGATGGGACGATCCCTTCATACCTCTCAATGCCAGCTGCTATGGTGTGTGAACCTATCAAATGCACATCTGGTTTAAAGGACCCGGCAATCTGATAATGCAGTTCCATGTTAGGATCAAAATGCGTAAGAGAACCATCAAGGCTAATGGAGTTATGAATAATGACCTTGGGCATCATAGAATTTCCCAGTAGCAGTTTCTATGTGACCTGGGCGATAATCACAACGTAATTTTTCCCATATTTTTTCGCACATTTCGGACAGGTGGTATACCACATGTACCATTTAGTAATCTTCACACCTTTGCTTGTTGCGAACTGTTCAAAATCCTTACACCATTTCCCGGTATCCTGGAAAGGACCTTCATACACCCTGCTGAGGAATTTACCACTTAAGGTTGCGTTCTTGGCACCAGGAATCTCCTTGTCGACCGCGAGATACACATCCATGTTCCACTTCGACGTATGGTCTGATAAACAAACATAGTCAGGGGTGGTCGCTGAGGCATTCCGTACTTTTTCATCCAGCCTCTTCATGACACCGCCGAAATTCAATGGCATGTGCAGGAACGTCGCAACATTCTCCTTGATGAATTTCTTCCGGTTCCATTCAAACAGTTTTCCGTCCCACGGAGTAGGATCGAACTTTGGACAACATTCGTCTTTGTTCATATTGACCCCTGTGATATAATTCTTATAATCCTTTATAACAAATTTCTATATTTCTACGGTTTAGTATTTAATCTCGGTTCAAGTAATTTTCCTTTAAATATAAACCGTACATTTAAATCATCCTGTTTGTTTTGAATTTTAAAACAAAAAAAGATAGCATATTTTTTTTAAAAAAAAAAGAGAGGGGAGATTATGGGTCAACAGGTGTTGGATTGCTCCACTCTGGACTGAAGAGAACCAAGGTTGGATCTCCATAAATACATTGGACCGTGGTGACTTCCTGTGTCGATGGCCCGTACATCGAGAGCGGATGAAGAGTGGTGAAATCTCGATAATGGAGCCAGACCTCTTTTGAGTACGCCTGACCAACGTTTTCACCATGCATCATAGTACTGATGAAAAACATGTCATCCATGAGATCGGCTTCAGGGCGAAGACCAGATCCGGCATTCCCGTACCACAACACGGCTCCATGATCAAGGTAAACCAATGGACCGTATCCGTCACCGGTGGAACAGGATTGATAAAACACCGCGCAACTCCTCAGATTTTCCGTTAGGTCATCCACGTGGTCATATTGGATGATATCATACAACGAGGGAGGTTCTGGGTTGTACCAGCTTAGTCCATTGCTTCGTGGCATACGCCAGACATCAAATGCGCTGTATCCACGCCAGGCGTCCCACCAGGTCTGCTCTGGGTAGTTACAATGCTCCGTCTGGTAATATTGAGCAGAGATGCCACTGCCTCCAGTTCCATGACCTGTGTAATAGAAAACGCTGACGCCTTCGTTCATTCGTTGTATGTGAGCATCCCAGAGGCAATGACCATCGAAGGTGCGAAGATGAGAACTGAACGTTTGTTTTATTGTGCGACTTGAATAGGTGGTATCGCTATCTCCATTGTTATACGTCCATGTTTCACCATCCGGGTAATTCATCAATTGGGCGGTCGTCGTGTTCCGATTTGGGTTTGCGAAGATAAGCGCAGGATACAGAACGCTACGAACGATAATCGCAGAGGAGTACGCAGGTGTGTCACCCGGGATATGACCCGCGTAGGATTTATTTCCTATCATCACTGAGTGTAAAGGCAGGTAGATGTCAGTTCTCGGTGCAACGAAACAATAGGCTTCTTGTCCCTCGAGATCAAGACCGTTGCTTGCTATCCATTCATAGGTTTCGTTGTACATCTCTGCACGCCAGTACCGATCAGCGTCAAGTCCAATAGGTGGTAAGCCTTCGGGATCCTTTGTTTTTAAGAAATTGAACAGCGCTTTTAAGAGTGGTATGAATCCTTGAGTGACAGGTTCTTCTGCTTCAGGGAGATGCCCGGGAGCACGGGACCCATGGTAGTAGTCACCCTCCCAGAGCCTCCAGGTCTCAATACGATCTGCCATCGCAGCTGGGTTACCAGGGGCATCCTCGATGCGGAGGACTGGTGATCCATGGTATGCTGCGAGATACGCAGCAGGAGCAAAGAATCCATCGCCGGTTTTCAGGGAGGTAATGGTGATGAAATTTTCTGAAGAATCATAGCTTTTGATATGGTCGACGATCTGTTCCATGGTAGTTAAATCAGCTTCCAAACTAATCCCCGAAGGGAAACTGACTGAACCGATGTCTCCTCTTTCAACGAAGATGACTTTGTTTACTCCAAGTGCTGTCAAGGCAGCCGAGGTAGAAGAAGGAATGGTATCCTCCAAGACATATAAGAGAGGCGCGTGATTTAATGATGCGATGACAGCGGCATTCGCTGCTGATACTTCGGCATCCGCCCGTTTTGTATTGACGATCCGTTGATCAACGGTGACGGTGTAACTGATTTTTGATGCACCAACGCCGTATCGTGGGACAACGATGACGGTCCACCAGCCTTTCTCAGGATGCATTACTTCAGCTGTTACTTCTGTATGGGGCTCTGGGTTCCAGCATCGCCAGGGGTTCACCGTTGGGTTTTCAAGTCCATTCCAGACATGGATCGGATTGACAGGTCCGTTCCAAATAGGCATATCAGGGGCACGGATATGGCCCGCAGGGTCGACAAGGAAAACAAGAAGGTCTGATGCTTCTGTCGTCACCAACTTCGCGGTAAGAACAGAATCTTCATTTTTCACGTTGAAATGGTAGCGATTCCCTTGATATTTTGTTACCGTGATTTTGTCATAGGAGTAGTTCGAGAGTGTTGAGAGAGCCGACCAAAAACCAATGCGTGTCACAGGGTAGTAGATATCACCGGCGTACCCTGGTCCATCATAGGGTGATGGCCAATCATCAGCAGCGACATCGATAAACTTCGGGAACACCTGGGTGAGCAAAGCACCAGTGGCACTGCCGCTTGTTGTTTCGATACCTGTCGTATTGACACTTATGGCGCACCATTTTGGCCCAATGAACTGCATGTATCCAAATTCACCTTGGAGTTTCGGGTCATCATTTTCTACCTCGTCTATATCAACATTTCTGGTAAGGGTCTTTGTCCGTTTCAATAGTGTTTTTACCTCATCGTTGTATCCACTTCCATCAACGGCAACGACGGCGAGGTCTGAAGACCCCCAGTTCTGTTGTGCGATTTCCGCAGCGGCAGCGACTGGATCAACAGGAATATCATAGGGGGTGGATGTTTTTCCATGCATTGCCAGATAGGTGTTCCAATCATCGATTAGATATTGTGCCGTGTCATCAACGGTCCCGCGGTCTTCATCGGTTTCATAGTAATTTGTCGGTGTATCATCTCCTGTGTAGATTATAGGGGCGACAAATCGTGTTTCCCCTTTGAGATAGTTGCTTGCTGGAATTGCAGCAAGATAGCCAAATTCATCTTTGGTGCTTGTCGCATCGTTTGTTACTTTGAAGGTTTTTGCGATGGGGCTGATTTGTGGCTGTGGAATCTTTGTGGGAGTCGGAGCACTGGTTTGAATGCTTAAGCTCAGAGAATATGCTCCTGAACCGTACGCGTAATATTCCCATTCGGTTGGGTTTGGTATATCGGTCCATCCTGGGAATATATCTATCCGAACCCTCCATTCTCCCGTCTCAGTAGCCGGATAGAGTAATTCGTCGTCATAATATTGGTTCTCCTCATAGACCAAGTCACCTGTTGGTGAATAGAGCGCAAGGTCAAAATCGGTTAAGTAGGCGGTGTCTTGCATTTCTAAGGACAGGTGAATACCCTTTCCCGTTTCAACTTGGAACTTATAGAAATCATAAGGATCGCTCATATCGAGATATCCGTTGTAATCACCAGGGGTGATGAGCAATGCAGATGCAAAGGTGTTTGATGCGTCATTTCCGCTGTTTGCATCATCTTGGGTGGTGAGCGTGACAGAAAATGCGTATTCACCGGTGCCGCTGCCACTTATGTAGAGGAGTTGAATGTAGAGATAACCCGTATAGGTTACGATGGTGGTGATTGACTCCGGGGTGCTTCCTGCGTTTGTCGATGAGGCGATTTGAACCTCATTTTCATCGATTAAATAAAGATCGAAATCAAAACCTGTTTGAGGAGTAAGGGTGACAACAACAGTCTGGCCCTCACAGATGGAAAAGAAATACCAGTCCTGCTGATCGGAGGACGATAGTTCTCCGGTTCTTCCTCGTCCAGGGGTATTATCAATAAGCTCTCCAGGATAGATGGGAGTCGCACGGACAAAATCTTTCCCTGCATCTCTTTTTGTCCCTGCATCTGGGTTCTCATCGCTCTTTGTCATCGGAGCAGGTTCATTAAAAAGGATGTATTTCCGATCAGGTATCAATGGCCACAAATCACAGAACACATCGTTGTAAGATTCCCCGTCTTGTCTGAGTTGATAGGGGATATACGGTGAGTTTTCTTTCATTGAACTTGCAGGAACATAGAAGAGTGTTCCGAAGAGTACAGCAAAGAACACAACAGCCCCAAATTTTCTTGTTTTATTTTTCATGTATGGTCCTCCATTATTCTCTTTATTCTTTTTTGAGAAACGAAAAGGATTTTCATATTCTAGAGTAAAACAATGACTCAGTCATCCTCTCATGCGGGATGAAGCTCAGGTAAAATCCCTTTCATTTTCTCTTTATAGAAAAGTACTTTTTTTAAAATATAAAAGAGTTGTTTACTTAAAATTGAACGAACTGGTGATTTTAAGCATTTTTTTTTTATTTTTACGTTTATTTCATAGAGGATGGTTTAGGGCTTTTTTGAAATTTCTAATCTTGTGTTCTTTTTTATTCTAAAAAGAAAAGAAAAAAGAGTGGAGGTTTATCCAAGTGCGTTCAGTAGTCGTTGAAATCGTGGTTGCTGCAATAGTTTGAGAAGTATTGGATGGTGTTCAAGGAATTGTATGAATCGTGTAGGTAGTCTTGAGCGAAGATTTTCATGTATTTCTGGTGTGTCAGGTACATATGGTTGCGAACGATCTTCAGAATCAACTAATTGTGCTGTGGGTGTTGTTGTGAATTCAAAGATGTCACCTGCTCCCTGAGCGACTCCATTATCTGCGAGAGCTCTGTACCAGTATTTCGTGGATGTTTTCAGACCATCGATGTATGCTTGAAACGGACCGGTTGCGTTCATGAGTTGAGGAGTGGTAGATTGGTCCAGTTGATTGGGGCCGACATCGCTGTAGACGAACCAGACGTTGCAGCTTGTGGTCCCACCAGTGTTCCAGAGTTCCCCTTTCAGGGTCGCATGATCTTTCCCAATGCTTCCTGCTTGTCTGGTGACAAGAATGGGTTGTCCTGGTGTGACATGAAGGATGACACCTGACCAGGTATCTGCGTCATTTTCAGCTACGGCCTTGTAGTAATAGGTGGTATTTGTGACAAGACTGTTGAGAGTGGCGCTGAAGAGTCCTGTACTGGTCATGGTTTCTGGGGTGGTCTGTTGGTTTAATGCGTTAATATCTGTTCCATACAGGAAATACACGCTGCATGAGGAAGCCCCGCCCATGTGCCAGAGATTCCCTTTGAATGTCGCTTGTGTCAAACCGATGCCCGAAGCATTATCAGTAGCGACTCGTGGGCCGCCTGGAATCATGGTGACATCTGCTCCCCACCGGAATTGGCTTTTTCCTTTGGTGTATTCTCCGACGGCACGATAGTGGATAGGGGTGATTCGGCTCAGGTCATAAATATTCAGGGAAAAAAGTCCAAGTCCTGCATGGTTGTCTGCTTCCCTGAAATAGGCGTAATCCTGCCAGTCGTCATGTGCCTCGGTATCCCACACGAAGCTTTCGACCCAGTTGTCAGCACTTTCACTGATGGTGAGTTGTCCCCATATTCTGACAGCGGTTCCTTCTTCATTCATATGATCCCATCCATAGGTATCGACTGCCCATGGTCCGACACAGCCAGATAAGAGCGATACGCTAAGGATGATACCTGCTATACTTAGTGGTATGATTTTTTTGTTCTTCATTTTTTTATATTCCTCCACAAGGTAATAGGCAAATGGGGTTATATATATTTCTAATATGAAGTTCACTAATTGTCGATATTTCTTCCTTTAATGAGGATTTTTTTTAAAAGGAAGAAAAAGGGGTGTTTATGATGGGTACCCACCAATCTTCAAAGACGGATCACCAAGCAAAGCCCATTGCTGAACAGATTTTGGATGACCCGCTGCAAGATCAGTCATGTCAAAGGTGTTCACATAGCTGGTTACTGTCTGCTGGTGTGTCTGTCCGAGGATATCGAGTCCCTCAGATCCATACTGTTTGAAGAATTCGATTGTGATCCATCCATCACCACCACCGGTCGTAAGATCAACACCTGGCATTCCATAACCAAGACCGGTGTTTCCAATGGTCGCAATCGCACCACCATGGGGGTTTCGAATAAGCCGCCAGCTAAAGGTCTCAGGCACCATAGTCCCATAACACCACATGTGTAATTTCGGAAAGCTTGGTAAGAAGTAAATCATCCCATCAAGGAGCCCGTAAATCATTGAAACATTGAACTGACTGTTATGGCATCCCCCAATTACTGCAATAGGGAGTTTTTCTTCGTTGCGTATGGTATCCATAGGATAAAGGGGAAACTTGAAGAATGGTGGATACGGACGGATAGTGGTCACTTCCAGACCAGTAACACTTCCATATTTGCGGTTTCCTGGAACACCTGGGTAATGATCCGCCCAGACGTTCGGACTACCATGTCCTGAAATGAACACAAAACCTGCTCCCTCCGTCCAAACATTAATAACATCATCTTGTCCAGTTAATTTACCATTGGAAGTCCAGATGATTTCACGTTCAAAGTCTTCAGGCATATAGTACATCGCACCACCGCGACCAAGTAAGACTTTCTCACCGGTGGTATATTCTCCCTCATAATACATCTCGGTGTTATTTCGCCAGTCTTCAAAAACGACAACATCAGCATCATTTTTTATCCAGAGATGAACACTACTGAGATTCCCATAGGGAACCGGATCGTAGCTTTTTCCTCGAATGGTGAGAACACCGGAAAGATAACTTACATTTGCCCAGAAGAAGAACTCGTTACAATACGCTTCGTTGTCCGCAGGAAGATAGGTAAAATCTGTGTTACCAAGTATGTTCCCTTCTGATACAGTGACGATCTCTGCCATGGGTAGACCAGGATATCCGTTGATACGTAGATGATCATCATGGTTGAACGTGATGTTCGTTTCTTTGGCTTTATCAACCGTGACATTGATCATCTCAATGGGTCCATACTCTGCAGAGGGATTACTGCTCTGGGCATAAATCGTGTACATACCTGTAGGAAGACCGGTCGTGTCCCATTGGAAGTTTAAATCTTCTTGGTCAAGGAACCCATCACCACTGATAGCGACATATTTCTTAAACCATGCTTCCCCATAGGTGGTTGTCTCGTAAGTGATGATTTTCTTAACAACGGTACGAACCTCAGAAACGCTCACACAGGCAAGCCTGCCGACAGCAACATCAGGATACAGATCAAGTCCTGTATCGTTTTCAACCCCAGGTTTGCCCCAAGCAGCAAAGATTCCATCACCATTGGTATCCCAACTGGAGAAATTTCCTCCATCCTCATAAATGTCAGCATAATATAAATCAGACAGAACACCCGGGTCAAAGAGAGTGCTTTCTGAGGCTAAGGGAAATTTAGGGTTATCATAAAGATTCGTATACCGAACCGGCACATGCCATCCTTTGCTCCCTTCGTTTGCGTTATCCCGTGGTTTTGCAAAAACCATATTTTTCAGTCCACCGACAAGGAGGACATATTCAACACCCCAGGTCTCTATCGCGTATTTAATAAAATATTTAATCTTCTCTGGTTTGTCAACACCATCAAACTGAGTATAGATGTCCTCTGTTGTTTTCAAGGTCGTAAGCATACCATGATTGGTTTTATGCTCGATGAGTGGTTGAAGAGCGTTTTCGAAAGATTTCGGAGCGATGATCACAAGATTATATTCTGACGTAATTGGGAGTGGAGTATTCCTGGGTTCTAAGTAGGTAATGGAAATGTCCGCGTCTGTGGCGATATGAAGAGTACCTGTTGCTGGTGTATATCGAATGGGGTAATAATGAATGGTGACGAACGTGACATGTTGGTGGTCTTTATTCAAACCAACCCCGGTTGATGTTATAAACCACGTCTCAGGGTAGGGTGTTGTCATTGCATAGACTTGCTCATCTTTCAATGTTGAGAAGGATGCTGCATTTTGATATTCTGAGGTAAGTGGAAGCATTTGAACAGCGGGTTTTATCTCTTGGTCGATGTGCGAAGTGGTGACACCAGAAGGTGTAACAGAGACACGAATATCAGTTACTCCAAACGGAAGCTCAAGAGTGCGAACTATCTTTGGGAGTTGTGGTTGACCTGCTGTTGTCTGGAATGTTGACGTTCCTTCGAGTTGGATGAGAACGAATCTTTCATTGTTCACTGGAGTAATCTGGAAGGTTGGTGTTTGGATATAATCTGATAATGACTGAGGCGTGTTTCGGTCGATTTGTGTTCCAACAGCTCCAATGGTACTGCCTAGTATTATTCCTACAATAACAAGAATTGCTATTTTCTTCATTTTATTGATAACCCCCTATTTTAGTATTTTATATTATAGTTCAGTAGTAATTAAATATTTGGGTCCCAAATCGATGGCTAAATAAAGGTGATTTTCTCCTTTCAAGGTCAACAAAAATTCTTCAAGTTCAGTTGTTTAAAGCATGTAAAGGGAAATGAAAGGTATTTTTAGGAGTTGCGGATGGTGCACATTATATTGAGTTGTTTACTACTTTAATACTGAGAAATTCAGCGGAGTCACCCTTATAAATCGTTGATGTCACTGTAATTTCCACAAGCATCTCGGTGTTTGCCTTGGTAAGCAGAATCGTCCGAAAGGAATTTGATGTAATGCCTTTTAATCGATTAAGGTAGTATTTTCTTGCATCATCATACCCACGTGGAGCGATAAAAATAAAGAAATTTTTCTGCAACAGTTCTGTTCGTTCATACCCAAGAAAACCAGCAAAGGAGTTACTCACTTCTTTAAAAATGCCCCTCTGGACGACCGCAGCAATATCATTTAGTTCATCAATGACAAGATGATTTTCTATTTTTTCCTTTAAAAGTATTTCTTCTTCTGTCGAAATATCTTGGACAGGATGCCGGTCTCTTTCTTGTGTTTCTTGTGGGAAGGTCACCTGGAAATCGCTGTGATTCGATTCGATTTTTTGATGGTAATCAAATTTCTTTTGTTCTTCAAATTTTTGTTCCAATCGTTCGATTTGCAAGGTTTTTTTTCCAAGGTCATCGATGATCAGTTGCATCTTTTGAAGAATCGTATCTGATACGTTCTTCAGCTCAATGATACTTTCGGGCAGGACGGTCATAACAGGTTGCTGTTGTGTGTGCTTTGCAGACCGTGTGAAGAGTGGTTTTCTCTGGTGAGCAGGTTTCTGTTGAATTTTCCTTAAAAGTACTGTTTCTTTTTTAGGGGATACCGCCAAGGGTTCTATCCCTTTTAACAGATACTGATAATCGATAAGGACTACGATCAGAAGACATCCAAATACGAAATAATGGAAAATATAAGCAATATCTAAGGAACTGTACATGATGGTAACCCCCATACCGGCGATCATCACTGAGGTCGGAAGAAAGGAAAACAGTAAACGGCGTTTGCTTATACGAAGATGCAGGTAAAGATCCACGACCAGGAGGAGCAGAGAGAGAGATAACAGCTGTATGTTACTTATTCCTGATAAGAGGTAGAGGGGAGTGAAATGGAAAAGAAAGGTCGGTTCATAGGCAGCTTGGAAGAAGAAAATAAAGAGGAACTTTACCAGGAGAAACAAAGAAAAAAAGAGAAGAAAACAGTTCGGAAACAGCCAGGCGTCTTTAACTAGTTTTTTCATATCCTCCTCTCCTTTTTTCCCAGATGCCTGTTTTTTTAAGATAGTAGAGGATACCAATAAGCCCGACAATGATGGCAATGATATCAAGAAGATACGGAGGGATGGTCACGGTAATGCGCATCCCTATCCAGGGGATGACGATGATGGTGCCGCTTCTCATCGATTCTTCCGTGTTGTAGGAGATATATGCTTCTGCAGGGGAGGAACCTGTTCTATCATTGATAACGATGGTTAGGCCGGTAAAATACGTTTTTTTAAAAACAAATCGTATGGAAATGTCGCACCGTTCATCAATGGTTTCTTTGTTTGATGATTTTTCAAAGAAGCATTTTTCTTTGTCTAATAGGTGCATATGATCTGGTGTTTCACTGAATTCATTTATTTCAAAAAAGGAATCCAAACTTAGGTATTGTTCATATATAAATGTAGATATCGTCGTTCCATAATTATCAAGGGTCACCGTGACATTATTGATATCAGCCCAGGAGTTATAATCAGAGATATTAAGGTAGACTCTGATGTAACTGTCCTGTTCTTCGATTCGGATATAGCCGTATTTCGGTGGAACGTTGATGACTCCTACGCCTGCTTGACCAGCGAATACTCCAGACGAGAAAAGAAGGAGACTGCCGAGGAGAGCTGTAAAAAAAATCAGAAAGGTTCCCTTGGTTTTCCTCATTGTTCCCCTGTTACCTCTTCTTGTTTCTGATATAGGTTACGATCATGTAGATGACAACAAGTAGAACGATGATGATAACAACTATCTGCATTATCGAGGTAGGACTCGCCGGTTCTCCTCCAGAGGATGCCGGTGGTCCGATCGTGACCTGAGTGGTGTAGGTCTTCGTAACACCATTACCCGTTACTCGATAGGTGAGAATTCCTATCCTTCCTTCGCTAAGTGCTTTCACGGACACAATGAGTTCTCGCTCTGAGGTATTCGTCGATGTAAAGGAAAGAGGGGAGGTTGTTTCTGTAGTGCCATCGTACAGTTTTAATGCACTAAGGTTCTGTTCATCTGCCCAAATCTCAACCGTGACTGCCCCGTTGCCTGAGACATAGGCGGTGATGTCTCGAATCTCTCCTTCCCGCATGTTTAATTTTTCGATGTATTGAAATGTGATTCCTGTCCCTTGGATTTCATCAATCCTGTAATTGCTATGTCCCACATAGATAACCAGTTGTGGTACATCGATAACAAAGGATGTGTACAGGGTGACGGTAGCGTTCGTATCGATGAAATAGGATTGAGGATAAGAACCATTCAATTCGATGACTATATTTTTAAATCCAGGCGGCCAGCTTTTTGAATGGACGGTGACGTAATGAGTGATGGTCTCACCAGGTAAGAACATTTTATTTACATCTGAAATTTCGACGGTTACGTATTTTTCAGTGTCAAAATACACGGAAAGCGGGATGTTTCCAATATTGCCTATCTTGAAGAAATTATCGCCTTGGGCATCCATGATGGTGAACGGATCAACGTGAAATATTATAGAGGATGGTTTGCTCAGCGATACCCCAGTTTTTGGTTTTTCGACGACGATGCTCTCCGATTCCAGGATTGTTTCTCCAAGTGATACTTCGATAGTCCAGTTTTCAAAGTAGCCAACGATATTTGGCATGAAATCTTTTATCCCAATACAAAAACTATACAGAGTATCCGTTTGTGTACACAATTCTTGTCGTATATATTTAGTGCCATATCCACTGAAATCGTTCCAAGGAAAAAGATTTGTGCTATCATACTGCCATTCGTAATAATTCGTCTCGTTTTTATTCCCGGTCGGAGGTGTAGGTCCTTTATAAAATCGTAGTGTCAGCTCATCGACTGTCCTATCAAGTGTTATGTTCAAATAATGCCAGATCCCTGCGACAAGGACCGGTTTATCGAAATGAGTTTGCTTTTCTCCGTGAAGCATGCTTATCGAAAAAGACATGTTTTGTGCTGTGGAATTGGTTGGTAGAATCGTGCAGAACACAAGTACAGATATAAAAAAAATAATGTAGTATTTCTTTGTTTGTGTTCCCACTCACCTCTCTCCTGTAATTTTCTTAGATTGTGCAGTTACCCATCTGTAATTCTTATCTTTATTCGTCTATTAAAAGTTTTCTTTGAAAAGAGGATATGAGAATCAGAGGAGATAGAAAAAAATCATTAAGGATTTTGTCTAATAACTATTAGATAGCCAGAAAAAAGAAAAAATGGGATTGTTCTGAGAACTATGTCGTCATCAGATGATATCGGATTGTTGCGTTATAATCTCCAGCCATCTGACCCAGAGGAATGTCACACTTATATTCGACATCATCGGTTGTTAATAATGTACCATTGGCTTGCGCGAGATGATACGTCCCGAGGGCACCATAGAAATAGATCTCGCCGCTGAGAGCTGTGAAATTACCAAAGGTATCAAGGTCTCCTCCACGGACCCAAATCCGGTCACGTGAAATGGTATCTCCCGGGCCAATATAGGTCTTATGTGTTAAATTCTCAACATCGGTCGATAGAGAATAGTTCCCATTTGATCGGGTGGTAAGGGTGATATTGCTTAGTGCAGTAGCATTTTCTCCAGGGTGACCGATAATGGTCGGCCATCCGGCAGTCACAATCTCACTGTAGGAGTAGATTCCGAACTCGTCAGTGATCCAAATCATAATGGGATCTGTCGTATCTTCTCCACTATCAGTAACTTGAAGTAAAAAGTTCCAGGATTCGACATCGTCGGTCGCATTGTATGTCGTATTCCATGTTCCATCACCAGGAGCATATCGTACTTGGTAACTGGGGATTATTGGAAAAGACAGGTTATGACATTCGGTAAAACCAGGACTACCATACGGGTCAAATTCGACGTTATCAACATAGGTTCCTTCAGTGAATTCCCCTCCATGAGGCCAGAGCATTCTCCAGACAGCAGTGCCGGTGGTGTTTTCGTATTGGAGGTAGAGGTTCCAGTTTCCTCCCTGTGTTTGGTTGTAGGTGCTGCTCTCGTTTCCCTGGTCGTACCAGGCGGTGATGTTCACATATTCAATATCGTCCCATCCTTGGTCGCTACTGATATTGACAATGAATCGGTATTCCGCACTGTCGTTGACATCGCTTTGTGCGTTGAGTCGTGAGACCCAGGTACCGGAGTCATTGTACTGGAAATCATACCAAAGGATTCTTGGTTCAAAATGAAGGACCGTGACATTTAAGGTTGTGGAATTGTGCCAATAGTCAGGGATATCACCAGGATCAGCTTTCCCTATTCTGACGATTGGTCCAAAAAGAAAGACATTTACTACCAAAGATATGATTATCATTGCTCCTATCGAAGCAGAAAATATCTTGTTCTTTCGTTCCATCTTCATTTTTTCCACCTTCATCCAGTTCATCTCGAGTTAATTACCAACATGTTAACACATGTCAGGTATGCTTTTGACAGGCACGGTATTTAAAGGTTATTCGTTAAAACGTCACTCTGCAATACCGCCACAACAGATGAAAACTCAGGAAAAAAGAACACACCAGGATAAACACAATACGTCCAAAAACAGATTGTTACACAACAATACACCAATAAAAAAAAATCAGGTAATAACCGAGCGTAAATTATTCCTATGTCGTTTTGAGATGATAACTTATAGGAGCGGTATATTCTCCCGCGGTCTGCCCAAGAGGGATGTTGCATTTATACTCAACATCACTAGTCGTAAGACTTGTCCCATTCGCTTCAGCAAGATGATAGGCGATCGGAGATCCATAGAAATAGAGAAGGTCGGAAGCACCGGTGAAATTACTTGAGACATCAAGATCGCCTCCTCGCAACCATATCAATGTACGGGACATATTCGCGGTAGGATGCGTATTATGCGTTAGGTTCCCGACGTCAACTGAAAGAGTATAGTTCCCATTCGAGCGTGTCAATAGAGTAATGTTCGTCTCCGCAGTCGCATTTTCCCCAGGGTACCCAAAGATCTCTGGCCATCCTGCACTCATAATCTCTGTATAGGAAAAAATCCCAAATTCATCCTGAACCCAGGAGACATACCCTTGTGCGTTTGATGCATAAATCCTAAAGTTCCAGGACTCAAGATCATTGGTCGCATTCTCAGTTGTGTTCCAGCTCCCATCTCCTGGCGCATACCGGAATTGATACCCAGGAACAAACGAAAACGTCAGATTATGACAATCAGTGAATCGAGGACTTCCAACAGGGTCATTTACCACTGACTCTGAAAACTGAGCATTGGTCACCTCACCCCCAGTCGGCCAACGCATACTCCAGTTCGCAGTCCCAGTCAGATTTTCGTATTCGAAAAATAAATTGAAGTTCCCCCCTAAGGTCTGATTATAAGTAGAGCTCTCAGTTCCCTGATCATACCAGGCAGTGATATTGATATAGGAGATATTCTCCCACCCGTTATCAGCACTCACGTTAACGACAAATCTGTACTCTGCGCTCTCATTCACATCGCTCTGTGTATTAAGCCGAGAAACCCATGTTCCTGAATCGTTGTACTGAAAATCATACCAATTAAATCGTGGTTCTCGATAAAGAATGGTAACGTTTAACGTCGTCTCATTATACCAATGCTCACTGACATCCCCAGGGTTTGCTCTCACATTTTTAATAAGAAATGGTTGAAGGCAGAACATTCCAGTGAATAACGAGAGGAGTAACAATACCACTATGAGAACTGAATAGAGGTTCTGCTTTCCCATCCTTCAAACCCTCAATACCTTTTATGCTAGGTTAAACTGCTGAATTGTATGTCAGAGTGCAATGCACTAATTCAATGTCTATCATATAAAACTTTGGGTCGAAATTTCACTACACCTTCTTATTCTTCTTTCTGTTTTATCTTCGTGGCGACATGAGCAGAATATTCACCATGAATCGTGCCAAAGGGGATATAGACATTGAACTGAACTTGTACATATTGACTCGAGTTATTCTTATGAAAGACTCCAGAAGAGTTAATGATATCAACTGCGTACAATTGACCAATCCCATTAAACATAATATCAGTCGTGATATCATCAGTAAGATCCGCATCTGCACAAATATATACGTTATTTGCGATAGGGATAATTTCACCTGAGGTCACATTCGTGAGATTTTCTTCAAAATAAACACTTATATTAAAATCGTAATTAGATGAATAGGTGACATTTACAACATTGGATGACGCAGTAAATCCGGGTGGAGCTTCGACATCCACCCAATTTTGATCTGGCAAGATAGTCGCAAATTTGTAGACACCGTATTCATCGTTTACCCATGACGTTAAACCAGATGCATCTGTAGCGGTGATGTTAAAGTTCCATGAAAAGGGATCATTAGTAATATTTTGAGTGAGATTCCAGGTCTGATTACTACATGCCCATCTGGTTTGACTTAAAGGTTTAAAGCTTATAGTAATAATTCTTGTGTAAGTATCAATGATGGTTTGGGTACAATTACTGCTAATAAGTTGCACTTCATCGTCAGGCCAAAGAAGTAAAAAATTGGCAACCCCAGAAACATTTTCATAGCGAAGAAACATATTGAGGTTCCCACCTAGCGTTTGATTGTAAGTAGAGCTCTCAGTCCCCTGGTCATACCATGCTTTTATATCAATATAATCAAGAAAAATCCATCCATATGTAGATGTGACATTTATCGTAAAGTAATATTCTGAATCAACATCAAGCAGACCGGTTACATTATTTAATTTTGATCCACTGCTATTACGTAGGTCATAGCTATTAATCACGGGAGCTGCTGGACTTGCATAACGACACGTTGCATCAAATGAATTTGGCTTGTCCTCTTGATTTCCATCAGTGTCAATCGCGATAGAAAAGAACCAATAATAACCATATCCATTAGGGAAGTTAAAATTCCAATTCCAAGGGCTGTCACTATCCGGATTACTGATATTGATCCATTCGATATATCCGGTTTCTTCACTACCAAAGCTACCCCACACTGGTGGCGTAGCTTGGTATTTCCTTACAAACACATTATCAACAAGTACATAACTCGTCGTACCTAGACTGACACCGTGGACATGCGATATTAAATAATCGGCGGTCAGCTTTGTTGAATCTGATACGGACCGTGTCGTCGCACCACCGCAGGAAGGATTTACAATTGCTGCATAATTGGACCCTGAGATATTCACCTGAACATGATACCATGTATTGACGGATGCATCTGGAAAAGTAGTTCCTATCGAGGTCCAGGTTGTTGGTGCTGAAAATTCGAAAAATCCACCATCTCCGTTTGCAGTCTGTAGTCGCCAAGCGTATCCATTTGTCCAAGACAATGCATTCATCCGCCAACCGAATTGATGAATAATTCTCGGAGTTCCAGCCAAATGCACATCATATTCTAAAGTCCCTGTTTGCATCCGGTAACTCGATGTTCGAATTCTTGTGTCGTAATACGTTCTATTTGCAGGTATTGAAGAATCAGGGTTATGTCGTAAAGCGGGGGCCGAATTCCCCTGGCTCTGGTTAATATAAATAGAATCAGTGTTCCATGAATCCATCGTCCATTTGCTTAGCCCATTTGAGAAGTCATCGAAGAAATAAAACGTATTTGTCCCATTGCCTGTGGTAGATGCATTACTGTTTCCATAGTACATCCAGATGTAGGTATCATTAAGTGAATTGTTAAACCAAAATGTACCTTGAGTATCCACTGTATAATTCCGAAGCCAGTAGGAAAGTTGCGTCGTATTATCCGAATAACTAACGAAACGGATATCGTCAAAATCACTTTGAGCATGACCATTGCACGTAAGATTACCACCACTTGTATTTCCAATGACGATTTTCATTTGATAGCCACCATTTTTTCCACTTATTGTTAACCGCTTTCTATATAACCAAGAAGGATGCCACCAAGATGAATTGGTGGAAGAATAATAATACCAGAGTGTCACATTGTTTGTATCGTCACTAGCAGTTGCAGTTAAAATGAAAGGAGACATCGTGATATTATATGGTGAGATATCATCAACTTTAGAGGAGGGTTTCGAAGTATCGTATCCCCCTTGAGCATCATATTCTGGTGACGAAGGAGAATCCTCTAGGTTTCCCACTTGGTCATATCCTCTACTATAGAACTGGTAATGGCCTGCCCCGCTGGGAAAATTAAAGCTCCAACTCCAGGGAGAATCATCATCTGTCTCAAAAGATCCCCATGAATTCCATCCAGATAAATTATTTGCTCTCCATCGATAGTACAGAGTGATATTTTTTATCCCACTGAATTGGTCGCTGACTGTGGTCACCGTAATCAGGAGTGGATTTCCCGTAGGACCATACCAATAGGGTGTGATTACATCGACTGTGGAAGAAGGTTTTACAATGTCATAACCACAGGCAGTATCGTTACCCGTGTAATATTCGACACTGCTATCATTGTCAATTGCTACACTAAAGAATCGATAGTATCCACTTCCGTTTGGAAAAGTAAAAGACCATGAAATTGAGTTCCATGGGTCACTATGTGTTCCAAAACGATTTTGGCTCGACCAACTATTGTTATCAAGGCTGTAATAATAGTACAACGTTACATTATGTAAACCGCTGCCGTTGAAATCAGTAGCCTGTCCTGTGATTATCAGAGGGGAAGAGCCATGCCAATACGGGCTGATATCATCGACTTCAGAATAAGGTTTCGTGGTATTATACCCGCATTCAGTGTCATTATCAGGGGACGTCGGAGGGTCTTCCGTGTTACCAGCGTTATCAATTGCGATACTATAGAATTGGTAAACACCCTTGGCCTTTGGAAAGTTAAAGAACCAGGACCATGGAAGAGTTTCATCGGATTCAAAATACAACCAGGATCCCCACTCAGAATCGTTGTCAAAACGATATCGATAATAGAGTGCTATGTTTTTTAGACCGCTACCGGAATCACTTGCGGTTGAACAATTGATGATGACGTCTCTATCAGGTTCATTATACCAATACGGAGCAATATCCTCTAATTGCGAAGTAGGCTTTACTGTGTCAACACCACAAAAAGTATCATAACCTGGTGAGTTTGGAGGATCTTCAATGTTTAACTCTCTATCAGTTGTCCTGCTATAAAATCGATAATATCCATCTCCTTGTGGTGAATTAAAAGACCAGTTATACGGACTTGTTGTATCGTTAGTACCGTATAGTGTCCATCCGGTCCAACCTGAGTTATTATTTGCACTATAATTGTAAAATAAAGCTACCTCTTTGATTCCTGTCCCATTATCCAATGCACTTGCGAATACCTCAAATGATGAGGTCGTCTGCCAATAAGGGAAAAGCGAGGTAACCGACGAAATCGGATCTTCATTGTCATAGATCCATGTTAAATTGACCTCATGAACCGTAGCAGTGGTATAAGAATTTCCTGTGAGGTTAATCCTCCATTGAATCCATCGTTGATCAGAAAGCTCAAAGAGGGTTGAAAACCAGGTGGCTGAGGAAAGATCTACTTCTGTTTCAGCAGATCTGACCCAAGTGGTTATGGTTGTGCTCGAAGGGGTAATATTGCTGACAAAAATAGTGCTGTAATCAGGTGCGTTCCTCGTCGTATCATGAGCTTGCGAGATAAGAGCACCAGTTGTATAATATCCACTCTCGTTTCTCTCCACGGTCACATTAACCAAATCGACATAGACATGCTCGTTATTATTAAGTCCGACCACCCTCCATCTTATCTGAAAATTTGTTTTAAAATATTGCGAATCCGTGAGCTTTTGTGAATACTGAGCCCAACCACCACTACCGAAATTATCTAATCTTGTGATTTCATCCCAGCTTGTTCCATCATAATAATCCAAATAATATTCCCCATCATCAGCAGAATCCTCAAAAGCCCAAAATTTTACATAAATAGCAGTGACATTAGAACCCGAGCAATTCATAGAAGGAGAAAGTAAATTTCCTGAAGCCCCACCCGAGCCACCAACTCCATCAAAATCTGCTGAGAAGGAGCCTTCATACTGCTCATAGTTTTCTGCGTTCCAATTGCTCCCTGCTGGAGATTCAGACCAACCAGAAGGCGGCCAACTTCCTTCAAATCCCTCATCATCAATTAGGCTGAAGTTCCGAAGATAGAATGTTTCTTGTAGATGAAAAGAACCATTGCTTACATTAATGTTTGTTTTTGTCCCATTGTTAAAATCATCAGTGCTGGTCTGTAACCAGTTCTCGAACGCAAGATTATGTGCATAGACAACATCGTTTCCAAACTGAAACTTTAATGTGTGGATACCAGCAGTGAGAACCTCGGAAACCTCAGAGCAGGTGATGTTTGAAGAAAAATCAGGGATGAAAACAGAATTGTTAATCCATTGATACTTTAACGTCTCATCTCCCTTTAGACAATGCAGAAACTTTAAATCCTGGTTCTGATCAGTGTCGCTCCAAGTGGTGCCATTAACAGCAGATATTGTCAAATCCGCTTGACCTTTGGTTGTAAACAAAACAGACCATTTTCCGCCAACAATTGGATAGCTTTGAATATTGATAATAATAATTTCATTAGAGTCTAAATTTTTTCCTGTTAAAGCAACCAGGGGTAACAGTGAAGTAGAGACCAGAAGGAAAAGCAATACAATGATAAAAAATCTCTTCGGACTTTCTGATTTTTTTCCATAAAAACCATTATCCTTCCCCCAAGTTTTTTTATATGTGATCTCCCGGAGTTTACTGCGGTGATATTGCGCGGTTGCTGAGCGGAGTGGTTCTTCTGAACATAACGATTTGTCCTGTAAAGAAATTATATCGTGACAAGCAGTCCAAGAATCTTTTTCTTTTGGTTCGGTCGATTGTCGTTCCAGGACATGATCAACAAGTTTCTCAATGGTTTCCTCGCTCACTTTTAATTTTTTTTCTTTGACACAACATCTGGTTTGTTCATCAAAAAATAATTCTTTTTGTTTTATAGAATGTTCAAAAGCACCTACGATTGTTGAAAAAAACAGACAGAGATTACCGATGATTACCTGTAAAGAGGTCGACGATATCTCTTTAGAATCTACAAGTACTTTAATCGTCCAACTACCAGGTGTTACCTTATTAGAAATTTTAATATAAAATGAATAAGTAGTGTTTCGTATTGAACACTTCAAAGGGTCAATAAATAGTGAATCATAACCACTGAGATCGGACCAATTGCCATTTGCATACTCCCATCGGTAATAATTATTCTGGGAACGATCGTGTGGTAATGGTTCGATTGCTCCATTAAAAGCAATGATACAGATTTTTTCATGTTCTGTGGTCAACGTTATATCAATGTGGCAAAACTCACCTGCAACAAGAACAGGGTTGCAAAAAGAAATATCGGAGAGAACAGCACGATTTTTTTCAGGGGTTGCTTCAACACAGTGTAAAGCAATGAGGAGAAATGGCAGGAGCACTACAACGATAACTGCTTTCCTGTATATGCCCAAGGCTCGCAACCCATCCGAAATATGCATCCGTGTGAAAGAATCAGTTTTTTATATTTATATCTTCCTTTGATGTTTTTTTATATCAATCGTTCTTGTTTAAATAGAAAAGTCTGAGGATACCTTTGAAAAGTTGTTGTCTCTCCAGATAGAAACGTATCAGATATCACCGCCGCTTTTTTTCATTTCTATCACGATTCCATTTCGCTGCAAACAGTGTAAAAATTATCCTGTTGTATAATAAAATACCAGAAGTAACATTTATATTGTTGAACCTTATTATTATTGTAGGATATTTATCAGGGGAGGAAAGTTTTCCTCTCGTCTAACAAGGAGGAATATATTTGAAAAAAGGAATTTTACTCATATACGTAAAATTATTCACTGCATGCCTTCTACTTTTTGGTGGGGTACTATCTGGGGCATCATTAGTAACTCCCGTTGCATCATCTAACCAGGATTCATTCCAGTATAATGAACAAATCTTGAGAGGAAACAAATGGTATGTCGGAGGGAGTGGGCCAAGTAACTTTAGCACGATACAAAGCGCCATCAATGCAGCCAGCAACGGAGATTCCATCATTGTCTACCCTGGAACGTACTTCGAGAACCAGATCACTATCGATAAAGCCCTCGTAATCCAGGGAACCGGATGGACCAACACTATCATCGATGGCGGCAGGGCAACCCTGCTATCAACTGGGTTAGTGAAAATAACGGCAAACGGAGATGTCACCTTTTCTGGATTTACTATCCGGAACGCTGGTGGCCCGACCGGGTACGGAGCTGGGGATAACAAACTCAACATGGGAATCACCGCATGCGCAGGCACCGCTGGTGTGAGCTATACTATCACCTCGAATAAAATCATCGGGACAAACGATCCAGATGACGATTATGATTATGGATTCTACGCGGTGAGCGGGGGTAAAGAAAACATTATTTTTACTCATAACTATGTCACGCAAACTGGTTGTAATAACATCGTTATTGAGAATACGACTGGGTCTACAGATCTGAGTCATAATAACCTTGATGCAGGCTGCTGGGGGATTGACTCTATCTATTACATGACGTATAAGGGAACTGACATTACCACATTGCAGAAAGTCAGCAATAATACTATTAATGTCGGGACTGGGATTAACCCTGGAGGATCAACCTACAATAAGGTCACTGCGATTGGATTTTCTAGCGCCTACTATGGATGCACCGGTGTGACAGACACAGGGGGATACAGCCATATCGTCATCACAGATAATACCATTAATAATGTGAAACAGTGGAGACGGGGAATCGCTCTTGACAATTTCGCCTGGGGGGATGGTACTGGCGGGGAGATAGCAAATGCGGTCATTTGTGATAACATCATCAATGGAGTCTCATCAAGCCCAACAAGCTTTGGCATTCGTCTCTCAGGGCTTGTGAAGAACACGATCATCTGTGGAAACCACATCGAGGATTGTGACATGGGCTTCTGGGGAAGAGCGGGGTATTATGGGAGTAGCACTGCGTATCCAACAGGGACTCAAATGACCCACAACAGCTTGCTGGACAATGCTGGTGGGGTGGTATGGGAAGCACCTACCTTGCTAAACGCTCGTCTGAACTGGTGGGGATCGCTGCAGATTGAATATCCTATTGTCGGTTCTGTTGATTACTCCCCCTGGCTCGGTGCTCAGTACGGAACAAGCCCGATGACGTATTGTACTGATGATAACATCGCAGAAGCAATCAATCTGACAACTGTGGGGGAGACCGTCTTTGTCTGTAGTGGACTTTACAAAGAACATCTCACGCTATCTAAGAAAATCAGCCTGATCGGAGAGGACTGTAACACGACGATTATCGACGGGTCATCAGTGGGTAAGGTGGTAAGCATTACGTCGGATAATGTCTTTCTCAGAGGATTTACGTTACAGAACAGCGGTATTTATGAACAGGATGCAGGACTCTATATTCGGTCCAATGGGAACACGATCACAGGAAACATCATGAAAGAGAATGCTGAAGGCATTCATCTCTGGGACTCCACATCAAACAGGATTGCGAAGAACACCTGCACCGGGTGCACCTATGCAATGTACTTAGTCACTTCGGACTCCAATATTATTGAGGATAACAGTATCTCTGATAACGTCCAAGGAATCCTTCTTGAATCATCATCGGATAATGACATCAACCGGAATTATATCACGAACAATAAGTATGGGGTGTGCCTGGGGTCGTATTGCAATCTGAATAACATCCAAAACAATCAAATCGCATTAAACACTGAACGAGGGATTTACCTTGACCATCTTGCGGATAAGAACAATTTGATTTTCCATAACAACTTTATCGACAATAAGGTCCATGCTTTCTTTGATTCAACGTTTTTTTCTCGATGGAGCAGTAATTACTGGGATGATTGGATTGGTGTGAAATTCCCACAACTCGAGATGATCCCGAAAATTATCATCGGGCGTTTTTTCACAATCGTCCCCTGGATCAACCTGGATAAGAGCCCCTCGACAACACCATACGCGATATAGAAAACCAAAGGATAATCAACGATTAGTCTTCCATCGTCCTGTTCCTTTTCTTTTCAGTGCTGTAAAATCGTTTGAGCATGCAAAGAGCATGCAGGGTGATCCATTTACTCGGTTTGCCTTTTTGTTCTATGGTGACTTGGTATCGTCCGTTGAAGGTGTTTTCAAGAATCCATCGTCCCTGGTCATTCTGTTTTGATACTACAAGGTCAACAGCCTCGTTCATGCGTTGGTCCTTGTAACCAAGACGGGTGAGAATCCCAAGGATCTCGAGTGCATCTGTTTGATACATGAGCGGAAAGCCGAATTTGAGCCACCCGGGTTTGGGAACACGGGTAAGGTTGTGACTGCTTTTAAAGACATGATGGAGCAAAAAATATTCAGCCCCTGTTTTGATCATTTTGTTGACTTCAGGGGTCCGTTTCTTCTCAGGGATTTCAGCTAATGCTTTTAATGTCTTGACTGCACCCATATGACAGCTATGCCTACCGAAACATCCGGTCTTTAATCGATCGTATGGCCAGCCTTTTGGTATCTCAGAAACACGATCATCGTATCGTTGGTAGGTTGTTATCCAGTTTATTCCTTTTTGCACACGGGGGTCTTTCAGATATCCAAGGCGTATCAGACTCCATACCATGTTTCCTGTTAAGCAGGGGATGACTTCGCTATGACGTCCCCCTCCTTTTTTCATACTTGATGAATAGGCAAACCCGCCACTTTCTCGGTCTTGGGAATGTGAGAGGATAAAATCACATGCTTTTTTTATACGGTCATCGTTCCCATCAGCCCTTAACTCAGCCAGGATCATAAGTTGCCAAACGGTTCCTTTGTATTTTGCAGTATAGAACCGTTCAGGTTGCTCCCAGTACCCGCCTGTTTTTTGTTTCTCTAAAATAAAAGGTACAGGTCCAATTTGCATAATCCCCTGTCGCGCCGTTCTTACTTCAATATTTGTCTCTGGCTTTCCTAGAAGATCTCGTAAGGTAAAATATCGAACTGAGGGGTTGTCGTTTTCTAAAAGCCATGCTGTTGGATCAGCATGTAGTAACGATATGTACGACTCCATGAAAAAGACATCCTTTGTTAGATTTATTACATTTTCATTTTGTTATAAGTCCTTGTTTGGAAAGATGATATGTAACAACATCTCATCATGGTAGGATTCTTTATTGTGATATATTGGAAACTTATTACATTCATAATCGAATGGTTATGAGGAGGAATGAAAAAAAACGATTTTGAAAAAAAGGGGAAATTATTATTAACCACTGTTGAATGTAAGAGAAATATTCTTGGTGGAGGTATTCAAGTGAACATACCTGTAAAAAATAATGTTTTTTGGCTTGGTAAAATCGACTGGGATTTACGGAAGTTTCATGGTAATGAGCTGTCCACGCACCGCGGTTCGACGTATAACTCGTATCTTATAAAAGAGGAAAAAGTCGCGCTCATCGATACGGTGTGGGGTCCATTTGCAAAAGAGTATGTCTCTAATCTTTCCAAAGAAGTGAATCTGAAAAAAATCGATTACATTATTGCGAATCATGGGGAGTCGGATCATAGTGGAGCGCTTCCTGAACTGATGAGACATATTCCAGAAACTCCGATTTATTGTACCGCGAATGCTGTGAAATCCCTGAAAGGTCATTATCATGAGGATTGGAATTTCAAGGTTGTCAAAACCGGTGATCGTCTTTCATTAGGAAAAAAAGACCTGATGTTCATCGAAGCACCGATGCTGCACTGGCCGGATTCGATGTTCTGTTATCTTACTGGGGATAACATCCTGTTTAGTAATGATGCGTTTGGGGAGCATTTAGCGTCCGAATTTATGTTTAATGATTTGGTTGATCAGTCAGAACTGATGTATGAAGCGATGAAATATTATGCAAATATCCTCAGCCCGTTTAGTGCACTGGTTGAGAAGAAAATCAAAGAAATCCTTGCGTTAAATGTCCCTGTTGACATGATTTGTACAAGCCATGGCGTCATATGGCGGGACAATCCAAAACAAATCATTGAATTATATCTTCAGTGGGCGAACAAATATAAAGAGAACCAAATCACGATTCTCTACGATACGATGTGGAATGGGACGCGGATCATGGCTGAGAACATCGCAAAAGGAATTGTGCATGCGGATAAGAAAGTGACTGTTAAATGTATCAACATCGGGCATAGTGACAAGAACGATGCTATGACTGAGATTTTTAAATCAAAAGCTATTTTGGTCGGCTCGCCAACGATCAATAAAGGGATCCTGACCGCTGTTGCATCCTTGCTTGAGGAACTTCAAGGGCTAGGATTTAAAGAGAAAAAAGCGGCAGCCTTTGGTTGTTATGGGTGGAGCGGGGAGTCGGTTCGTCTGATTACCGATCATCTGAAGACAGCCGGATTTTCAGTAGTCAATGACGGGTTAAAAACACTCTGGAATCCTGATGAGGCAAGTAGGAATGCTTGCTTTGAGTACGGACGCACGTTAGCAAAGCTGTTCTCATAAGTAGTTCTTTGTTTTTACCTGAATATGCAACTGCATATGCAGGTTAAGCAAATGGGAACAGAAGGAAACAGGGAAGAATGTTTATATAGACATTCGACTTTATTTTTAGAATAAGGGGTGTAATATATGCATCATAAGATTCGAGTTATTCTCATGTTAATCATAATTCCTGCTATACTTTTTTCAGCAGCATCCGTGGGTACGACAAACACACCCCCTAGACAAAGAGAAGCACTCCCCCTCATTCAATCCATCACGTTCGTTGAAAAATCAAACGGTCTTCAAACTCCAGCAAAAGAAGGAGGGAACACAGAACTGGAACTTGCAGATATGAACAACGACGGGGATTTGGATGTTATCTGTGTTGGTGATCATGGGTCCCCGAACATCGGCAGCCCTCAGCATGGGATTATGGTCTGGCTGGGGAACGGAGGGAGCAGCTGGTCAGTCAATCAAGCTGGCAACTTTGGATATGGTGGCGTTGAAGCAGGCGATCTGAACCTGGATGGTTATCTTGACGTGGTCTGGGGCATTCATCATAACTATGCGACCCCGGGTTCTGGATTTGGTGATACACTGCTTGGAGCTGCGTTAGGAGATGGAACATGCACGAACTGGATTCCCTGGGCGACTGGACTGGCGACAAACGGCGAAGATTGGGGGATGTTTGAATGTGATCTTGCTGATTTTGATTGCGATGGCCGTCTTGATCTGATTTCTCAATCATTTGGGTGCTGCAACGGGTATCATCTCTATGAAAATCAGGGGGATGGAACCTGGATTCAACGATGGTCTTTACCCGGTGGAAACAACAATAATAACCTTGAAATCGCAGATTTTAATTCCGATGGATTCCCAGATTTTGCAGGGAACCGGGAGGGAACCCATGTGTTCTTTGGTGATGGATCCTTTAATTTTACGATGATGCAGACCGGCCTTCCCACAGGGAGCTGGAATGGTCTTGATTGTGGAGATATGAACAACGATGGATGCGATGACATCGTCGTCGGAAGTGGATCTACTGGCATTCGATGCTTAACATATAATGCGCAACATAACAATTGGGAGTTAGTATCAAGTGGATTACCAACATCAGGGGCGTATTCTCCTCAATTCGGCGATATCAACGGTGATGGATTTCACGATATCATTGGTTATGTCGGTCCAACTGGGTACGTCTATCGTGGTGATGGCAATGGGAACTGGATAGCTGATGGAACGTTTTCCATGCCTGCGAGCGGTGGTATCTCGGCATTTGTTGTAGATGGTGATTTTGATCATGATGGTCGTGAAGATGTTCTTATACAGGCTGAGCAAGGAAGCTGGCCGTCGTATCAAAATGTACTCAAAGCCTTTTCCCCATGGCTCGAACCAACGGCGTTAACTGCAGTGGTACAGACACCGAATGGTGGTGAGACATTCAGAAGTGGTTCTATCCGTCACATACGCTGGCTTGCGGCGGTCCCTCCATCGCAGGGTGATGCTCTCGTTGATATTCTTTTATCGCATCACGGGTCCTCTGGTCCGTGGGAAACAATTGTTACTGATTTCCCTAATAATGGAAGGTATCAGTGGTTGGTTGATTCAGGTGGTTCAGTGGAGTGCCGTATCAAGGTTGTCGTCAGTACAGCTTCTTCGAATATCTCAATGGTTTCCGCATCTGACTTTACAATCCTTGGCTTCTCTGTCAATGCCCATGGTCCATATTATGGGTCAGTTGGTGAGCTGATTCACTTTACTGGATCAGCCACTAATGGAACCCCACCTTATTTGTATCATTGGGATTTTGGGGACGGGTATACCTCTGATATTCAAAATCCAACGCATGAGTATAACAGCACCGGTAATTACACCGTTGTGCTTTCGGTCACCGATGCAGATGACCTCACTATCAGTGATAGGACATGGGCGGTCATTTTAGAAGAGAACACACCTCCAGGCACTCCTAAGATTAACGGTTCAATCGAAGGAAAACCCCGCGTGGAATATCCTTATACGGTTGTATCCACAGACTTAGATGGAGATGATATGTACTACTACATTGAGTGGGGGGATGAGACAAACAGCGGCTGGGTAGGACCGTACGATTCAGGGGAGGAAATAACCCAGTCACATACATGGTCTAAGAAGGGAACGTATCTTATTCGTTGTAAAGCAAAAGATGTGCATGAGGCGGAGAGTGATTGGGCGACGTTGCAGGTTACGATGCCATTTAGCATATCATTCAGCTTGCTTCTGAAATCCCTCAATACCTTCCCATTAACCGCCCCATTTATGAGAAATTAAATTCGATGTTGATACCTTCATTTTTAAAGGTTTATTACAACAAAGGAAAATGTATATATCTATATATATTAGAAAAAACCATTCATTTCAACGTCACGCCACGCTGATTCTGGTACGTCCCTGACCGTTCATGATACAATGCCTTAGGCACCTGTTCAAGATACTCAAAGACAATCTGGCAGAAGCGATCACCAATCGGGATTTCAACTTCTGTATCACTAGCATTAAAACACCCAAAGGTCAACGTCCCATGAAACCCAGCATCAACCTTCCCAAAACTCGCCATGACCCCTTTCCGCGCATAACTTGAACGAATCCAGAGTTGAGATGTTATCGTTGGTCCCATCTTGACAAACTCTCTAGTGCTAACAGCAAACCAAGTGAGCGGAGGGACGACCGCGACACCCTCCTTGATATGCTGACCGGTTTTCCTGATGAACACTTCTTCAATGGAAAGGTCATAGCCGTTCGGGGTTAGGTTCTTTAAAACAAAAGGCTCAATCCCAAGCTCCTTACTCTGAAGTGCTTGTTCGATATCACCATCGGAAAGAACAGTCATGGAAGGTTCACCATCTGCTTATGAAATCGTGATTTTATTGATGACAATGTCCTGAACGGGCTTGTCGTTTCTTCCAGTCTTCACCTGAGAAATCGCATCGACGATATCCATGCCCTCGATGACCTTTCCGAATACGGGATGCGCGCTTGAATATGGTTTCTTATCAAAGTCAAGATAACAGTTATCGATGATATTGATGAACCATTGGCTCCCCCCGGTGTTCGGTCCACGGTTCGCCATCGCAATGGTCCCACGCACATTACTGAGCTCCTTATGAAACTCATCCTTGATAGTGTACCCAGGACCACCAGTACCGGTCCCCTCAGGGCATCCACCCTGGATCATGAACTGGGGGATGACGCGATGAAAAATCAGTCCGTTGTAGAAACCCTGGTTCACTAGCTTGATGAAATTCCCAGTTGTTATCGGTGCCTTATCCTCAAATAATTCGATAATGAATTTGCCTTTATTGGTTTCAAATACTGCTTTTTTATTTGCCATGACTCTCCCTCTTTAATCAATTGTTATGGAATTGATAACGATGTCCGTATAGGGTTTTCCACCACCGGCAGGATTGGAATTATCCTGAGGTTGACTGGCGATGTCCCGTACGACTTCGATACCTTCAATCGTTACCCCAAACGCTGCGTAATTACCATCGAGAAACGTCTGAGCACCATCACAAATGAAAAACTCTGCACTGCCACCAACTCCTGTACCGGTACTTGCCATAGATATCGCACCGTCAACGTGTTTTACATCACTTGTCTCGAACTGAATATTGCCATAGGGGCTGAACTTCTCTGTACCATCAGGGAAATATCGTCCCGCCTGAATCATAAAGTTATCACTGATCCGATAAAAAATCATCTCATCATAGAATCCATCATTCACAAGCTTTACAAAATTATTAACGGTTATTGGCATGGTATCTTCAAAGAGTTCAACTTTAAACGTCCCAAGGCTTGTATTAAACACCGCAATAGGGTTTCCTTCTTGGTTTTCGTTTCCATTCTGTGTATTTGATCCGAAATTCAGGTACACGACAGTTGCAACAACAGCAACTACCAGGATAATAAGAAGAAGTGCAAGATACATCCATTTCCGGGATGGTTTCTTCAGTTTTTGAGGTGGATTATCGACCCGCTTTCTTGGCTTATCTATTGGACTCATCATTCATTCCCCACAAATACGTAGTTACTATCTGGGATACCGCATCCTTTTTTAAAAGTTTTCAAGTTTACAAGCAGAGTCTTAATCAATGGTAAATGAGGAGGGCTCTGACTGTTTTGTGTTCCTCGCAGTATCTACCGCAACAACCCAGTAGGTGATGATTTGACCTGCCAGGAGCTGCCCAAGCTCCTTGCCATAGAGAGGATGATTTGACAGGTTATAGAGCGGGTCTTCCTCATGACGAGTTTGAATCGGGAAATCACCATACCGATACATCTCATAAGATACGGTTTCTGTTCCATTGTCGCAGAAGAGAACGATATGATGAAGACGAAATGGTCCTGTCGTCGTTACGTTGGCAAAGATAATGACATTGCTGGTGTTGGTGAGGTTCGAGGGGGTGTGGAATAAGTCGAGGATCTGCGGACCCCAGCTCTGACCGCTCTCGTTCAGGGCAAAGGTGTGTATATTTGTTGTCACAAGACCTTGGGTATCGACCGCTGTGACCACAAGGGAGTAATCGCCAAGGGGAAGGTCCGTAAGGTCCCATGTGAGGTTCCAGCGTGTCGTACCAGATGCTAGCCTTGTGATGGTATCAATGGTGACCTCGACATGGTCAATCCCATGGTTATCTGAAGAATTCCCTGAGATGAGCAGTAGTCCTTTCTCAAGAATGGCATCGTCTACAGGGGAATCGATGGAAAGGGTCGGAGGACGTGCATCAATCAGAAGCACTGTGGATTCATCCGAGACCGCCGTATCGGTTTCAACAGTGATACGATGAGCACCCAATGGTTCACCAGAGGTATGCCAAACATACGACCATTCCCCGTCTTCGACAGGACACTCTATCGTCCCAGGATGATGATCAAACGAGAGGAACACAACATCAGTCGTCGCAACACCGGAGATGTGGACCGTATCACCAGCATTGAAGAGGGGAGTGGCAAAAAGTGTTGTGTCAGGGGTGACGATCTGCACGTGATCATCCGTTGTCTGAACAGACACGTCTAGAGAAAAATCAACGGTCACGAAGGTCGCCTGTGCATAATTGCGGAAAACCACATACCAATCCTGATGAGAAGCTAAAACAGAAAGAGTTGCATTTGCTGCTTCAAAAGAGTTGAATGCGGTAAAAGCTTTCCCGGTGATATACCGCTGGAAGTTCTCCTCGTCAACAAAAAAACACTCGATGGCACCGAAGGTCTCATGCCTGCCGATACCCCCGGTGATAAAATGTGTCTCGAGTTGGTACGCATGGCTTGAAAATGAAAGATGAAACAGGCAATCACCGAGGGGGATATCCCGCCGAGTGATTCGTTGAGGTCGCTGAGAAACATCAAGCAGGACGATCTTGAACTCTTTATCAGTACGTGTTTTAAGGGATCGTAAAACGTTGTGTCTGGCAAGCTGCCAGGGTTTCCTCAGATTTCCTTCTTGGATCAAGAAAAGGTAGTCATGGTTCTTCCCAAGTTGGAAACTGCATCGTCCCTCGGAATCTGTGTAGTTCCAAATCGTGATAGTGCGCCCGTCGATGATATCAGGGATTGCGTCAAACCGCTGCTCGAATCGTTCGAAAAGAACAGTAAGAATCTTTCCTTTTAGAAACGCAGGTAACCGATCCCAGACATTCTGAATCTTCTCCCAGAATAAGTTCTTGTAATAGGTGATATCCTTTGGGCCTTTCACAAGGACAACGACCCGTGCACCATCGACAGGTTGCAGAAAGGCATCTTTGATATCAAAACGAACCGTGATCAAATCCTCTGGATGAATATACCGGGTTGTGTCCTCAAGGATGGTGCCATCACCACGCCACTGGTAGATCGCGGACATGTTCTTTCCCCAGTGATAGGCGTACACATCGGGTTCATTCACCGCACCCCCGGTATCACTCCACCAGTTGTCGTTCTCATGCCAGCCTCGCTCGTAGAACTCCCTCCAGACATGATCCTCCCCTACATTACACGCGCTTATCGAGGGGACAAGTGCTGCTCGTTGGGCTGCTATTGCTATCTTCTGCAGCTCCCCGCACCAGCCGTTATGCTCATGGGCAATGACGCTTGCTTGGCCTGGCCGGTCCCCATAGGCAGGGTAGGGTACTGTTTTTCCCACCCAGTAGCTGACCGCCTCGATCGCCGTCGGATGCTGTGCGATGCACTCATTCCACAAGCGGAATCCCGGTTGAAAATAGGATTCGCAATCCCAGAGATAGTGAAGTGCTGCAAGCTTTTCTTTAAGGAGAGGATACCCCAAGTCGTTATGGTTAAAGAGATACTGTCGCCAGAGCGAGCCATAGACCGCATCGATGTTCTCGTTGGTGATCTGAGGATGCACCACATACCAGTAATAGATTTCTGGGGGAAGCTCATAGGAGTGCTCTGTTCCATTCTCTAAGACCCTGTAGCGGATTGTTGAGAAGTAATTTCCTTGTCCATCGTTATATTCCACGATTTTCGCATAGTCGACCCAGGAGTCAATCTCATATAAAGTCTCAGCGTTTTCTTTGAGAAGAGCAGGGGACGGGACTCTACCGATGGGGGAGCATGCGAGGGAAAAAGCAATCTCATCGGCGAAGAGAGTGCTTGCATTCTGTAAGAGACATGCGTAGCTTTCTGGATTATCAAGGTGATGAAACTGACTGGTAAGTCTTGGTTGGATCCAGCAAGGTGATGTCGCAATCGCATGAAGAATAGGTTCAGATAACCCATCTGTAGCTGGCGTGACTGGCTTTGGTTCAACAGTCTGGCTCTGTGCAGAAAAACGTAGATAATAATCAGAGCTGGGGGGAAGTTCGATTTCCTGTGAAATCTTTGAAACCAAGGTAGGTTCAAAGCTTGATGGTGCAGGTGAAACTCCTGCTGCACCAAGTAATCCTTGGGACATAAGGAAAAACGAGAGACTTATGATACAAAGCAGTTTAATAACGGAAACAACCTTTGAGGAAATCGGGACGCCTCCTTTGATAAAATAATACCCTTCCTCTATATAAATATACTTCGCTTGCTAATAAAGAAAGAAAAGGAGTAGGGTATTGTTTACCTGGCAAGCTCTGATGCTACGTTTGCCTATGAAAGCACCATGGTGTTAAACATCCCAAAGGCGAATCGTTCTCCAATCAACCCCGTCTTGGAGTCTTTCGAGACCATGATCGTCTCACCGGAACGATACACATGAGACGTGGAAGGAAGGATGAACAGGAGCTTTGCGTTAAACGTGATAAAGTCCTCTGTTTCGTTCTTCTCGGTGATAAGCCCAAACACCATAGCTCGTTTGAAAGCAGCTATCTTGACATATAAAATGGAAGACCAAGTGCTTTCTTCATGATAGGGGTCTCTGGCCTTGACTTTGACCTGGAACGTGCCTGCTTTGCTCCATTGATGGGACGAGGTTGCCTCCTCACCAGATTCGAAGGGACCAATCCAGGAGGAGCTTGACCCGTCTCCCCAGTCAACGAAATATTCCACATCGTTGTCGTCAGGATCGGTGGTGGAGAATGTGTAGTCATATTCTATGTTTGCATAACCGTCTGTCGTACCGTTAATCGTAGGTGCGTACGGCGCTGCGTTGGGACGGGTAAGGGGAACCTCAAGGATTTCCGCGCTTGCTAAAGTAACAGTGACCTGATGACTCTGAGATACATAGCCGGGTGCGGAGAAGTTCACGGTGTAGGTCCCTGGTGGGAGGAACAAATGGTACCTGCCGAACCGTGGTTCACTCATATAATGCTCCCCGTTTGTGAAGGTGACTCCTTCAAGTGTTATTGTAGCTACTAGGGGTGCACCGGTTGCATAGTCTCTCACATGACCACTGATTGTGATTTCCCGTTGTAACTCCCAAAGTGTCCCTGGCCAGACCAAGGCTGCTTCGCTGAGCGCGCTCGCATAGGTCGGCTGGAATGAGGTATGGGTTTCGATGAGGTTCGCATACGATCCGTTGTAGGCGAGATGCCATTGATAGTTCTCTCCGTTTGCGCTTGCTAGTCTAATCGATCCACCATATCCAACGGCGTTTGAAAGACGAACTGCTTCTGATTGTAAAAAGCTGGTAAAGGGATGAGAAAGGGAGACGTACGCGTATAATACTTCACGGCCGTAGGAATGGTAATCAAGGACTTTTGCAAAATGTCGGTCGTTCCCAAAGACCATCATGGTCTGTGTTTCTGGTTCAGACGCAGCACTGGGTCCTTTGTAGGTTTCATCGTAGGGGTTAGTACTTCCTCCGCCAGCGGAATTCCAGCCGAAGGGATAGTTACGGTTCAAATCGACCCCATCGGGGGGAGCTCGGTTCTTCCGCCAATAATTATCATAGTTAAACATGTAGACATAGCCATCTGCGTTCCATATGGGAGCTATCCAGATTTCATAATTATCGACCGCTGCGGTGATAACTGGGTCAACTCCATATTGGGTCGTGAATTGTTTTATCGAGTTGTTGCAGATCACCGGGGTGACGACTTCTCGTGCATGATGAGCGCCGACCATAAGGAAATTCGGTTCATCCTCATCGGTTGCAACGTTATCTGAGATTTTAATGGCATAGAGATGCCTGCCTTCACAGGTAGGCGGAAGGCCGTACCACGTCGTGAGGTCATAGACCTTACAAAGAGACGGATACTGACTTTCATAATTATACAATTCATCAATCATATCAGGATAATCGATGTATCCTGCTGGTAGGAACGGTTCACTAAGCATTTGCTCAGCTTGAATCTCACGGAAGGGTCTGCCTTGTGAGAGTAATTCAAGATGATATCCTTGCGTCTGTAATTTTTCAAAGACACTCGGGTTTATAACCAATTCAAAAGAATCATCGGTGATTGTGTTTGCGAACACATCAAATCCTTCCTTGATAAAAGCAGTAGCAACCTGAGGCGCATCTTCAACTCTCAGAAGACTATGGCAGAGCGTCTCAGAAGTTGGAGTTTCTTCAGTTGTAATCGGATCGTTTACTTGATTCGCTGTTGCACTTACATAACTTATCCCTACAAATAAAATGCTTATTAATAGACTCAACCATTTCTTATTCATGATTTATCCCCCAAAGAATATTACAATAATAAAATACGAGGAGGGTCTTATAAATCTACCTCATAAACGGTTCATACAGAGATGAACTAATGTAATCCCCGAATTGAAGTGATTTTTTCCATAAAAAAACAACTTTTATATCTTTGAAGCAAGCAAAGATTCAGAATGGAAATCTTCTCTGATGAACTACGTGGGAAGTACCAATGTCCTAGTGGGTTTTATAGGGTTTTCCTTACAGGAGATCTCTGATGTTCTAGGAGGGTTATCACCACACCGATAATGCTGGGTGTAACCCAGAATATCGTAAACCATAACAGGGTGAAGCTGATGCAGTTTTCCGGTGGGATGTTATAAAGGGAGAGCAGGGCAACCAGGGCGGCATCCCGTGTCCCCAGACCATAGAGTGAGATGGGGATAGCAGCGATACTTGCTGCGATCGCCAATATGAAAAAAAGGGTGAGAAAAGGAAGATGAATGTTAAAGAGTCCTGCGATCAAGTATAATTCTGTGAAAAACACAATCCAACCGACAATGGAGACGAGAAAGGGAAGACGGAGGTCTTTAAAGGTAGGGAGGTCCTCATAAAAGGTGTCAATCGGGTCGGTAATATATTGTTGAATTGTTTGAAATATCTGTGTTTTAAGAAGTCTGCTGAAAAGTTCTTTTGATTTTTTTTGTCTCAGGAAAAAGGCAAACACCACAATCACGGTAAAAAGGCATAGAAGGCTCAGGAAGACAAGATAGGGGTACTGACCAATTAGGAACAGCCCTCCGATTGAACTTAGGACGAAGAGCGTGATGGTGTCAATCGTGTTAAAGGTGATGATGTTCGAGATACATTTCGGCAAGGGCGCGTTGCTTTCATCTCTCAGATAGAGGGCGCGCAGGTAGTTCCCAAAGCCACCCGGTGTGATGAAGCCGTAGAAATAACCGATGAACATGTTTTTGAGAGCATAGGTGTAGCTGACCTGGATGCATTGTCGCTTAAGAATCAATTGCCATTCGATGGTCAGGAAAAGCAGGAACGCCGGCATGCTGAGGAAACAGAGGATGATATAAAGAGGATTAAGCGTAGAGAACACAGAAAGGATTTTCTCTATGTCAAACTTCCAGAGAATATAAATAAGGATGGCGATACCAGCTAGAGGAAGTATTTTTTTCCAGTCCATAGATGTGTTGGGGTGTATGATTTCGTTGGTATATGTAGACTTTGCTTCAGCAAAAAGATGAGTGATGTGGAGGACGAATAAAGGGGTGAAGAGGAAGAGGTGGGTTGATGTTTTGTAATCGTTTCAGCGCGTCAAGCTTCTGCCGTTGCCCAATTTTTGCTTGTGTCAAAGCATCTTTTAGGATTTGTATCGAGGCTTCGTAGGTTGGGATATCTACTGGGTGAGGCACACCGTCTTTTCCCCCATGAGCAAACGTGTAGCGAATCGGATCGTCCCAGGACGGCTTCTCCCCGTAGAGAAGGTCCGAGATGAGTGCGAGAGCACGAATCGTCATCGGGCCGACCCCCCTCATCGCAAGCAACTCCTCATAGGTGGTTGGATGGACATCATAAATCTGCTTCATCTTCTCCCAGTTGATCGACCGCGGCATATCCAGTTGAGGTACTGAAGTGTTGTTCCGGTGAGGGCAGAACCAATCATCTAACGTTGTTTGGTTCTGATGTTTGATAAGATTTGCCCAATCTTCTTTAAGATGCATCGGATTGTCATTGATCAAATCGACAGAGACTTTCTGGGCAGCATTGCTTTGTTTCGCAGTCATGTCAAGGACGTTATCTTGTCGCCCCTCCCCGATGATAGCGGTATGAGGCTCACAGACAAAATTGTCCACGTCCTCCGACAGCCAATGGTATCTCCGAGCAAATCCTGTCGTATCATTCATTCCTTGCTGAATCACCACCCACTGTTTGGTCTCCGACACAAGAAATACATGATGATACAGGCTATGACCGTCTTGAATGGCGGTGTTGTCGACCTTCGCCGTCATTCGACTACAATATTTTAAACGGTTGATCAGCGAAGTTGAGAAATTATAGGTTTCTCCGCAGGTTTGAATCTCTTCAAGGGTGTTCTGTGAAGCTTTCCCTTTCCCCCCTGTAAACGTGACCCCAAGATTCATGCAGTTCACCGCTTCCTTTAACGCACCACAGGTCACCGTTGTCGTGCCAGATGAATGCCAATCATAGCCAAGAACACAGGAGAACGCTTGAAACCAGAAAGGATTTGACAACCTGCGGAGGAATTCATCGATACCGTGCTCATAGATAATGATGCTACTCATTTCTCTTGATAAGGAAACCATTCGTTTGAAGAGCCATCGCGGAGCCTTTCCAGAATGGAGTGGGAGGGTTGTAACCCCTGTTTTTGGCATACAATGCTGCTCTCAATACAACCTTGTATTTTAACCCTTTTTTCAGGGTCGTTGAAACTATCATAAAAGAAAATTCATACCGAAAAAATATAAAGAGACCACAGTTTCATAGACCATACTCTAAAGGAGAGTTTCTACAAAACAATAGTAAAAAGAGGTACTTGCATGGCAACACCAGATTTTCCAACCTACATGAACAAGCTCCACACCCAACTGCAAAAGTATTTTCCCTCACCAGACATCTGGACACCAGCAGATGATGCCATCTATAAAACCATAGACCTCTACCGGGTCCCCCTTAAAGAAGCTAACGAGATGCAACTAAAATCAATAAAACATACCTTCACCTATCAATATAACAACAACAAAGTCTATCAGAACTTCTGCAAAGAACGGAATTTCTCTCCTACCGATATTCACACCAATGATGATTTAGAGAAAATCCCACTCATCCCTGATACCTTCTATAAAGACTATCCAGCAGGACGGGATTTTGCCACCTGGCTAGGCAACATTTTCACCGGATCACTCCCCCGGATTGTGATTCCCCAGAAAAACCCGACCTACGATGAAGTCATCAACGCCTTTAACCAAGCAGGAATGGCGGTCGCCTATAGTAGTGGAACAAGTGGTCGGCACACCTTCATCCCCCGGGATCAACGCACGTACTTCACCTCCGAATTTGCCGCAGCAAAATCAATTATCTCCATGGTGTATCCCTTATGGGACCCAAATCTCTATGGATACCTGTTGATGCCAAACCCGAAAAAAACCAATGTGTACGCGGGAAAAGTTTGCACCATCTATTTCGACGCGATTCAGGATGTAAAGGTCGCAATTGACAGAGAAATCACCACAGAACTTATCCAGATGACCATGACCAATCAGAAGGGTATTAAAAGCTCCATTGTCAAATTGGCGGCAAAACGACAATCCAAAAAAATGATCGATGAGATTATCCGCTGGCTGGAGTACCACGAAAAAACCACAAACAAAATCGCGATTGTCGGCGCACCATTCATCCTCTCCTTTGTCATGAAGAAGCTTGAAAGAGAAGGCCGCGCCTTTGATTTTGGGGAACGAGGCGGGGTTGCCACAGGCGGTGGATGGAAGGCATACGAAGGTGTCCGCGTCCCAGTCGTCGAATTCCGAAAACAAGTTGAAAAAATTCTTGGCATCCCAGAGAAATTCTGTATAGACTTATATGGGATGGTGGAAGGAAACGGTTGGCTGACACACTGCCCGGAAGGCCATTACCTTCACGCTCCCTACAATTACTATAAACCATTGGTTCTTGATAAAGAAAACAAACCAATGGGGTACGGTGAATGGGGACGCTATGCGTTCCTGGATGCAGCCGCGTTCAGCTACCCCGGGTTCCTCATGTCAGGGGACCAGGTCCGGATGCTGGAACATTGCCCAGTCTGTGACCGTCCAGGTCCAGTGCTTGAACCAGAAATCAAACGGGCGACCGGTGCGGAAATCCGTGGGTGTGCCGAGGAAGTCCGCCGGATGCTTTCCGCAGATCTCGGTACGGACGAGTAGCATATACTGACCTCGTTGGAACTCAATTCTAACGGGATGAATCCATTAATCAAAAAGAGAGCCATGCACAGCAAAAATGTTTTTTCCTTCGAGGAAAAAGGGGACAATGATGGGTCGTCGTAATATCCAGAGATGATACTTTGTTGGTTTGAGCATCTCGTTGATAGGATGCTTCCAATGAGGCTTGTTCCCCCTTGTCATAAGAGTCTTTATGAGAAAAGATTACTCTTTGTGTAGGAAATCACAGTAGGAAATCCATTTGGAAAAGAATATATGCCCCTTGCCTTTCTGGGGAATACTGATATGGTAAGTTTCCGAGAGATGAAAGAAAGAGAATACATCCCACATGGAACATATCTGAAACTGCTGATTGGCGGGAGTCTTTCTTTGAGCAAGGTGTTACTGACCAACCCAGGTGATTTGAAAAAACTCCGGACAATTCAAGGTTCCGAAGAACGATATGTCAGACCAAAACGACCCTATGAATTACCTCAGTATACAGAAGGGATGCAATGTGGTGTGACAAATGAGAAATACCGTAGACCAACCTTATATTGTAACCCCTGCGCTCCTGAGGTTGTCGCTCTTGCTCATCACCTTGGTGCGTTTCAAAAAAAAGATTATGACTTTGCAAAAGCTGCCTTTGAATTCGTCAAAGAAAATCTTGATTTGGAAATTTGCCAGATGGACTCTGTTGAAGAGACGATACGTCGTGGGACGGGGACCTGTTTTCATTTAATCTCAGTGTTCATCGCGTTGTGCCGGTGCGCGGGAATCAAAGCACGGTATAAGACGTTTGCAATGAATATGATTCAAACATGGTACGATGCCACGGTTGGATCAGATCCCTTAGTAAAAAAATGGTACGATCAAATGGGATTCTTTATGATGGAAGGGGAAGGAGAAGCCTTCATAGATGGAACATGGGTGCCTGCGCATGTTGGACCTACCGCGGAACGGCAAGCAGCAGGTGGCATCCCTATCACACATTTTGGTGAGGGGTCTCTTGGCATCTGGTTTTTTGCCTTGCCTGGGACAACCCAGGCGATGGAATCAATCCCCTATGGGTTAGGTGCAGGAACGAAAATCTTAAAAAAGTTAGCCCCGGGTTCTATGGAACGGGTGAATATCAGTATTCAACGTCAGAATGCTGAAGGGAGAAAAATCATCGAGGAGGCCGGGGGAAAAGAGGCGTACGATACGATGGTACGCAAGAAACACAAATCAAAAGCCCCGACCATTGAACTATCCGACACCAAAGGAATTGTTTTTGGAGAGTGAGTCTTTTCATGGAAGGAACAGAACAGCCGAAGGCAAGTGTTGCTAGACAAGTACGGTCGAAACGATACATCATCTATCTTGTGTTCTTTATGGGGCTGGTCGCTATCATGGACCAATACCTCTCTATGGTCCCGATTACCTATATGAATTCTATCCTTGATGAATATGCAATCAGCGCTTCGCAGTTCTCATGGTGGGAGGCGTTGTATCTGGTTCCAACGTTCTTTATTTTTGCACTCAACGGACTTGTTGATATCATCGGCAGAAAGTTCTCAATCCTTCTTCTTATCCTCATCATGGGTTTGTCATCACTGGCTATCGTCTTTTATACTCCAACGTTTCATCTCTTCATGGTCTTCTATGCTATCGTGACTTTTACCACCGTGTCAAACATGTGGACAATTCCAATTAGTGAAGAATCACCAGCAAAAAAACGTGCGGAACTGAGCTCTATTGTGTATGTGATAGGGTTGTTTCCCCTTTCAGCAATCATCCCACTTTATGTCATTCCGACACTTGGGTGGAAGTGGATGTATGGAATCATGTTTATCTTCATGATTCCGGTGCTTGTCCTTTGGGTGTTTATGAAGGAAACAGGACGATATGAAGAAATAAAAGAAGAACGCAAATCAGGGAAATTGAAGAAGCATTTCTTTGGGCTTGGATCGATTAATCGAGGGGACATAAAATATATCGTTTTCTCTGCAGTCATCTGGCTGTGCTGGTTAATTAATTCTCTTCTTATAATCCGCTGGATGGGGTATTACTTCATGGAAATCCACGGGTATGCTCGGAACGAATGGCTCATGGTCTTTCTTGCTTCTGGGATCATGATGATTATCGGTGGAATCACCAGCGGGTATGTGATGGATAAAGTTGGGAGAAAAAATGGGTTTATCATCGGAGCGGCAGGGTTTGCGTTGTCTTTGTTTTTGTTGTCATTTGGACCAGTCGCGTTGCTGCCCGTCTCAGGGGCGCTTACCGGGTTTTTCATCGCGTTTGCCTATGCCTGGGTCATCGTGTATATCCCAGAGATATTCCCGACAGAGCGCAGAGGCTCTTGTCTTGGATGGACAACGACCGTAGCTCGTATCTCGTATGTTGTCGGACCGGTGATCGCTGCGGTTATGCTAGAAGCAAACCCCACCATGGAATGGTTCTGGGTCGTCGGAGGACTGCTGATGATCCTAGCAATCGTCATCGTTACCCTGTTCCATCCCTATGAGACCAAAGTGAAGGAACTCGAAGAAATCGAAGTGAACCGGTAGAATAGTCTTCTAAAAAATTGTAAACAATTTTTCCAAGGAAAAAATTTCTGGTGGATATTATCATTCTTTTTTTCTGGATTATTTCAACGGAAAAACGCTTCCCCGGTGGAAAATCGGTAGGGATTGTACAACAAGACCTTTATACGACGATAATCAAAAGTACCTGGTGAGGATTTATATGAAAACAATTCTGCAAAGAAAAGACAAAACCAGTATTTTCTGTCCCGTCCGATCCAACCATCCTTCCTCAAGCTCTGTCCGAACGAAAGCAATTGAGATAACCATCGCATGGACCCTTATCATCGTTGGGCTTTCGATGATACTGTTCACACAATAAATGGATGATACGCTCGAACGAAATTAACACCATATTTTCCCCCTCTTTTTTCGAAATCAATATAAGAGAGAAACCACTAATAGAGACATAACGACAGGGTATAAAGGATCGGAAAGCATGATCAGCGTCAAGGTCTACCAACAAGGTGATGATGTTGTCATCAGCGCCTGCGACGAACAGCTACTTGGAAAGAAATTCCGGAAAGGAAAACTGCAGATTGATGTTGCTAAACACTTCTATGATGGGGAACGGATTAATAAAAAAACCTTGGAAAAATTTCTTCTTGATGCAACAATTGCTAACCTGGTTGGCAAAGAAACCGTGACCTGCGCAATCAACCTTGGACTGGTCGACCCAGGTTGTATCCTTAAAATCAAGGGTGTCCCTCACGCACAGATCGTGCACATGTTCTGATTCTTAATGAGCGCTTTAAGGCAGTAGCTTGTTGATTTTTTCCATCATGTTCTCGTAGTGCGTTCCCATCCAGTAATATTTTTTACACGCAGGACAGAACCAGAAGTTATCCCTTGTTGAAAACACCTTCTCGGGGACGAACGTCTGGACTTTCTTTTTCTCCACGGAAATAAGGGGGGTGTTACAGAGGGTGCAGCGGGACAGTATGGTTTTCTTATCAGGGGGAATTCGTGTGAGGACCTCTTCAAGCTGCTCGGAGAGGACGGTGGTGTGTATCTCAACGACTGGCATGAGTGCTTTTTTTGCCCGCTGGACCAATTCCTTATCTCGGGAGAGGAGGAGCCGCTTCTCAGATTTTGCCCTTGTTAAAACCTCATCGTCGCTGGTCGTCGCATCTGGATAAACAGTGTCATATCCGAAAATTCGCAGCCATTTCGCAAGGCTGCCAAGCATGTGGTCACAGAACAGTCTCATAAAAGACCATAACAAAGTAGAGGAATTATTCTTTTGTGCTGCACACGTATTGTTCCAGCTTACTTAGAAATATCGCATCACGTTCATCATATCAAAAGCCGGGTTACCTGCTTTATCATACGCGACCACGATAATGGAATGCCGATGGAAGAGGAAGTACGGTTGTGACCAGCGCCAGCTGTACGGTGCAACATTGTCCACAAATTGAGGGTCGTGTGCATTGTCCAACAGAAACTCGACTCTGTCGATCCCGGACCGAGCATCTGCTGCGTCAACCTCTATAGTGATTGGCCCGTAAATGATGGTAGAACCGGATAACAACCAAGGAATGAAACGAAGACCAAGGAAGTAGAAGCCGTTTTGTGGTGTGGTGATGCGGACCACGGGTGGTATGGTATCATCTCCGGTATAGGCCGCCATCAGAGGATAGCGATCCTTACTGATTCCATCCGGGATGATGTACGGGACATCACCGATACCATCTCCATCATCGTCAGATCCTGTGTAGTCACTCCAGTAGTTCCCGCCAGAGGGATACCCATCGTCCCATGAGTTCATGCCATCGTCATAGGCTTGGTAGCGGTTGGAAAGGAAGTTATTATGATACATATAATTATAGGATGCACCGGAAATCGCAATACCGGCATAAAAGTTATTTGAGATAGTGTTTTCAAAGATGGACACTCCAGTTACTCCTGATCCAAGGACAATACCGTTCCATCCGTTCTTCATGACCTCGTTATACGCAATGGTCGTATCCTTCGCGGAATGTTTCAGAAGAATCCCTTGGAAGTTTTCATAGATGATGTTCTTAAAAATGGAGCAATTCTCCCCATGGATGATGACTCCTGCGTTGTCCTGCATGGTTCCACTGTGTTGAATGATCAGTTCCTGAAGGAGGACGCCATTGGCACAGATTGTCACCACATCACCAGTGTGTCTTCCGGTTATGATTGTTCCGTCGTAGTGGTTTTCTCCTTTGAGATGCAGTGATTTGCTTATGGTGAGATGCTCACCGTATTCCCCATTTTTCACGATAATAGTATGATCATTCTGGGTATCTCCATCAGAGATCGCTTCTTGAATCGTTAGGAAAACTTCTTTTGTATCCTCATTAATGATTGATCCATAGGGATGAATGAGTGGATACTGATCCGCAGAGCCATTGCCCGTTGGATAGGGTATGTCTCCGATGCCATCCTCATCTGCATCTGTGCCGGTGTAATCATCCCAGTAGTTACCACCCATGGGATAACCGCCATCCCAGGTGCTACCGGCGATGTAGTCAAAGGCTTGGTAGGTATTGTCGATAAAGTTGTTGTGATAGATTATGTTGTGGCATCCTTCGATTATGTAGAGACCGAAGTAATTGTTTTTTTGAATGTTGTTCTCAACAATGATGTTATTGGAAGTATGGATCATGATTCCTGCGTTGTTTGGGTTTCCACCGCAGTTTTCGATAGTGAAACCGGAAATGCTGACATTGCCTGTAATAATCTTGACAACGGTACCGAAGTCATCACCAGTGATGATCGTGTTTTTTCTGTCTTCCCCCAAGAGTTCAAGGGATTTACCAACCACAACATTCTCTGTGTAGGTCCCGTTGAATACATACACTGTATCCCCGGTCATGGCATGGTCGATGCCATCTTGGATGAACCGGTACGGATGATCGATGGTCCCGTCCCATGGTCCTGCGATGTTATCATCATCGACGTAAATTGTTCCTCCACCAAAGCTTGCAGGGTGTTCCCCCTCGTTTTGTGTACCGATGATGACATGAGCAGACCCCGGGATGATGAAAAGGCTTGCAAGTGCGAATGCAAAAAGAGCGTTAGAGATGACCTTCTGTTGATGATTTTTTTTCATTTTATTCCTCCTATTTCTCAACATTCGAAATATTATTTTTTATCTCTTATATTGTTATATAAATTCTCTATTTAAATATTTGCTGAAAAATAAGAAGGAACATTCATCTATATATTCAAAAAACGACCCTTCTTATAAATCAATTCGTCATCCGCGTAGACTTCCCCTTCTTTCCGCAGGTCGCAGACCATGTCCCAGTGCAAACTTGATATATTCCTACTGCGGGTCTCTGGGAATCCGCTTCCGACAGCAAGATGAATGGTCCCACCGATTTTTTCGTCAAATAAGGTGTTTTTCGTATAGGTCCTAACCCCATAGTTGGTCCCGAATGCGAACTCCCCCAGTCGTTTGGCTCCCGGGTCCATGGCAAGCATCGTACGAAGGAAAGCTTGTCCTTTTGATGCGGTGGCTTTCACCACGACTCCTTTTTTAAAATGCAGTTGGATGTCATTGACCTCTCGACCACCATATGACCCGGGGAACGAATAGCTGATATGCCCCTCTGCTGATGTCTCAACTGGTCCGGTGAACACCTCACCGTCAGGAAAATTTTCTTTTCCAGAGCAGTTGATCCATTTTCTGCCAGCCACGGAGACACGAAGGTCTGTATCCTTAGCAAGGACATGAAGGTTCTTTTTTGTACTAAGGAACTTCCGTATTTTCTCTTGTTCGTTATGGACAGCCTGCCAATAATTGATAGGATTTTTTGTTGAAACATGAGCCGCAGAAAAAACAAAGTCCTCATAGTCAGCCAGGGACATTTCGGCATCCTGAGCAGACGCCTGGGTGGGATACTGGGTGATGCACCAGCGGAGGTCTTTCTTTGCAGCACGATTAAGGAAAATCGTGTGGAGCTGTTGATGTGCAACACTGCTGATCGCTTGTTTTTTGGGATCGATATTCGTCATGTTCCGTGTATTCTCCGGGCTGATGATGGACAGACTGGCATCGATCCGTTCTATTTCGATTTTGCTGAGTGGTGAGACGTACTTGAGTTGTTGGTCGGAAGCGTATTTATAGAAAATCTCCCCGAGCCCATCGATACCGATATGGGTGAAGGGATGGGCACCGAGCTGTATCGCCTTGAAGTATACCTCTTTTATCAAGGGTGCAGCAAGATGACTGCCAGAGATAACAAAGAGATCGTTTTTCTTTAGTTCTAACGAATAACGGACAAGGATATCAGCTAGTGTTTCCAATCGTTTGTCAATCATATCTGGCCCCTATCGGAGAACAGGTGAACTGATAAAAGGATTTCTGGTTTGTTTAAATGTTCTCCCAATCCTTCAGTACGGATTCCCAGTGGTATTTTTTAATAGCGTCGATTTCGTCAAGTTTCCGGATGATGCGCTCGTAGCCCTTCATGAGGGTCCGTGTGGACACTTTGACGATAAAATCATATCTCCCGGAGGTCACAGAGACATGGGAGACACCCCGGATGTCCCAGAGTTTCTGCATCGTCTCTCGTATGGGAGTCCCTGGTTTCACGGTGATGAAGATATAGGATTTTACGACGGTCAGTGCAAAGGAGATGATGCCCATGACGATCAACACCATCCCGATGATTTTAATGAGAAGCATGACCGGGTCAGTAGAAAACTCACTAATGACCCCGAGTTGCAGGAGCAGAATTGAGAAGGGAATGGCAAAGATGATGGTCGAGGCACGGATCGCGTTATTCACACTTGCCGTCCCCATACCAAGGGCACGGATATACAAGACATAGGCAAAGAATGTCATACCCATCGTCAGCACAAGCAAGAGGAAATACTGCGGGTCAAGTGAGCTAGCAACACCAGCATATAGATGACTACCATTAGTGAAGAGGTCGAAAATGAAGAGGAGAATGACAGTAAAAAGACAAGAAAAAATGACGTTCCAGAGACGTATGTTCAGTGAATCGTTTGGTCGGTTATGAATCCGCATGATTTTTAGTTTTCTTTGATAAATCGAAAAGACCGCCCATGTCGGGTTCACTACGATGAACACAAGAAGGATGGGAAAAAGTTGAAACTCCCCAGTCAAGCTAATAGAAGCAAGGATTGCACCGAAGGTGACGATGACAGACGATTGCACTTCCACCAGGGTTGGGACATCTTTTTCTGTAATGGACTCCATCAAGAGAAGATAAAGAATCACAATCTGAGAGAAGGATAAGATGACGCTTGGATCCTTCACTGTCGAGACAATAGCGCAATACCCGACTGTGTTAATAGCGTTCATCAACCCAGCAACAAGATGGTATTTCATCTCGCTTTTTTTTACGAGCCGGAGGTGCTTGAACGAGGGGTCCAGTATCTTAGCCCCCAAGCTCTTTCCGCGGAAAGGTATCGACAGCGCTAGGGTAATCAACAGGGTGATGATTGCTCCAACGAAAAACAGAGCGAAAGCAAATGCCCAAGGGTCATATTGGAACGCAGGTTGTCCACCGACGTAACTATCGATGGCAGTCACTGCCGCGGCAATAAATGACGAAGTGATCGCCAGGACATAAAAGAGATATTTTTTCCTAATAATCATGTTTTTATCTCATCATTGCAGGCTGATTTCTTTCTCGATGATCTGGGTGGTGGTCTTCATGACCCCTTCAATCATTTGAATTTTATCTGTGACATTTAATAGTTCTTCGAGGTTCTTTACTTGAGCTCTGACGACAATATCGTATTCCCCAGCAATAATAGAGATTTTTGCAACGTTGCCCAATCTTCTCATTTCCTTTATGGCTTTGTCGGTTTTCCCGGGTTGTATTGATATCAGGATGTACGCGCTTATCATGGTTCTTCACCCATCTTTCACGCGGAATATTGATTCATGGTATAAAGTTATTTGTTAAACCGGTATAAGCGTCATTATATCGTTCTCCATCTTAGAACAAGACCTCGCCTAGATGGATACATAGAAACGTTCTAGTGAATCACAAGGAAAATAGAACAAAAGTGAACGAGAGATAGGTTATTAAAGAAAAAATGATATCAAATATGTGTGTGGGAGTGAAAAAATGTCAAAAAGTAGTAAGGATCAGATGGGGCAAGACGAAAAAAAAATCCTCTTTGAACTGACCAAGCATGCCGATAAAAACATAGAGACAATCGCGAAATATTGTGGTTTTTCAAAACAAAAAACGTGGAGAATCATCAAGCGGTTAGAAGAAAAAAAGATGATTTGGGGCTACACCGCGATTTTTGATGAGGAACAATTAGGATTGAAGCATTTTATGGTGATGATCAAACGGACGATGAAGAAACTTGACAAAGTCACCATCGAAAAAATCGTTTCAAGAAAACTCGAGGACATCGTCGCAGAGTTAGGGATTACGATTGAGAGTAGTTATTATGTACATGGTGACTACGACTGGGTTTTAACATTTACTGCAAAAGACATTCTCCTGGCAAAAAAGTTCGCTGATTCACTGGTGTCGTATCACCCAGGTGTCATCGAGAAGATTGCGATTTTAGAAACTTTGATTTTTATGCGAAAACACTATATACTGAATCCAGAAAAAAGCAGATTGGAGGAATTTCTCTAATCATCTTAGGTTCCTAGGATGTCTTCATCAGAAGAAGATAGTTTTTTAAAGAACAGAAAGGTTCAACGACCAGATGTTGCATGTCTCAATCCTGGATGGATACGTCGATGAACCAACCTGTCTTGGCGTCCCACCATACATCAGCCCCTATCCCCGATATATCGCTGGTGCCGTCTGGGACTTCGATCCACATGCCACTGTTTCCTATATCACCATCGATCAGTTGAGAAACGATTCGGCACTCTTAAGGAGCATTGCATCCTCTGATGTCTTGGTCGTCATCGCCGGCATGTCAGTTCCCGGGCGGTACCTCTCTGGATACCCGGTCAGTCCCCAAGAACTTGTTCGGTTTTTCAGTGACGTTCAAAAACCAGTAAAACTGCTCTGCGGCCCTGCAGCACGCTATGGATTTGGGATGTCCGGTGGGAAACGTGTAACAGATACGGAGTTCGTACATCAGGTCTTTGACATCATCGTGAAGGGAGATGGAGAAATCGTTGTTTCTGATTTATTAAAAAATAAACTAAAAAGTGATGCAATAGATCCAGCACAATGCAGAAAAAACCCACAGGCTATTAAAACATATGCGATCCGTGGTGCAGCACTCGTTACCCAGCATCCTTTTTACCCAGACCATCTCATTACAGAAATTGAGACATATCGCGGATGTCCCAGGAGCATCACCGGAGGTTGCTCGTTCTGCAGCGAACCAAGTAAAGGAGTTCCCAGTTTCCGGACTATCAAGGAAATCTACGGGGAGATCACCGCGTTGTACACCAGTGGGATACGCCATTTCCGCATCGGAAACCAGCCCTGTCTTTTCTCATACCTGGCGCATGGCAGTGGAGAACAGGAATTTCCACGACCGAATCCAGCAGCTCTTGAAAAATTATTTTCCAGTATCCGTACGGCAGCACCAGATTTGAAAACACTTCATATCGATAATGCAAACCCTGGTGTTATCGCTCGTTACCCAAAGGAATGCCGATCGATTGCAAAAAGCATCATAAAGTACCACACCCCTGGTGACATCGCAGCATTTGGAGTTGAGAGTGTCGACCCTGTAGTCATCAAAAAGAACAATCTTAAGGCATCCGCTGAGGAGATTTTTGCTGCGATTCGTCTACTTAACGAGGTCGGGTCACGGAGAGGAAAAAACGGTTTGCCGGAGTTACTTCCAGGGTTGAATTTCGTATTCGGTCTTGACGGGGAGACGAAGTCGACGTTTGCACTTGACTATAATTTTCTAAAAAAACTCTACGAAGAGCATCTCTTGGTCCGGCGGATTAATCTGCGGCAGGTTATTCCAATTCCAGGGACACGGATGTATGAGAGCGGTGAGAAGAACGTGAAGAAACATAAGGCAGAGTTTCAGCGATTCAAACGAAAGGTCCGTGAGACCATTGAACGACCCATGCTTCAGCGTCTGGCCCCAGAGGGGACACTGCTTTCTGAGGTGTTCACTGAAGCCTATGAGGGAAAGCTTACTTTTGCTCGGCAGATGGGAAGCTATCCGCTCCTAGTTGGTATCCCCGGGGTATATCCACTGCATCGATTCTACAATGTAAAAATCGTAGCGTATGGCTATCGGTCGCTTACCGGGATACCGTTTCCCCTGGATGTGAACACGGCCCCACGAGAGACTTTAGAGGCACTCCCGGGTGTAGGAAGGAAACGGGCGATAAGGATTTTAGCCAAACGACCATTTCAGAGCAACGAAGAGTTAGCTCGCATCTTGGATGATCCAGCCATTGCGCAAACGATTGAGGAGTATGTGCAAGTTCCTTGCGAGAGACGGAGGAAATAAGCAGGAAAAAAAAGAGGAGAAACATGAAGAAAAACAACGATACATCATTGGAAGATACACTCGGCTATACATTTTCAGATAAACAGCTGTTGACCACTGCATTGACCCATAAGACGTACGCATTCGAAGCGCAAATACCTCTGGAATATAATGACCGATTGGAGTTCCTTGGGGACAGCATCCTCAGTTTCGTCATCGCTGAGAAACTGTTTATGAACAACCAGTATTTCACCGAAGGAGAGCTCACACGCAGACGTGCCAATGTTGTCAACAACAACGTCCTTGCTGATGTCGCAGGACGTCTCAACATCGGTCCGTTCCTTTTGCTTGGAAAAGGGGAGGTGAAGCAGGACGGGGCGAAGAACCGGACGAACCTGGCAAACGCCCTGGAGGCTTTAATTGGAGCGATTTACCTGGATTCGGATCTTAAGACGGTAAAGAATTTTATTTTCAAGAAAGTCTATACGAAGGAATTTCATTTTTAACCCAAGATCCTCCTGATGCTATTTTTTTTGTTTTGTAGAAGAAAAAATAAAAGGGAAAAAAGTGTGATTAACCAGTGATAATCCGGATGAGAAAACCACTGAGAAACACAAGTGAGAGTGTTGCTAAATAAAAGAGTGTCTGGTCCCAATTCTCGGTTACGACGAGTTTCATCTTCCCCTTTCTCCTACTTCACCTTGCAAAAGAGGAGTTCCTAGAAGTTTTTAAAGTTTTCTATGATTGATACGGGAAATGCCGAAGAGTGGTAAAAAAAATCTGGTTTGGATGCAGATATCTCATCTGAAAGTAAATCAGAAAAGATAAAATTCATTTCCGAATGTCTTCGGTGGTATTCTTCCTCCAGATATGTTTATAAAGGGATACGATGTTATTACACTATACAAGGAGGAAAAACAGTTGCTGCGGAAAGGACTGGCTGTTGGTATTGTCATTTGTTTGCTGTTGATTGTAAATGGTTCAACAGTTCTTGCATTACCAGAAGAAAAAATAACTACAATGAAAAAAACAGATTCTCCTCCTTCCATAAAATTGTTCAATCAAGAAGGTGTAATGTATACTTTTTTAGGTCCTAATACAATATATGAATTTCCTCATGGAAATGTTTTAGGACCTAATTTAGCGCCTAATCCGTCTTTTGAAGATGGCGATGCAATGCCTGTTGGATGGATGTATGACACAAATACGACTGGTATATATCATTGGGATCCTACTTATGCTCATTCTGGTGTGAAATCAATCGGTATTTTAAATCTTTCAAACAATAGTAATTCATCGTATTTATCGTGGTCTACAATCGATTTTATCTCAGTTGATTGTAAAAATTATTCCTATCTATTCTCAACATGGTTCAAATTCATAGAAGTACCACCAGAATGTCATTTCGTGATGGTCCGTATCAATGAATATGATGCCAATCATCAAATTATTGGAACTACAGGAATTGGTCTTGGCGGTATCACTCACACAGATTGGATGGACTTTGGCACCCTCACACATTATGATAACACTAGTTATGTAAAACCAGAAGTTGGATTATTATATAGTTTAAGTGGTGAGCCTAATCCATTGAATGAAATTCGTTTTGATGACGTCAACTTTAGTATTTGGACTACTGCCCCAAATAAACCAACCATCACTGGAGAAACACATGGAAAAGTTCGAACATCATATAATTATACCATTACCACAACCGACCCTGACCAAAACAATGTACAATATTTCATCCAATGGGGTGATAATACCACAACTATGACTGATTTTTTTGAATCGGGGGAAGAAATCATTATTAATCACACATGGAACGTTAAAGGTACCTACAATATTAAAGTCAGAGCTAAAGATGACCACGCAAAAAACAGTGACTGGGCAACACTAGAAGTCACCATGCCGTTGTCCTACGAACCACAGTTCCCATTCCTCACCTGGTTGCTTGAACGCTTCCCGAATGCATTCCCGTTGCTCAGATATCTGCTTGGAATGTGACAAATAAACCTATTTATAGGTGAATCGTGATATAAAATCATATCACGGGGTAGGAAAGATATGAACAGAACACCTCTGTTTAGAAAACGGTTGGTTCGTACTGTAATTATCATGTTGTTTTTGATAAGTATTTTACCCAGTGTTGGTAGTCTATCGAGGGAGTACAATACAAAAGATATGCTGTTGCAACAAAACAAGGTTCTATATAATAATGATACGACTCCTCCTGTCACCACGATATCATTCATCCCCCCTGAACCTACCAGTCCGAATGGGTGGTACATGTATGCTTCATTTGTCTTGAATGCCACTGATGACAGTTCCGGTGTTTATACCACCAGATATAGGATTGGTGCAGGACCTTGGAAATACTATTTGTTACAAGTTAATATCGTTGCAAGTGACAAGGACCTTGTCATAGAATATTTTTCTATTGATGCTGCGGGGAACATTGAACCTGTGAAAAATGCGACAATTAACATTGATTTACTACCTCCTTTAATAAATCTTAATTGTACATGGGAAAAGATTGGTGATAACCGCTATGTGATAATCGTCGTCGCTGATTGTTATGATGGTTTAAGCGGTATGCAGAAAGTCGAGTTCTATTTGAATGGAGATTTAAATGGGACTGTTACTGGACCTGGACCTGAGTATGTCTGGACTTGTGACTATGAACCCGGGGTTACCACATGGATAAAAGCGGTAGCCTATGACAATGTAGGATGGACTGCTGAGTATACCATCATATTTCCTTATAGTACCCAAAGCCGATCAAGTCAAAAAGTGATTTATCTATTGCCTTTTCAACAATGTAATAACTTTTTTTATAACCTTATAACGAGGGGAGAAATCTGGATAAACGCCCATTGATTGGTGTAAGTCTCTGTACGGTGGTTCTTCTTGTGATGGGTTCGTTTACAAGTTATCTGAGAGTTGAGAATGTTCAGGGGTGTGATTGTGGTGACCCTCCTTGTGATGTTATATTATCTGGAGTAATGGGAAACAATAACTGGTACATAACTGATGTTCATGTGGGATTCAATACTTCCTCGTATATCATTTATTATCGATTCAACGGAGGAAGTTGGCAGATATATGCAGCACCTTTTACAATCAGTATTCAAGGTATTATCCTATTCGAATGGACCTGTGATTCTAACATGTCAGAGATATATTCTATCGAAATAAAGATTGATAAAACTGCACCGTTATTATCATTAAATTATACATGGGAGTATAAATATTGGAAGGGGTACGTTATTATTTATTATATCACTGCTGTTGATACGATAAGTGGAATGAACCGAACAGAATTTTATATCGATGATATACTCCATGGGAGTGTAGAAATCCTCAACGATGATTAACATTAAAAAAATGGTTTTACTTGTTTTTTGTAGCGTTATCAGGTTGGCTACAAACACTCGAATGAGGAGGTATCGTCGTCGAGAGTGGATGTTCTTTCCAGGGATGAATTCTCCAAAGCGGTGTTTGACACTGGCGTTCTTTGATTCAACGCAGTTTCTCATCTTTCGATACCGTTGGTTCCATCGGTCTGGATCCCTTTGTTTTCTCCGATACACTTGCTTTCGGTATCGTCCTCGTTTCGGGATGCTGCGGACATCGATGAAGGAGCGAGCATGACGCTCCATCTTTACATAACGCTGATTTTTCTCTGAGTCGAATCCTTTGTCACCGCAGGCGTCATCTATTGGGATGGGGATTCCTTCGAAGAGTGGGATGAGCCAGGGGGATTCATGGCGGTTGCCATGGACTCCCCATGCGTTGAGAATGAAGCCGTCGTCAGGATCAATTACGAAGATGGTTTTGAAGTAATCGCGTTTCTTAAGTCGCCGTCCGATGCGTTTGATGTAGGAGAAGCTTGCGGAGGTCTGCATCATGCCGGTGCCGTCAATAACTGCGCTTGCCCTGGATTTTACAACTTGTGTGAGTTTCACGAGGAGGAAGCGGTACCAGCGTGGTGGAAACCGTTGGAGGCATTTCTGTGGGGTTGTGTAATGTGGTACTCGGGAGAGACCGAGTGCTTCTTGAAGTTGGTTGAATTCATCAAAGAAATCTCTGCAGTCTCGGTAGCTTTGTTTTTGTATTTCTTTTATGCTCAGGTAGAGCAGATGTTGGTGTATGGTGTAAATCTTCTTGGAGAACTTACTGCTATATAGTGGTACTTGCATTCGTTTTAAGACTATCATCCCATCCTTAATTATACTGGTGAGGCGCATCCCCGTCTCACCTCCTATGGGTGGGATGATAGTTATTTTAAAAATTAAGGATTTCTACAGCCCCT
>JAFGFQ010000050.1 GCA_016930995.1 Thermoplasmatota archaeon | reverse complement strand
TCAATGATATGTTTGGTGCAGAGCAGCTGGGTTTGAATCAGCCCGGTGCTTGCCTCATGGGCGCATTGTTTGTCAATGGGTTTAGGGCCAGGCATGCCAAGTGCCATGACGATATCACAGGATTGCTCTTCAAATAATTTTTTGCATGCCACCGGTAAATCTTTGATCCCTGGGACTGTGTAACGAACGATTTTGATTCCTGTGGTATTAGAAGTGAGTTCATTGATTGCTGCCTTTGCCATGTCGTAGCGGGCGAATGTGGTGTCTGCGATTCCGATGCGTTTCATGGTTCTCCTTCTATTTGTTGCATCTTTTTCTGGAATTCATGGGCTGCGATGACCTTTTGGATGATCCGTCGTGTTCCCTCAAGGTCACTTCCTCCTTCGTATTTGGAAAGTCTGACGACCTGTACATTGAGTTTTCTTTTTTTCAGCTCTTCTTTAATCGTGTTCTCATTGTGGATTTGATCAAAACCAAGGGCGATGATATCTGGTTTTATTTCTTCAACGATTGAATAGATATCGTCCTCATGACCAAGGTATGCTTCGTCGACTACTTTGAGCTCCTTAATGAGGTTGACACGTATCTCTTGGGGTGTGATTGGGTCGTGTTTGAGTTTTCGTACGGTTGCATCTGTTGCGACAACTACTGCAAGGTGGTCTCCGAATTTTTTTGCTTCTTTCAGATAGTAAATGTGTCCCATGTGCAATAAATCAAAGGTCCCTGTCGCCATTACTTTGACCATTGTTTCCACGCTTTTATGATATCGTTTCCTTCCAGAAAGATGAAGTTGTTTTTTTCAGCGTATTTCTGTGCTTCTTCTTTCGGTAAGGCTTTTCCTTTTTCTCCCATGATTTCACAGCCGCTTCCGACAGGGGTAAGACCCGCCATCTCCAGTATGGAAATCACTAGCTCCGTATGACCTTTTCGTTCGTTGAGCAGTTTTTCTGAGGCGATGCAGATAGGGACATGACCAGGGGAGCGAAATTCTTTGCCAAACTCTTTTACCGCTGTGCGACTGGTTTTGTTCTGTATGGTTTTTACCAGTTCTGCGAATTGTGTCATGGTAAGACTGCGGTCATTGTCGGTGATCCCGGTAAAGGTCTTCCGATGATTGATATACAGTGAGAATGAGGATTTCGTGTCGTAAGGGATGTCATTTGGGACGAGTGCTTTGAGGATTGGGTATTGAGAACTGACCTGAGTATACAGATCTGATAGAAAAGGCAGTTGGAGTTTCTGGGCAGCGGCATAAGAAACCATAAGAAAAATAAGTCCGCCGCCGTCTTTTCGCATACGTTTGATAGCATCAGGGGTCACGAACTGGGCGGGGATGACAAGATCTGTTTCGCTTTCTCTGGATTCATTGTCATAGATTAGGATAAAACGTCCATTTCGAAGCGATTTGATTGCATCTTGAATGATGGTTATAGACTCACCCGTGACGCATATTTCCCTCCATAAAATAAATATTGGGATGTTACTCAGAAATGGGTCGACTCGGTTTTGATTTACTCCGAGAGACCACATAACGAGTAATGTAACCAGCAATCCTATTACGTAACAATTTACTGCTCACTGTCACCAGCGAATCAACTTTCTCTTTATTGTTTTGGAAATCACCCGTAAACTGCTCTGGATATTTCTTCACTAAGTCGATTGCGACGTTCTTTATATGTGTCTGACGTATATTGCCCAGGTTAATCACCCTTCAGATATAGAGTTCCGGAATAGCGTTTTGTTATTTAAAGTTAGTGCGCCGGCTTCTCCTTCAAAAACCCCTCCATTTTTTACGATACTACATTGAAAAAAAATGGAAAAAGGAAAAGGAGGCTATACTCCCCCCACGTATTCATCCTTGTCGTAGGGAGTCCTCATCTCCTCTTTAATGACCTCCGCGAGACGTTTAACGCCTTCCCTAATCACATCGTCATCCGAATAGGAGAAATTAAGCCTCATCGAGTTATAATTGCTACTATCCGGGTAGAAAGCGTCACCAACGACATAAGCGACCTTCTTCTCAACCGCTCGCTTGAACATCAAACGCGTGTTCACATTCTTCGGCAACGTCACCCAGAGGAACATCCCCCCACCAGGGACTGTCCATTTTGCTTCTTCGGGGAAATACTCCTTGAGTGCTTTCACCATCACATCTCGTTTGTGTTTGTAGAGTTTTTTAATATGTTCAATCTGAATATCCAGGTAACCACCTTTGATGTATTCATAAGCGATATACTGGACAAACATATTCGAGCATAAATCACTGGATTGCTTGGTCATAGAAAATCTATTGATGATCTCCTCAGATGCGATCACCCATGCAAGTCTGAAACCAGGGGCAAGAACCTTCGAAAACGTCCCGATATAGATGACACGGCCTTTGTTATCAAGTGATTTGATCGAGGGAATTGGTTCTCCTTCAAAAACCAGTTCACCGTAAGGATCATCCTCGACGATGACAAAATCATATTCAGAGGCAATCTCCAGTAGTTCCTTACGATGCTCCAGTGAGATGCTCTCACCAGACGGGTTCTGAAACGTCGCGACAGTGTACAAAAATTTCGGGGT
>JAFGFQ010000049.1 GCA_016930995.1 Thermoplasmatota archaeon | reverse complement strand
CCACTCGATTGTTATACCATTCGAATTGAACAGTCGGATGGGCCGCATCTCTATCAATTTGAAAATGATCCCTGGGAGATGGGAGAAATTTACTATCTTCCTGTCGAGGAGAATCTTTTCAGGCTAGAAAAACAAGTCAAGGTCAGTGTGTATGCGCTCCTTACTGACGGCAGTACAAGCGTTGTTTTTGATGGTATCATCACACCTCGTGAGCATGCACCTGGATTGGGGGTCGATCCCTTGCTTGATCCGATGGTCGTTACAACCTTACGAACAAGGACGATTGATGAGGATCTCATCTGTTATAGTTATATGATAGACCCAAATATTAATCCAGTTACTTATATCTACAATTGGTTGGTTGCTTCGTCAGGTCCGTATTCGTCGTTTACACGGTTGCTCATGCCCTTTGACAGTCAGAATCCGTTTCAAACAAAAGACTACTCTGGGAATTATTACAACGGGACAATTAATGGATCGACTTGGACGAACCAAGGAAAACTTGGTGGAGCGTACCAATTCGATGGTGATGATTTTATTTCAATTCCGTATTGTTTTGAGGATAATTACATTAATAAAGTAACCGTTGAAGCATGGATAAAAACAAGTCTAAATTCAGGCACGATTCTCTCGTACAATCGTAATAATTATTGGGAGTTAGCGGTAAGTGATGGTCATATTAAATGGAGTACGAATTCAAGTGATGGAGCAATGGATATTACTGGAAATATTGTTGTAAATGATAATACGTGGCATCTTGTTGCGGTGACCTATGATGCTTCTTTAGGGGATTGTGCGATTTATGTCGATGGAAGACTTGATACGTATCAACATACTCATGCAGTCGGTAAGCTTCTTGGGTCTGGTGATACTCCCAGTGGGGCCATAGGCAAAGGGATAGGGATTGCAAGTAGGCAAACTATCTTTTCGACTAGTTTTGAAACACAGGATGAAAAGAATCAGTGGGTTGAACACAATGGTACTGGTGGGGGGCAACAGGTGAACTGGACGACGCTGCGATATGATAACTTTAATTCAGGGTGGGGGAATTATGATCATGGATATGAGTGTTTTCTTTCAAGTTACTATAAACACGAAGGAACCTATGCTGCAGGAATGCAGGATAATAGTGGAACTGCCTCAGCTATTACTCTGACAAGTAGCATTGATGTTGACACACCGGGATATAAATCAATTAAGATCGATTTTTGGTGGATGTGGCGGGGGAGTGGATGGCAGACGTATGAAGATTGGTGGCTCCTTTATTACAATGGGACTGCTTGGAATACCATCCTTGATATAGACTATCCTAGCAGCTATGCGAAAGATATGTGGTATCATACAATAGTCTACATCAATAAAAGTGATTATCGATTCCCAACCAATATGAGAATCCGCTTCCAATGTGATGCAAGCAGCGACTACGATCAGTTATATGTAGATCAGATCTATATCAATGTCACAAGCTACTCAAGAATAGAATGTGACTTTAGTTTGATACCATCGACGATATTAACCCCCCATTACGAATCGTTTTCTCTTGGCGGGTCTGGCGATTTCGATCCAGAATTCGCTGCATTCAACAGGACAGGTATTGATATTTCTGGGTATACGAATGTACAGGTATCAATCTGGTATAGCTACAAGAACACTGAGAGTATTGATTTCATGGGTCTGTATTATCGCAATGGCAGTCAATGGCAACCTATTTTTGAGATTACAAATCCAGAAATGGTTGGTGCACAGAAACCCTGGACTCAGATAATAGTAGATATTCCAAAATCGATAGGAATGCTCTCCTTGCAGTTTAAATGGCAAACATCTGCTGCAAATAAATACATGGCTATTGATGATTTGGAAATTACTGGAATACGGCTTGCTGGTGAAATAAATTTCACTGGTACTATTGATGAAGTCAAGATTTATCCACGAGTGCTCTCAGCAGAGCAACTCTATCAGAATTATCTCTGTACAAAAGATGGTAACTCTGCACTAAGCGTTATTGTTTCGGAGGAGATTTGTCTTGATGAAACCTGGAAATGTCAGGTGATTCCAAATGACGGGCTCTTTGATGATGTACAAATTGATTCAAATGTCCTATTTATTTTAAATTATGGTGGAGGCGGGTAGAAAATGAAAAAAATCCCATCAATATGGATAGTATCACTACTGGTGATCCTAACCTATGCAGTTGTAACCCCTGAACAGGTCCATGCAGGATCATATGATGGTTATGATCTTGCAGTTGCTATCCTGGCAAATCAATCAACCTATATTAGCTCACAATATTGGGATAGAGATGCCTATGGATGTCGGCAGTCTCAAGTGCTGACATCTCGGGGAAATCTAATCCCAACCCATGGATCGACATATGCTATCTTCAGTACTGGTCGAGCTGACCTTGTGTATCCAACCTCAAATGGATTAATCCCTGGTGGTGAACGTGGAAACTGGTTCGTAGGAGGTCAATATGGAAATCCACGAGATGAGGCAAACCTGCAACTCCAACTAATAGTCCCCGAATATATGCATTATCTTTACTATGATGTTCAGTTTTTTACCGTTGAATACCCTGATTATGTGGGGACGCAATATAATGATCAACTCACTATTACTGTTAACTCCCCATCGCAAGGAGTTTCCTCGTATATTATCAACGTCAATGGTGGAGACTTTGTTCTTAACGCCCGTGATACGGCTCTTCTTGGTACAGGATATAATTTATTTGCCCAAGATAACGCTCCTTCTGGTGTGGACTGGTTACAAACAACACCGAATTCAAATGGTGCAGATGCAGGAGCAACCGCACTCATCGGACGTGAACATCCCGTATCTCCTGGTGAAATTATAACTCTAACTATTGATTTGAAGGATGAAGGAGACAACCAATTTGACAGTATGGCGTTCTTCGATAACGTTCGATTCGCAGGGTATGCTCGAACTGAGATGCTCGCGAGAAAAACAGTCGAAGATCTCAATGGAGGTCTCGTCGAGTGCGAAGATGTTCTAGAGTATTCAGTAACGATTAGTAATATCGGAACTGCGAATCAGAATGATAACCCTGGCCCAGAATTTGAAGACGTAATTCCAACCAATACTCAATATCTGCCTGGTTCTGCGACTGCTTCCTCGGGGAGTATCAGCTACGACGGTGACAACAATAAAATACTCTGGGATGGAGGTATCCCCGCACAGAGTAGTGTTGCTTTACATTTCAGTGTAAAGATTAATCCTGGTCTTTTCAATAATACGAAAATTTCAAACCAGGGGGTCGTCCATTGGGATGAAAACGAAAATGGAATAAACGAGGAAAATGAACTGACTGATGATCCTACGAAAGATGATGGAATTGATCAAGATGGAGATGGTGAAACAAACGACGATGATCCCACGGTTGTTACTGTCTGGTCATATGAGGCTCCCACGATTCTTACTGAAGATTTTGCAGGAGCAGAAGATATTGTTGGCGGAAGAGCACAAAATTCATACTTTGGTCAAGTCTGGTTTGAGACGAGCACACGATCTGCTAAATCGAATTTCGAAGTTTCCCCCAGTTATCATTATAGTTCAGCAAGATCGTTTAAAACCAAATTACGAAACATTAGTGGCACTCAGTACTGGAACTATTCATTGTCGATTTTCAATAAACAACTGAACTCTTGGGAGGTATGGTTCGCTTGTGGGAACGGCAGTGAACCTGCGGACCTCTACCTCAGTTTTAAAACAGTAAGTGGGAGTGAAATTACAAAGATAAAGTTCGAATATTCTTTTGTAAGTAATGTCGCGCTCTCTTCTTGTTATCAAATCAAAATGTTTGTGCAAATCCCAACAGGATGGATTCAGCTTCGGTCAGATTATCAGAATGGATATCTCTATAACGGGTGGTATAAATTAAGGATAGAGAAAAATGGAGAGTCATCGATGAATTATTCATTATCGAGACCCAGTGTGGGGGTTACCGATGAAATAATCTGTCAAAGCCTTGGGTCTTCACTAAGTAGCCTTGCACGAGTTGAGTGGTCCTCTCTGTTAAATCCAGTGGTGAGCCCGATTATCTTCTGGGATGATCACACAATAAGTCTGATTGCTATGACATAAGGTGGTAAAAAAAATGGCACGAGAATTTACTCGAAACATGTTTATTATGCTAGTGTCAATCATGATTGGTGTCGTCATCATTACGTTTTTCATTGGTGATATCATCAACCGATCACAAATAGAAACTATTACAACGCAGCATGTGACGGAGATTGTTGATATCAACAGTAGGAACGAGAATTTCACTAATTATCATCTTCAAGGAGCTGTGAAGATGGATTCCGCTCGTGAAGTACGAGAAATGGGTAATTATCATTTTGATTTTGCCTTGTTCTGGTTTAATAACGCTTTGGCCAATCAAAGTAAGAATCTTACGACACTGTGTATTGACAATTGTACCCAGGCGATGGAAAAGTATCTTTCGTCCTATGAGAATTTCGGTAAATCCCGACCATATTTTATAGCTGCAATGAATTATACGAACAATTCTAAGTATCTCGAGATTCTTGGCTACTATATCGGATTTGCTGGTGCTGGGCAAAATATCACCATGCTGCGGTACAACGCAAGCGAGTACCTAAGACAAGCTGCGGAGAACCTCTCCTTTGGTAATATGGATCTTGTAACACTATTGATGGATAACTTTACCTATGTCGAAGAGATGTACCAAGAGGCACTCCAGCAATATCAGGAATATAGATACCAAATCGATGGATATATCTTCTTTAGCACAATCCGGGAGATCCCCGACATAGAAGGATAGTATTTTTTTTTAGTCTCTTTTCTATCGTTTCTTCCTTTTTTTTCTGACCCAGCTGCCTCCAAAAAATTAAAGAAAGAGAAGTGATTACCCCAGCTACACAGACATAGAACTGCCCCGGTAGTGTAGTGGCCTATCATGAAGCCCTGTCGAGGCTTCGACTTGGGTTCGAATCCCAGCCGGGGCGTTTTCGTTTTTATAGGAGGACTATCAACATTTTCGTGATGATGGTGTATTGCTCTATGAGCATGTGTTCATGGTCATAAGCGTATGCCTTGATGGAGTAGACCCCGAGGGGAAGCAGCAGGTTCGTTGAGCAGCCATCTGATAGATCAGTGTCTGTAAAACTGAACTGTTGTTTAAGCCAGGATTGAGTTGCGACAAATGTCACAGACACAGCATCACTTGAAATATCAGGGAGGACGACATAAAGCATATCAGTGTTCACCGCCAGGGACAGACCCAGGGCAACTAAGAACCGCACTGGTCCTATCTTTGGATTATTGAATAAGTAGATACATCCAGATTCATAGATTCCATGCTTTGGGCATTGGACGGTCCGTCGATCCTGCATCTTGTTTCCTGCTTCATCCCATACGTAGACATCGATGTCGTAGTTCTCGCCAAGGTCGGCGCTGAAGTTCCATTCAAACCAGATATGAGATTCGCTGTTGTACGCCATGTCATAGACCGTCTCCTCAGCGACGTCGATTTGTACCTGATGTATTCCAGAACCTGAGGTGTATTCAGTCGCGCTTCCATTGATCGTAACACTCCCTGGTGAGATGATATACGGTGGCTTATACAATGTGATCATCGGTGCGATGGTGTCAATGTTAAGCCCCTCTAATCGATGATGCGGTAGCTCCTCATTAATGGAATCATTGGACCAGTACTCGATGTAGTTATTCGCACGTTCAGAGGAGATTACCGGTGGGGAATCTGGGTTGTATATGTTCACCCCAAAACCGTTTATATTGTAATACGTGGTGATGTTCTCTGGGTCGGTATCAACATCCACGACGGTGAAGGTAACCGTGATTGGTGTGACATACCAGTTGTTATTACCGTTTGGTGCCGCGGGATCAAGGATGATTTCTGTCGAGGGCGGATACAGGTCATTTCCGACTAATGCAGAGATGTTCCATTTATTAAGCACAGGGCTATGATGAGCAGAGGATCGGGTAAATGTTGCCCGCAACCGGACTGCTGTTGCGGTGATATCAGAGATATTCTGTCCATTCTGGACATTTGCCTTCAGAACAGCAGTCCCGTTCTGATCCATGATATCATATGTGATAGAACACGCTGAGGGAATAATGCCGATAGCGAAGAACCGTCGCCATTCCTGGAACGCCTCGGGTTGGATGGGAACAGACATAAGCAAGGCTTGTGTCACAAGTTCTTCTTCATTCCCAATTCCAAAAGTGATATTTGATGAACCAATCGTTTGTGCGGAACGCCAGACATATTGAAACACATCAGCATAAAGACTTAAAAGATCCCGTTCATCCTCCCAGGTCACAAAAACCCCATTCGCACCCACCGTGATATCATTCCAATCAAGATTCTCTGAAGACCCATCGGAGAGCATCTGTCGGTTCGTCATAACAGTCCCATCTGAGGTAAGGAGGCGGCCATAGAGGTCTTGAGTTCCCACAACAATGCCATCATAGGCAACGAAAAACAGATGTTTAAAATAGGGGACGGAACAACTGCGAATGAAGCTTGTCCCGGCCTCAATAATATAATTATTTTTAATAACACCCCCGGTTTTACTCAGGATCTTTGCCCAGATATTGCCATTGTAGCTCTCCCGAAGAGTTGGATCAACACTCACGTCTCCATCATTCCATGTCACACAATACCGCTCAGTCACAGTATTATACGACACTGCTGGATACATGTAATCCACGTTCTCAGTTCCAACAGCGATGGTGATACGACCCCCAATGCGGTTCCCATTCCAATCATAACGATACGCATACAAGCTAAAAGGACCAAGCGATGCGCTTGGGCCATCCTCAAAAACAATCAAAAAACTCCCTGTATCATCCGTGGCTATCCAAGGATTACCCTGGTAATTCACATCATACGCGATAGGAAACTCTACATTGACAGCATACCCATTAGAATCGTATAATCTTCCCCAGATATCATAATCACTTACACCGTAGCGGGCATCAGCCCAGACGACAAGAAATCGGTTACTTGTTTGGTCATAGACAACCTGCGGGTCGAACTGGCCACCGGTGGCGGTGCATATCTGAAACCGCGTCGGAACGGTTCCGTTTGGATTAACCAAGGCACCTTTGATATCCGCTTCATAGCGGTTCAATGGTTGATTCGCCGGGTTTTCTTCCCATACGACAAAAAATTTCCCTGCACCAAACGCGTTGCAGGGGTTTTCCGCATGATAGGTGATGCTGCCCGGGACAGAGATATCGATATCACTGTTATTGGTTGGCTGAGGATTCTCACCGTTCTTATCATATGTTCGACCATGGATCACAGAAGGTCTTGTTCTCTCGTAATGCGGCAGCGGTGTGCTAAGATCCTCAGGGCCCAGGCGTTCTTCCCAGGTCACAAGGAATTGATTTTGACCGTAGATGACATTCGGATCCCATGCTCCTTCCGATGCCCCCTTGAAAGAAACCATGGTATCAGGACGTGTGCGGTTCTGCCAGGAGAAGATCGATGGAAAACCGCCTTGATTGGTCGCGGTCGGATTTCCATAGAACATATACATCGTCGATCCTCCAGGAGGCAGGCTTGGTACTTTCACAAGGACTTGGCAGGAAACCCCATTGCTCTTACTCAGGGTATAATAGGGGAGCTGGGCACCAGCGGCGTTCGTGAAACGAAGATCATCAAAATCCAGTTGCATATCAGTATCATAAGCGACCGTGAGATCAACTACATAGGTGTTGAATGTTTCTTGACCACTGTTGGTAATAGTAATCGGTTTCATACGGGTAAAAGAAGGATTCGTCCATGCGGGATAGGTGTTTTCCATTAAGACCGTCCCAAGTGATGTATTCACGATGATATGGTCTGAGAAGGTCATATCAATTTTACTTGCGTTGAGAAATTCGTCTTGCCATACTTCCACAGACCCGCTTCGCAGGAGCGCAGAGACACCACCGTTAGATAGTGATACTGTATTTGATGTAAAAGACTGTCCGATTGATGTAAGAATTAACAGCAGTATCATTCCAGCGCAGATGCTGATTTTAATATGGTTCTCCCCCATAGATCGTCCCTATCCTTGTGGTTGTGCAGCCCATGGAACGGGGTACCATTCTCCGTTCCACAGTAATTGAATCGACCAGTCTCCAGGAATCGGTAGGTCCCCAAGAATCCAGATGCGAAGGAGATCTCCATTCTCCGAATACCATTGGATGGTTCGGGTGATATAAATGAAGTTCTGTCCAAGCAATCGGAATCCGTACTTATAATTCCCGGTATGTTGGGGATCGTACCCGAATTCAAGACTGAACTGGTCCCCTATTGGTTGTCCAAAGGTATAAATCGTGAAATGTCCGTTTTCCCCTAATTCCCAGGAGAGTTGGAGGCGACGGGTTGCATCGATGGAGACGTTCCCATGGATCTTGAAGGTATCGCTCATGGCGTCAACAAAGGTGACGGAGACATCCTTGTTGAACTGAAGTTCAACAGACCCCCCTTCACCAACGGAAAGATCTGCGCTAACCGTAAAGACTTCTCCTGCAAGGTTGACCGCGATATTCACATCTGTTAAACGGAAGAGTTTACCTGACCAGGTGAAATTCGAGATGTGACCATTGATATAGTCCCATGAGAGGAGGAAATGATCATCCGTCTGAATACCAAAGCCAAGTTGGAGCAACTGAACAGAATTATCAACGACGGATATTGTATTATAGAACATATTTTCCCCTCGGGTAATCAGACCGATTTGCGCATGGGGATTTCCCGTCGATGTTGGTAATTGCCAGAGTAACTCGAGATACTCGTTATTGAATTCGAGAGTATCCTGGAGCACCCAGCCGTCGTGCGCAATCGAGAATGATAGTGTTGGGGCGCCCCCTGCTGCTTCTCTTGAGAGGATGATCCGTCCGGTTCTCTGTTCCCGGTTGATGTCCCAGATCAGTTCAAGATGGTTATTCTTCAACTCAAGCTCTTTCGTAAATGTCCAACTTTTATACTGGATCGTGGTGGTGAGGGTGACAATGGTTTCAGAGTCCCGTGTGATATCGAAAAAACCAGTGCCGTTCAACAAATCGATCTTCCATTTAATGGAAAGGAGCGTGTTTTTCAAATCAAATGATTTCGTCACCGTCAAATCTTCATACGCAAGAGAAATATTCAGTGTGCGTGGCTCAGTTGACTGACGAAGGATGGTGATTTCCCCTGTTCCTTTGACGAGGTCAACTGAACAATCATATCTGAGTTTTTTTGGGAAGTTATCAAGGGAAATGAAGGGTCGGTCATGTCCAAAGAAGGACAGCGAAAGGCGTTTGACGTCTTCTGACATATCAAGCTCAGCAAAACTAGATGCCGCAAGGTCCCCAAGAGTGCTGAGATTCAGGCCCCATGTAGCGTGGATTTGTTGAGGCAGCTGTAAAACCTGGAAGGTGACGAGATTGCCGTTTTGTTCTGAATCGATTGCGTAGGAAACATTGTAGGACCGATCGCACTCATAGAGGAACTCTCTTGATCCAATAAGTGTCAAATCAAAGTTCATGTAGCTTGGTAAAGGATCTATCCGGAAACTCTGAACGATATCATCAAGGACTCCCCCTTCTGCTCGCAGGGATATTTTTGTGTTGACACCAGCGCTTCTGCCGAATTCATAACTGATTTTCGCTTGACGTGGAATTGAGGTGATTGTAAGCTCAATCGCTGGTTCAAAATCAATTGCGTAGGTACGCTGGAAGATTTCATTTCCTGTACTATCAACAGTACAGTAGGTGGTAAAAAAAGTGAGTTTTGAACCACTCTCAATAGTCTCTGGTTTAACGGATAAGCGGAACACACGGGGATCGCTAATGTTTTCCCTTCCGACGTAAAACGTGGTATTGACATGGTTTGCTCCTCCTTGCCCTGATTGTGATTGATAGCCGACTTTGGCGCTGAAATAGGGGTTTTTGTCTTCCTGAGGTTGTCCTCCATCAAGCATGATGAACGGAAATCGGATTTCAACTGAGACTTCGTGCTCTTTAGAGGTGTCACAAGTTGTGATAATATTGCATTTTGTTTCTACGACTTTCTCGGTGTTGTCCATGATTTTTGTTCGGATGAAACGCAAATCAATCGTTGTATCGTCATTGTTTTGCAACGAGATACTGAATTGTTTTGATTCACCTGTGTTTAACATCGATGCAAAGTCGGTGATTCCGAGTTGTAATGGTTTTGTGATCGTTTCTCCACCGTTGTATTTCGTGTTAACCCAGACGCCGAAGTCTTCTCGTCCCACCTTTATATACAAGACGTTTATCGAATCATGTGCGAGTTCTTGGCCTGTCTCATTGTAGGCGAATACCGAAAGGGTGTATATCCCTGATGTTATGCTGAGATCAGCTGCTAATCCATCGAGGGTACGATAATCGTAGCGAACTGTTTCCCAACCGGTGATCATTCGTTTTGCGACAAATTTGACATGATGAATATCGTTATACTCTGTTTCAAGATTGATACTTCTGCCAACAACAACGGCGTATTTAAGCCCAAAGAGGCTTGCAAAGGTCATCTTAATCGGTTGTATTTTAAATAAATACAGATACCCTGCTGCAGGGGAGACGATACGAATAGATGGTTCAGCATTCATCTCTTTAGGGAGTATTTCTTCTTGGTTATTTTGCATTAGAGCTGTTTGGGCAATGTGTTCTTCAGTGGCAAATCCAAGACCCCCGATTGAAGCGAATGGAGAACAAAGTAGGCTTATTATAAAGAAAAATACTAGTGTTTTTCTCAACTCTATACACCTCTTCTTTTAATTCAGGTACCAACTATTATGATGTTATATAATTTATAGTTTGTGTTTATAATTAAACTAGGATAAAACACTATTTAATCTTTGTGTTAGAAAATTCATCTTTGTATAAAATGATGAGAAATAATTAAGAAAAAATTTAAATACTCGTAGTTCTATATTAACAACTAAGTAGTAAATCATAGATATTAGTAGTCTAATACTATGAAAAAAATTTAGGGGGAATATATAATAAGAAAAACGAAGGCATCAATACAAGACTACATAGATATTCGTTTTTCTCGTGGAAAAAACAGAAAATAAGCGATTTTTCCATTACCCCGTTAATAGAGGTGAAAGGAAATGAAAAGTATGAAAAAAACAACCTATTTGGTGGCAATAACGCTGGTTATTGCAGGGCTGGTAGTAACAAGTGCAACAAGTATGCCGATAGCAGAAAAAAATAGTGTAACAGTGAATAAACTTAACATGGTTTCCCATGAGGTAAGCGCTCCAACCATGAAGGTAACCCAACCGATCCAAAAGATACCACTGCGTCTTGACACCACACCTGCGATCGAAGCAGCTGGTGATCAAGTACATCCAACGTTCGGACGAAGCGCAGCTGGAATCCACATGGCTGCCTATTTTGATGTCACTTCCGATGAGATCATTTGGACCTATTCCGATGATGATGGGATAACCTATGATTCTGGTATTTACTTTGCTGGACTTGGCGGAGATTACCCCGCTTTCAAGCTCTGGGACGCCAACAGATTCTTTGGAACCTATGTCACTGATTATAATGATCTTGGTGGTGGTCCGACCTATCTTTATGAGGTCAACGACGCGACACAGCTTGATGACACCACCCTGAACCCACTCGTCTATTGGGATTGGTCAAGCTACGGCTGGTATGATATGATCGATGCGGATATCGCCTGTGACAACCACTTCGATGACTATGATTTTGGCATTGTGTCATTAGTGACAAGTACCACCTATGGAACTGGATATACGAACGGACCAACCATTATGTATGCAACATCGGAGACCGGTGGGACCATTAGCTGGTATTACGTAAATGGTTGTGAACATGCTGATGTGGATATCGACCTAACGACCGATTACATGTATGCTGCTTATGATTGGTTCAATGAGTCTGTCTGGAAATTAGTGGTTCGTGTAGCAGATTTCTCCAACATGGACACCGGATTTGATGCGTTATATGACATCGTTGGTACAGGTAACCTCCAATTCCCTGCTGTCGCTGCGTATGACGATAATATCGTGGTTCTTGCTCAGACCGATGAAGCGGGAAACGACGACATAGTCTGTTTCTACTCCACCGACAAGATGGTCACTGCCTCACAAAGCACGGTTGCTGCTGACGTCGACGATGAGACGTATCCTGATGTGCGAGTCGATGCTGACGGGAATTTCGTCTGCACGTATTTCAAGAACGATAAACTCTACAAATCAACATCAGATGATGGTGGAGTTACCTGGAGTGTCGCTGAGGAAATCGACGATGCTGTTGCGGAGTACAAGAGTGCTGATATAACCGATTATGCCGTTCAAGCACTATATGAGAAGAGCAACGGTGCGGATGTCGATATCTGGCTGACTCCTCTTGCAGAAGAACCTCAAGTGCCAATCATCGAGATTATGTCCATTGCTGGTGGCATGGGTGTCTCAGCGGTGATCAAGAACACGGGAACCGCAGATGCAACCAACGTTGCTTGGAACATAAAGGTTACCGGTGGAATTTTGAAACTGATTAACAAGAACGTTTCAGGTACCATCACCAGTCTGGCAATGGGTGCAGAGGAAACCGTTAAAACCGGTATCATCTTTGGGTTAGGCACCATATCGATCACTGTAACCGCTGACTCTGATGTAATGACAGCAACAGGGAAACAGTTGATCATCTTTTCCAAAATCTAGGGAAAGAAACCCACCCCTTTTTTCTTTTTTTTTTTTTCAATTTCATTCTAAAGAGAAGTAACCATAGTTTCTCTAGGTGTTAAAAAAACATGGAGTTGGGTGTTAACGTCTATCGTTTTTCTAGGGGGCTGAGAGGTTTTTTTAGCGGATCGTGGATTTTCCGGATGATAGAAGCTTTACAGGCATGACAGAGACCTTGTGCGACCTCACCCATCTGGAGAAGGTGTTTGCCGCATGCCCAGCAGAAGAAGATGTCCTCCTCGTTCCGATCCCCTTGCATCTGTTTGCATTGATAGCAGAGACGATGTGAAATTTCATCAACCGCTTCAAGTTGTTTTCCACAGGAGGAACAGAAAAATTGCTGGTTCTCCTCCATTTCATCTAGGCTTTCAAGTTTCATAAGCATCCCTTCGTACTACTTCTTGTTTCATCCGTTAATGCTCATTCGGGTATAAACGGTTTTTCCTGTTTTTATGATATACTTTTCTGTACTCCTTTTTCAGTGATGTAACCGGTGACATATTTCTTTGGAGTGATATCAAAGGCAGGGTTCTTCACAGAGACCCACGCAGGCATGATGGTCTTGCCGTTGATCTTTGTTATTTCTGATGCAGCCCGTTCTTCGACGATGATATGTGTCCCGTCTTTTAACTTCGAATCAAAAGTACTAATTGGTGCAGCAACATAAAAAGGAATATTATTCTCCCGTGCGCACACCGCTTTTTCATAGGTCCCTATTTTATTCGCAAAATCACCATTCTTTGCTATCCTGTCTGCCCCAACGATCACCAGATCGATTTCTTTTTTTTCTAAAAAATAGCCTGCGGCGTTATCAGCTATCAATGCATGGGGGATTCCTTCTTGGTAAAGCTCCCATGCAGTGAGTAATCCTTGGAGGCGTGGCCGGGTCTCATCTGCGAAGATAAACATCTTTTTTTTCTTCATCTGTGCGACTCGTAGCGGGGCAAGTGCTGTGCCAAAGTCGACGGTGGCTAACGCTCCCGCGTTACAGTGGGTAAGGATTCGCATGGGGTCCTTGATGAGACGTTCCCCGTGCTCCCCTATTTTCTTACAACGATTTATGATTGAATCGACATATGCTGTGGCTGCATCAGAGGCATTCTTTTTTTCTTCGATAGCCTTCATCATGTAATCGACCGCATAAAAAAGGTCATATGCCGTAGGTCGGGTTGATTGTAATACTTCAGCAGATTGCTGCGGGTTTTTTTCCCCAAGTGCCATCCCATATGCTGCTGCCGCGCCAATCGCAGGGGCGCCACGAACGACCATGTCCTTTATGGCATAGGCGACATCCTTGACGGTTCTGGCGGTAAAAATCTCAAATGAGTACGGTAGTTTTCTCTGGTCAATAAACTTCACAACCTTGTCTTCCTTCCATATAGATCTGTACTGTTTTCCGTTGATTTTCATTGCGTACCCCTTAAATACTTATCAAGAGATGAAGATATTTCTTTGATGGTAAGTCCGGTAAAAAGAATCCCTTCGTTTTGGAGCAAAATTGTTTTGTTTGTGCGTAAGACCCTCAGTATCTCTTTGGCACGCTCAAGCGTTGCTGGTTTGGTCTTTACCTCTGTTGTCGGGAATTTCCCTTGAAATCGTTCAAAAAGAGAAGGACTGTTGATCTGGAGTAACGCGTTGATGTCAACCCGGGCTTTTTGTATGATCCAATGCACCGGGGTTTCTGCTGAGGGGTCTTTTGGGCCAATGACCATCATGATGTTTTTTAATGGATCGTAATCAACGATTTCCACGACATCTTGTTGTGTCATTTTCTGTAGGTTCACATTCTGTGCATTTATCAGTAGACGTTTGCCGTAATCCATGCTAAGAATCCCGCTGTCTTTCGAAGTGATTTCCCATGTCTGCAAGTGTTGACCTAGTTTGATCATCTCGGAAATGAGTGGACACCGACTGACTTCCTTTGAAACAAAAAGTGTATGGAGTGATGGACTAGGTAAGGTTCGTTCGTTCATAACGAGGAGGTAACACCAGGGAGATTTTTTATGTTTTCCCTGGGAAACATCATTTCTTTAGAGTATCCGGATGCCACCTTTGTTGGTGATCTCAATGTCCCGTGGTTTTAATGTATGTTTTGTCCCCCGCATCTTCCGGACGGTCAGTTTCCGACGGTCCATCGAGGGGTCTAAATCAAGGATTAGGATACCGTCGACGAGAAATTCTGAGACTGAATCACGGGAGAGATGACGGGAACCTTCGGTGATTTCTGATGTGACCAGTGCAGTCGATGCGTCTTCCTCAAGGATTCGAAGGATTCTGCGGACGTGCATCCGTGTTGCTTGAACTGAATCGAGAGGAACTGGATTTTTCAGCACCGTGTCTTCTGATGGGATGATTTCGGATCCGCGATTGACTGTCCATACCGGCATCTCTGAGAGTGGTGTAAGAGAGTCAAGGACAATTCGAGAGTAGTTCCCGTTTCGTATCTCTTCTTCCATCTCTCTGTGGATACTGTGTTTTTCTAAATCAAGGTACATGAATTTCAACTGGCCATTGTGGACTGCTTTTTCAAAGTCAAAACCGAATTTCTGTGCTTGGGTAATTAAGGTATCAATTCGTTCATCTGATGTTAAGAACAAGCATTTCTCTGCATATAGTATTCCGGAATTGATGTATTGAAAACAGACAATCGTCTTTCCTGTTCCTGGGGTCCCTGCCACTAATGTAACGCTTCCTTGAGGGTAGCCTCCTTGGAGCAGGCCGTCTAATCCTTCGATACCGGTCCCTATTCTTTTATCCTCTGTTGATTTCTGATGCTCCATCCCAAATGTCTCCATACCTCATCACCGTTGGTTGAGCAGTTGTTATGGGATAAACACTTAAATAAGTTTTTACAGGTGATGGAAAAAGTAGAGGAGATGAGTTTAGTTGTCTCGTCTGTTTGTACAAATGAAAAACAGTGATTTATCAACGAGTTCTAACTCACCAAATCGATGTGTACTTAACTGTCTGGTTTTTTCGAACAGCATAAATCTGCCTCTCCCAAGCCGCCACAATACTCGTGGGTTATTTAATGCTTTCTTTTTATTTCATCCTCCAAGGTTAACAGGTGATGCGTATGGTACCGTAAATTTCTAATATGGTTGGTGGCTACAAGCTAGCAGCGGTTGTCCCTCATATGTTAAAAATTGATATGCACCTTCACTCGAATTTTTCCGATGATGCCCTGGGGAGCCCTGAGTCTCTCATTCAATCGCTTCAAAAGCGAGGGCTCCAAGGAATGGCGCTGACGGATCATAATACGATTCAGGGGTGTTTGAAAGTTCAAAAAGTGGTTCCGAAAGATTTCCTTTTTATTCCTGGTGTTGAGATTTCTACTGCGGATGGTCATTTGCTTGCACTTAATCTCACGACAGATATTAAAGCAGGTCTGTCTGTGGAGGAAACCGTAGAACGCATCATTGATGCTGGCGGGGAACCGGTCGTTCCTCATCTGTTTCGCCTTCTCTCAGGGATTAAGCTTGAGAAACTCAAGGCGATTCATTCAAAAGTCACGGCAATTGAGGTGTTTAATGGGTGTAGTGTTCCGAACACGAACTTGAAAATCGCAAAAGTCGCCCGGAAGTTTAATCTGGGTGGGACCGGTGGGAGTGATTCTCATGATCCTTTGTATGCGGGTTATGCGTACACTGTTGTGGATTCCACAGATTTTCGGGTTGATACTGTTCTTTCGGAACTGAAGAAAAAGAAAACATGGGGGGAAGGGCTCACCATGCCGCTTACCTATCGGAGGGACCGTATGGTCTTGTCTGTTCGTCAGTTCGTCCATAGGGGTTTCAGACGTATCTAACGGAATCCTATGTTTTTTGTAGTATTCTTCAATAGGATTCTTTTGTCATTTTTTTTGGGAATGTACCATTCATGTTTATATATAAGAAGGATATATATCTTATAGTGATAGGGGAAAATATATGAAGAAACGTACCAGTTCGATACGAGATTTTAGGAGGCAGTTTTTTGTCATTTCTATGGTCTGTTTAATGGTGGGTTCAGTCGCGGTTCAATCCCATCAGCTCTCCGCAACGAATGAGATAGCGATGAGCTATACTTTTAACGTTCCGACAGTGACCACCGTTGATATCGCAGGAACGTTGTATGACAGAATCGTTCTTGATGATTGTTATCCCGCTGGAAGTGCTGGTGAACCAAAGCTTCCCTCAATGGGTGTCTTTCTTCTGATTCCTCCTCAGTCACAGGTGAGTAGTATCACAATTACTCCAGGAAAATCCGTCGTTCTTGGATCTGATTTCCTGATAGAGCCGACAAGTCAAGCAATTCCATTGTCACAGACGCAGGATATACCAATCCCTACCCCGAATGAGGCGATGTATGGATCAAGCGCAACATATCCTGGGCGACTGTTCACGAAGGTCGGTGTGCAACAGTTCCGGGGATATCAGATTTTAGTGCTCCTTTTGCATCCCGTGCAATACACTCCTTTGACGGGAGAACTGCTTTATTACTCTCGTTTGGATGTTTCGGTTGACACGGTTCCGACAGATGGGGCGTCGATCATGTATCGTGGTGTAGAGCAGGATAGAAGAGAGGTGCGCCAGAGAGTCGATAATCCGGAGATGGTTCTTCAATATGATTATCAATGCACCCCTGTTTGTTCTTTTATAGATGATTATGATCTTCTTATTATTACAACGGATGCGTTGAAGACTGGTTTTGATCCGTTGAAGCAAGCACATGATGCGACTGGTGTGCAGACTGTGATTAAAACACTGACTGATATTGGTGCAAGCGACCTGGAAAGTATTCGGAACTATATACGAACCGCTTATCAAGACTGGGGGATCGAGTATGTCTTAATCGGAGGAGATAATAATGTTGTTGCTGCTCCGATGCTTTGGGTCTCTGGTATGGATGAGAACGTTACTTATTATGAGGAAACCATGCCCTCTGATATTTATTATGCGTGTCTTGATGGGCCGTATAATTACGATGGGGACACGAAATGGGGTGAACCAACGGATGGTGAGAGCGGTGGAGATGTTGATCTTGTCGCAGAAGTCTACGTTGGGCGAGCCTGTGTCGGAAGCATGACTGAGGTCAATAATTTTGTTGCAAAAACTATTGAGTATATCAATAAAGATATCAACGATCCGTATTTGAAGAAATATTGTTTGGCAGGTGAGTATCTTGGGGATTATGGGATCGCAAGCTATGGGGGGAATTATCTGAATCAGTTCATCAACGGTTCGTCCGATGATGGGTATACAACGGTTGGGATTCCTGCAAGTGACTACACTATCAATAAATTATACGATACTCCCAGCTATGACTGGCCGCCATCGGCTATCATATCTGTGATAAACAACGGTGTCCATGTGATTAATCATTTAGGCCATGCCTCCTATGATTATAACCTGAAGTTGGATAACTATGATGTCGACGCTCTTTCAAATCCCACGGATGAAACATGTTTTATCTATTCTCAGGGCTGTATGGCTGGTGGCTTTGACAGTGGTGATTGCATCGCAGAGCATTTCACGGTGAAAACAACGCATGCGGCCTTTGCTGTCATCATGAACGCTCGGTATGGTTTCTTCTGGTCATATAGCACCGATGGGGATTCTCAGCGGCTTCATCGTCAGTTCTGGGACGCGGTCTTCGGGGAGATGAAACCACAGCTTGGCAAGGCAAGTCATGATTCTAAAGAGGATAATCTTCCTATCATTGGTCGGTCGTGCATTCGCTGGGTGTATTATGAGACGAACCTGTTTGGTGACCCTGCGTTGTCTCTGACAGAGCAGGTCAACCAGCCTCCTGGGACACCAGCTGTCCCAACTGGCCCTACTTCAGGGACGACCGCTGTTGATTTTACCTTTACGACGAGTACGACCGATCCTGAGGCTGACGAGGTCTACTACCAATGGGACTTCGAAGATGAGGTCAGTGAGTGGTTCGGTCCGTATCCCTCAGGTCAGTCTGTTGAGACGGTTCATGCGTGGATGGCGCCTGGTGAGTACCAGGTAAAAGTCAAAGCAAAAGATAGCAATGGACAGGAGAGTGCATGGTCTGATGCGATGACGATTGCGATTATCGCTGGGCCACATATCGAGATCGGTGTGATTTCCGGGGGTCTGAAGGTTACTGCGGAGGTCTTGAACACCGGGGTTGTGAATGCCTCAGAGGTCAACTGGACGATTCGCGTGGAAGGTTTGGTGTTCTTCGGGCAGCAGAAGAGTGGGACCATCCCGACAATCGATCCTGATGGGAGTGATATCATTACAACAGGGATTCTCTTCGGTCTTGGGACTGTCGAGATAGTTGTCTCCGCTGCTGATGCAGAAAAAACAGCGACTGCTTTCCTGCTTGGACCATTTATTCTTAATCTCCGATAATCCGATTGAGGTATCAATCAAAGGTTAAATCATAGAAAGGATACTAGGTTGGCTAGAAAATTGCCGCATCAATAGACCTTTTATCAGGTGAACGGTGGAATGGTCATTGTTTTTTGTCCTCTAATTGATGTTTTTTTCCCCCAGTTCTCTTGCTATCTCTTATCAATTTTTATAACATATATGTTATGAAAAATGGAATAAGAACGATTCACGTCTCACCTGCCCATTGACTTTCCTTAAACCGGTATCATAGAAAGGTCGCTATCATGTCACTATCATCCTTATGCATCATTACGACGGAAGAGTCATCGAATCGTCAGTGATGGAAATATGCAGATGGTCTCATATGAGTTTATGATGTATATCTAGTTTGACAGAGTCATGGAGAAAATATCGATTTGGTTATTTAAAAAAATAAAAAAAGAAAGGGGAATTCCCCTTGATGTGCTTAGATTTTCACCAAGATGAGCAGAACAGTTGCTGCTTGATCTTTAGTGGCTGTTCCTGCAGTGACGGTAATGGTTGTTTTGCCGAAACCAATGATTAATTTTGAGGTGATGGTTTCTTGTCCGCCTGCCGCTATTGTCGCAATAGACCCAGTGGTTTCTTTTCCAAGCAGGATGATACCGCCGTTCAGGTTAATGCTCCAGGAGAGGTTCGATACTGCTGCTGAACCGGTGTTCTTTACCACAGCATTTACCTTGAGTAACCCACCGGTGATATCTCCAATCTGGATGACTGGTGCAGGTGAGGTGATTGTTGCGGTTGTCTCATCAGTTGCAATTGCCATTAATGAGTCGGTGACGGTGAGTGTGACGTTGAAGACGCCTGCTTCATCATAGGCGTGTGTTGGGTTCTGTTCGTCTGAGGTTTCTCCATCTCCGAAGGTCCATTCCCAGGTGTAGGGTGGTGTTCCTCCAGATGCGAACCCACTGAATTCGATGTCTTCGCCTACTTCACCAGTGTATGGTCCACCAGCGCCGCAGATTAATTCATCTCCGACTGGCAAGAATGACATATCGTCATAGTAGACTGTTGTAGAACCATCAGCAAAAAGATCAACAGCAGCTAATTGCAGAGTTCCATCGAATCCATTGTTTACACCTGCAGTCCAATCTTTTTCAATAAGAAGGTCATCATTATAATAAAATTCAAACCAGTCTGTATCAAAATCAATTTCCACTCGTAATTCGACCCACTCATCATAAATCAGCGGTAAGGTTGGAACGGAATCAAACTCTGATTCTACGACATGATTAATGTTGTCAAATTGTATCTGGACTGCCCAATGTGTATCGGAACCACCAGTTGTGTATACATCATTCATGATAAAGTATGTTCCGCCATATGTTCCACCTGATTGTCCCACTGGTATAAATTGCCATGCAGTGTATATCCATTTACCAGAATTTTCTCCATATAAATGGACAAGATCTGAGGTGAGTTTAATATCGACTGAATGGGGGCTGCTCCGATAGTTAGCATTAGTAACCGTACCATATGCTGCGGGACTGTTAGCCCAACCTACCCATCCTCCATCATCAGGTGTTCCATCTAATAGCTGTCCATTGGTGTATGAATCAAAGTTATCCGACCAAGGTCCTTTTGCGCTGACACCAATTGTGGCACTTGCTCCAAGCAATAGGAATAACGCTCCTATTACAACTAGTTTTCTTTTATAGCTTACTTCCATTTTTATATTGCCTCCTTATCTTTTATAAATACTTCCAGTATTCTTAATGGGGCTTCTTCCATTTAAATGTTTTGGAAGGAATAAATTTTACTTTTTTTTCCTATATCTTTCCTTATTGAATAATAAATAAATATTTATTCATTCGAAAAGAATCTTATCACAAAAATACTACTCATAGTAACAAAATATGGAAAACTCAAAAAAATAAAGAGATTTTCGATAGAAAATGGTTAAATAGATAAAATTTTGCTGCTTAGGTATATAATACCTTTATTAAGGTTTAATATGTATTCCTGTTTTAGATATAAAGGATAAAAATGGAGAAGAAAATAGGTGGTTGTATGAAGGTTCTCTGTAAACGGTGTGGAAATGAATTTGACTGGGAAAGTATCGACATTTTTGTCCATCCGGACGGTTATACGATGAACTTCACCTGTCGGGAGTGTCTGAAGCAGACCAGACTGGTAAAAAAAGGAAAAATCCAGCTAAAAAGGTAGTACGGGAAAAAAATCAAAAGGAAAACAGGAAACGATACCTTGTACCGGCTCCTGTGGTTCTGTGTTTTAAGCAAATGAAGAATCAAACTTGCCTTCATCAATCTCTTTAAGGACCTGCTTGGGGGATTTGCCTTCGACGGTGACACCCATTGAGACGCACGTGCCGATGACTTCCTTTGTCTTATGCTTCAGGTCCTTTCCCAGGATGGTGTCGAATTTCATCTTAGCTATCTTCACCGCCTGGTCAACGGTCAGATTCCCGATCTTCGTCTTGGAGGGAGCACCGGATCCTTTCTCCGCCTTGACCTCACGGAGGATCAACGAAGCGGCTGGTGGGGTTCCGACCTCGATTTCGAATCCCTTGGTTTTCGGGTCGATAATAATCTTGACAGGGACTTTCATTCCTTGGAATTGTTTAGTTTTATCATTAATCGTGTTGATCACTTGCATGATGTTGACACCTTTTGGGCCTAACGCGGGACCAAGGGGGGCGCCTGCGGTTGCTTTTCCGCCGTCGATGAGTGCTTCAATGGTTTCTGGCATGGTTCCTTACTCCTTTCTTTCTTCCTTCTTTTTGTCTTCTTCTTTACGTTTAATGATTCTGACTTGTTCCCCCCGAACCGTGATCGGGATGGGAACCATGGATTCTAACAGCTCGACCGTGATTTCCTCCTTAGCGTAATCGATATGGGTGATCTTTGCCTTCTCACCACGGAACGGTCCTGCGATCATCTCTACGAGGTCACCTTCCGTTATCTTCGCAACCGCGGATGTCGGGGCGAGGAAATGCTCGATTTGCTCAAGAGGAATGCTTCCTTCCAGCATGTTCCGGGCATAAGAGATCGTCTTGATCATGTTCTTAATAAGCTCTTCGTCAAACGCCTCAACAAAGATATACCCACGTAGGTCCGGGGTAACCAGGATGGAAGGGATGTTCAATTTACCTTTCTTTGCCCTGCTATGGATCAAATCAGCAGTGTTCTGTTCTTTTCCCACCTGTGTTTTTATGGTAAATATACTAGAAACCTCGGTGTCAGTGTGCTCAGAACTCGTATTTTCCATTTCTGCGACCAACCATCTCAATAGCCAAGTGCCTTAAGTATCCAGGGTGCAATAAGTTCCCGCATGATATAAATCACAAACCCTAATGCCCCGATGAGTAGGATCCCTAATCCAGTGATTTTCGCTGTTTTTTCATATTCCTCATTGGTGGGTTTCCGTGCCATCTTTAGGACTCGGCCGTATTTTCCTTTTCCGATGCGTTGTTGCCGTTCTTCTATCTTATGTTGTACTTCCCAAGCTCTGCCTAGGAAACCTTTTCGTTCTTCGTTCACTCTAGACACCTGTAATACGTAAGGGTCAAATAGAAAGGAGTATATAAACAATGTGGCGGTTTTTTAAGAGACAAATTCAATGCCATACTCCTGTTCTTCTCTCGACCGTTGTGTCGGGCCCATGATCTGCTTGGATTTCACCCCGGTGATGACAAGCATCGCGCGTATCGATTTTTTCATGTTCGGGTCAATGGTGGTTCCCCAGATGATACGGGCGTTTCTATCGATCTTTGAGTAAATCTCCTCGACGACTTTTTGGGCTTCGCGGAGGGTCATATCGTTTCCTCCGGTGACATTAACTAGCGCCCCGGTCGCCTCGGTGATGTCCACCTCAAGCAAGGGGGAGTTCAACGCTTCAGTGATCGCGTCAACCGCCTTGTTATCCCCTTCTGCTTCCCCAAGACCAATGAGGGCGACGCCCCCACGTTTCATCACGGTCTTTAAATCAGCAAAATCAAGGTTCACTAACCCTGGCATCGTAATCATCTCAGTGATTCCTTTAATCGACCGCATGAGGACCTCGTCAGCGACCTTAAAGGCTGCGTTTAACGCAAGATTCGGGACGATATCAAGCAGCTTATCGTTCGGTATTACGATTACGGTGTCACAGACCTCGCGTAGTCGTTTTAACCCTGCATCCGCGTTATCCATCCGGACCTGACCTTCCACACAGAACGGCAGAGTGACCACACCGATGGTCAGCGCGCCTGCTTCCCGAGCGATTTGCGCAACAATCGGGGCACAGCCCGTCCCAGTCCCCCCACCTAGACCGCAGGTGACAAACACCATATCGGAGGGGACGATGGCGTCCCGGATGTCTTGTTCACTTTCCTTTGCTGCTTCTTCACCGATCTGCGGAAGAGAACCTGCCCCCAGTCCTCTGGTGAGATGCCGCCCGATGAGAATCTTATACGGAGATTGGGTAAGAAGAAGATGTTGTGCATCGGTGTTGATCGCAATGAGGTCTGCACCATTGATTCCCTCTGAGAAACATCGTGAAATCGTATTGGTCCCTGCACCACCACAACCAACGACCTTGATCGTGGTTGTTAAGCTTTTCAGGACTTGTTCTAGGTCATCATCGTCAACCCCTGCGATTTTCAAGGTAGGATCGCGTTTGGTCGACCGCATCCCAACGTTCTTCTTCCCCTCGTCTTTTATCTTTTCCTCGATGTGTTCTTTTGCCTGCTCAGCTGCAACAACCTCTTCAATAATCTTTCTCATGTATTAATCCACCATCCTCACGATAAAACCCCATTGTTGTAGAGAATAATATTTCTTCCAATATTGTAAACCGATTTCAATTCTTAAATATTTCCAATAGGAACGTTCGGACAAACCGTATTATTTTTATAAAACAAGAAATCCTCATTATCATTCTGGAGGTAAAGAGACGTTCTAAAACGTATGTTTCGACACGGTTTTTTTCCTCAGGACGTCCCTATGTTGCTTTTAAATAGACAAATAACGTATTTATAGGAGTACATCGTTATAAATTACTATAAAGGAGGAATGAATTCGTATGAAAAAAGGGGTATTTTGTGTTCTTGTTTGTATGCTGATGATGTTCACCACGGTTGCTCTTGTATCAGCGAATACATTATCGAAAACCACATCGCATCCTCAGATCATGGGAAATATCTTGTATGTGGGAGGTACTGGACCAAACAACTATACGAAAATCCAGGATGCTGTCAATGATTCTTTCGATGGAGATACCGTTTTCGTGTATGCTGATTCGTCACCATATTATGAGAAGATTATCATAGAAAAATCGATAACTTTAACAGGGGAGGACAGTAAGACAACCGTTATTTACGGTGGGGCACATAGGAATGCCTCTGTTCTTTTACAGGCTGATGGAATCACTGTCCAAAGATTCACAATAGGACATAGTTTCCAGGGGATTAGAATTGAATCAAATAATAATATTATTAAAGAGAATATTATCACTGCTACTACTGAAGGAATCTATTTATTTAAGGCATGCGTTAATAAAATCGAAGATAATATTTTCTCAAACAATTCATGGGGAATTTATGATTCATCCATTGGTGGAAATGTGATTTCTGGAAACATAATTACATGTAATTCCGCAGATGGGATTCTTCTTGGGTCAAGTGGGACTGTCGTGTCGTTTAATACTATTTCAGAGAATGGTCAAGATGGCATATCGGTATATGGGGATAACAATATCATTCAACTGAATAATATTATCGATAATCAAGTGTTTGGAGTCGGTATTTGGAATTCAAAAAAGAATTCAATATTACAAAATAACATCTATAATAATCAAAAGGGAGACGCAAATATGGCAGTTGATCTCTGGATGATACTGCCTGAAAGACCATTTGATCATACTTGGGATGAAAACTATTGGGGTCGACCGTATCAGTTTTCTAAAGTTGTTTTAGGGATGAAATTTTTAATTTTACCAAGTCTTATTTTACAATGGTTTCTATACAATGTGTTACAAAAACAGCATACCGTTCCTGCAGCGACAATTTATATCCCTGTGTTAAAGTTCGATTGGCATCCGGCGCAAGAACCGTATGATATTCTAGAGGTATATTCGGAGGAATGATAAAGTATGAAGAAAGCAATATTTTGTGTTCTTGTTTGTATGCTGATGATGTTAACCTCTGTTGTTCCTATATCAGGCACTATTTTTGGAAAGGAATCTTCTCAACTTCTAATAAAGGAAAATACCCAGTATGTTAAAACCGAGAAAATATTCAATGATTTACAAGGAAAATTAGATAAGGTCACAACGAAACAAGAAGCTCTAACTCTCATCAAAGAAGTAATCGCAGAATTGAACAATTGCGGATTATTACCGAAAGGAATAACGGTACAACGAGCACAAAGATTAGTAACAGGATGTTTTTTGAAATCTGAACTTAGGCAACCATTTCAAAGAACCAATGAAAATATTTCAGGGAATATCAATTGTCTCGTGATTGGGATATCTAATGAAACCTATTTTAGACCATATCCCGCTTTGGTAATGGATATCCCGTTCCTTCATAATCTTGCATTCAATCACAGTGGTCCTAGTCTCACAACGATTCTTGCTCTTCCTTATCTATTCCGTGAATTACAACCTTTGAAGTTTGGTCCTTATGTGTATGTTGGAGACCGATTCAAAGTCGTTGAATATGGGAATACTACATATGAGCGTGTTGATGCGTCTTCAGGTTGGGTATGGACAATAGGTTCAAATGGATTTAAAAAGTGGAATGGGACATTCTACGGAGGTCTTTATACAAAATACCAAAAATCTGTTAAAAATAATTATAGTTATGCTGAGGCTTGGAACCCTGTAGGGATTCGTGGTTTTGTTGGGATTAACTTTTTAAGTTTTATATCATCTTTTGGTGGTTATAAGTTACCCTCGTTTTACATCGGATTCGCCAAGGAAGTCAACTTTACGTACAGTCCTCCGTGGACCTAGGAAAAACCATGAAAAGGAAATGTGTAGTATTTGGAATTAGTCTCTGTGCTGTGGTTCTTCTTGTTCTTGGTTCGTTTACAAGTTGTCTGAGAGTTGAGACTGTTCAGGGGTGCGATTGTGGCAACCCACCATGTTGGGTAGAACTCTCAGGGGCAATGGGAAACAATAACTGGTATGTAAGTGATGTTCATGTGGGATTCAATGGTTCCTTTAATCAGATCTGTTATCGATTAAATGGAGGAAGTTGGCAAACATATACAGCACCTTTTACAATTACTATTGAAGGTATCATTCTATTCGAATGGAAATGCGATTATAATTCATCGGACATCTATTCTATCGAAATAAAGATAGATAAAACCCCACCTCTCGTTTCAGTTAATTACACTTGGGAGAGAATATACTGGAAAGGATATATTTACATTTATTCAGTAGAAGCTTTTGATACAACAAGTGGTATGAACAGAACAGAGTTTTTTATAAATGGTGTATTACAAGAGTATATTTTTGGTCCTGGACCACATTATGAATATACTTATCCATTGTATTTTACAGATAGATATAATGTGAAAGGACTGATACGGAATCGGGAGATTACGGATGATTACGTGAAATTTGATTCAATAATTGTCTTTGTTTATGTCGTGAGTAACCATCCGCCTAATTTCACTCAGCGTTTTTATGCTTACGATAATGCTGGTTTGTCAAGTTATGTTGATATTTTAAATCCGATTCGTCCTGCCTCTATCAAACCTGGGTTGTATCTATTCCAGAATTTGATACTTCCAAATAATTATACTGGATATGTAGGCAGATATCTTGTCAAAGCCACATTTTTCGGTGATATTGAGGTAAATTAAATGAAAACGAAAATCTTGGTAGTAGGAATCATTCTCTTGTTCGTTGCGATAGCGTATGCACCAGCGATAGCACAGAACACTGAGAAACAATTGGTATCACGAGGGACTTGGTTATATGTTGGCGGGAGTGGACCAGGGAACTATAGTAGGATTCAGGATGCGATTGATAATGCGAGTGGTGGGGATACTATTTTTGTGTATAATGAATCGTCACCTTATAAAGAGGATATCAAAATAAGAAAATCCATAACTTTGATAGGAGAAAATAAATCCACAACAGTTATTTTAGGGTATACCAATGGAATCGTTATAAATATCTCAGCTGATGACGTCAGTATCAGTGGATTTACGATTCAACCTCTCCTTATTTATTATACTGCAATAGGTGTGAATTATCACTATATCTATCCAGATTATTGGAATACTAAGCTCATTGAGAATGTAACAATTTATGATAATATTATAAAAAATGCTTCTAATGGCATTATTGGATGTCGTTTTAATCATGGGAAAATATATAGGAACATTATTAAGAACTGTTTTGATGGAATTCGTCTTGAAATCTCATCATCGAATAATACTATTTCACAGAACATTATTACTCACTGTAAACATCGTGGAATTATAATTTTTGGTCTGTGGAATATATTAATTTTAGAGAATTATCAAATGATAATACATCATCTTAACCCCAAACCAGAAAACAATAATATCTCTCGTAACACGATAAAGTCGAACGGATTGGGAATCATGCTGTATAGAGGTCCAATAAACACAAAGATATTTGAAAACAACATCATAGATAACAGTGAATTTGGTATCATAATTACCAATGCTGTTAATACAGAAATCACTCGGAATAACTTTATTAATAACTATAAAAACGCACATTTTACTGTTGACAAATTAAGATTTTCACAATTCTTAATATCGAAACAAGCTTGGAATCAAAACTATTGGGGTGAACCAAAGAAACTACCTGTTGGTATCCCTGGCTCATTCTCTATCGAAATTTTCCCACGCGTTCCAATTTCTTTTATTATTGAACATTTTAATTTCCCTTTGATAACCTTTGATAAAAACCCTGCACAAGAACCCTACGATATCCCTGGAATGAGATGATGGAAATGAAGAAAATCCTTGCAGTAAGCATCATCCTTCTTTTTCTCGGTGTCGCAGTCGCACCCAGCATCAACCACAGTGTTGTCACAGCATCCCAAGAGAATGACCTCGTCGAAGTCACTTCGCAAGCCTGTGGCATCACAGGATACAAGGATACCACGGTGAAGCTCACCAGAGAACAATACCAAGACCTTGAGCAGTATCTGGTTGAATTCCGAGCAAAGCTGAATCAAACAACTACAAGGGAGGAAGCTGTCCCTCTCTTTAAAGAAGCAGTGGTGGAGTTGGATAAATATGGGTTGTTGCCACGTGGGATGAGTGTTGAGAGGGCACAGAGGTTAGTATTAAGACGTTACCAAAATGCCATTTCTACTTTGGGCAGTAACAATAATTCTAATTGTTTGATTACAGGAAAAGCCACCTATTGTTATGTTGTTGGTGCCATTTATACAAAACTCCTTATGAATCAAATAATAAATGAGGGTGGTATTCATTTGTTAATGTATATCTTATGGAGTATTTTTTCAGTAGTATTATTTTGTATCATACCGATAACTCTTTTAGGAACAATATGCTTTGGTTCATGTGCAGAAGGTAGTTCTCACGGGGAACCCTCTTATGGTGAAATAAAATCCGTTGATTTCTCAGGTAATTCATATACTTTAATTGGAGAGTTTTATGGAGGACTTGGCTTTTTTTTCAAACCTAATTTTGCAATTCCTGTGAATGCATATAATTTAATCGGAGTGTTAGGTTTCAGTGGAATACAATTTTATAGCACATCAACACAATTTAAACATTTCATAGGTTCGTGTGTTAAATTAAATGTTAGCTCAGAAACACCATCATTCTGAACTTATCGAAATGCTGTAAAAACAACTAAAAAAATATATTCCTTAGTACCTGCTTCATTATATTATATAATAACGAGTGAAACACAGCTACAGGATGCATGAAACCAAATATATCAACCTCCACTGTAAAAAACTTGGTGCGAGTTAAGAATCAATTTTCTGTTTAATCACGGATTTTACGGAGTTTAAGGAACGTTCTCAACCTTGCCGGGGAACTATTCTTTGCATCCTGAATCGTTTTAAACAGTGTGACTAGTAACGGAAACCATATTTATCACTATGGAGGGTGTTCCCTTCTCCTAGTGATATCATATGATGAAAGGAGAAATCAACCAACGACAAAAGCTGGTAAAAACTAGTACGTCTAGCGTAATATTTCCAAAGAAAAATCTTTATTCTTAATTGAATGTGTCAGGTACCCAAGGGAGATACGATCGGCAAATGAAGCGTACTTCACAATGTTTTTTTCAGTAATACCTCCTGAGACTTCTATAAGAATCCCTGGGTTGATGTCACGAATCTTCCGAGCGATTTTTTCACCGATGTTTGGTGGGAGATTATCAAGCATGATGCACTGCACATTTAACCGGGCTGCTGCTAAGGCATCCATTTCGTTTTCCACTTCGATTTCAACAGCTACATCCGGAAGCATTTGTCGTATTCGCGTAATCGCCTTTTTCACAGACCCGATTTTCTTCAGATGATTGTCCTTTATCAGCACCGCATCATATAACCCGTATCGATGTGGATCTCCACCACCAAGGATAATCGCTTTTTTTTCAAAATAACGAAAACCTGGTGTGGTTTTCCGTGTCCCTGCGATAGCAACCTTTGGGTTGATCTTTTTACACATCACAACGAGTTTCTGTGTTTCCGATGCAATCCCACTCATCCTTCCGATGATGTTAAGTGCCAACCGCTCGCCTTTCAGGATCGAACGAAGTGGCCCTCGTATTTTCATCACTGTTCCTCCCATCTTAACAGCGGTCCCATCCTGTGACAAGAGTCTTGTCGATGCACCCGTTTTTTTAAACACATGTTGTGCTTCAGATAAACCCGCAATCAGACAATCCTGCTTGGCTATGATTACTGCTTCTGCTCGTTCTTTTTTAAACAATGCATCCGAGGTGATATCTCCCTTCTGCCCTAGGTCCTCTCGTAGGAATCGATCGATTTCGTCCATAACAATATTTTTTATAGGTAATTCCTGTTTAAAGGTTTTGGGAGACCGCGCTTATGAGACTTGGGATAATTGGCTGTGGAGCCATCGGGACAGATGTCGCAAAAGCAGCAGATGCAATGACGGATATTGAGAAAATCTACCTCTTTGACATCAAACCTGCTGCGGCAAAGCACCTCTGTTCTCAGGTGAAAAAAGCATCAATAAAGCCGGTAAAGGACTTCTTAGAGGATGTCGATTTGGTCTTCGAAGCGGCATCCCAGGAAGCGGTCATACAGTTTGCAGCCGCTGTTCTTGAGGCAAGCAAGGATTTAATCATCATGAGCATCGGCAGTCTGTTCGATGATGCATTTCGTAAAAAAATCGTTGACATCGCACGGAAACATCATCGGAAAATCTATCTTCCCTCCGGTGCGGTCTGCGGCATCGATGGGGTGATGGCAGCAAGCATTGAAAAACTCGATAGCGTGACATTGGTCACCACCAAACCTCCTGCATCTCTGGGAAAAACGGTTGAGGAGCGCACCGTGGTGTACAAGGGAACCGCACGAGATGCAGTCAAACAATTCCCACGCAATATCAACGTCGCCGCCTGTCTTTCCTTAGCGGGTGTTGGTTTTGATGAAACCATCGTCGAAATCGTCGCGGACCCTGTAGAAACCAGGATCAATCATAAGATTCTTGCTCATGGTCGGTTCGGGAGGCTTCGTGCTGAGGTTGAGAATATGCCAAATCCAAATAATCCTCAGTCAAGTTATATGGCGTCTCTGTCTGCAATCGCGACTTTACGTAGAGTCCTTGACCCCCTGCAGATTGCCTAGGCATCGAGTCGTCAGTTCTCAATATTTCAGCAGAAAAAAATCCGTTAACAACCATGAAAGAATCATCGTATCTCTGTCCTGTAGCTCTTTTTTACTAAAACCTAAATAGGAGGCTTCTCTTACAAGGCTGTTGAAACGATGACCTTTGAAATCAAGGAGCGGGACGCTGCAGGGCGTCTGTGTCGCTTCAAGACGAACCATGGGGAGGTAACCACGCCAACTCTTCTCCCGGTGATTAATCCTAATAAAATGATTATTTCACCACAGGAGATGAAGCAACGGTTTGGTGTTGATATTCTTATTACTAATTCGTATATCATCTACAAAGATCAACATTTACGGGAACAGGCGGTACACTCTGGAGTACACCGTCTCATCGATTTTCATGGAACAATCATGACTGACTCAGGGACGTTTCAAAGCTATATCTATGGGGATGTACAACTTGACCCTGTGGAGATTGTACAGTTTCAAAGAGACATCGGTAGCGATATCGGTACTATCCTTGATGTGTTTGGGACACCTGGGCAAACAAAAGAGGAAGCACAACACGGAATGAACGAGACGGTCAAACGAGCCAAACTAAGCGTTCCTGAAAAAGGGGATATGCTGCTAGCCTGTCCCGTCCAAGGATCGGTCTATCCTGATTTGCGAGAAGAATGCGCCCGTCAACTCAGTGCACTTGATGCAGATTTCTTCCCTATCGGTGGGGTTGTTCCCCTCATGGAGAACCAACGGTACACTGACCTTGTCCAGTGTATTCTTGCCTCAAAACGCGGTCTGGACCCATCAAAACCAGTACACCTGTTTGGTGCGGGTCATCCCCTGGTTTTTTCCCTGGCAGTCGCTCTTGGCTGTGATTTTTTTGATTCTTCTGCCTATGCGAAGTACGCACACGACGGACGCATGATTTTCCCCTGGGGTACAGAAAAGTTCGATGATCTCACAGAGTTACCCTGTTGCTGTCCGATTTGTTCACAGTATTCTGTGTCGGAATTAAAGCAACTTGAGGCCAAGGACCGTATCTTACAGTTGGCACTTCATAATCTCTATGTGAGTTTCAGTGAGTTAAAGACGATTCGGGTAGCGATGACAGAAGGATGGTTATGGGAGCTGGTCGAACAGCGTGCCTCAGCAAATCCCTATCTCTCCGAAGCCTTGCATGTCCTCCGAGAGCCACGACATCAGGAATGGCTTGAACACTTCCAGCCAACCAGTAAGAAAACCGCGATGTTCTATACAGGCCCGCAGACCATCTATCGCCCAGCGATGGTTCGATATCATTCACGGTTGTTCTCAAGATTCACCCTGGGTTCAGAGTCAACCGTGGTCTTCCCAGAAGTGACAAAACCGTATTCGATGTCTTATGCACAGGAAATAAGCCAGATTCTCAAGAAAAAAAACCTCAATTTGGTGGTCCATTCCACCCTTGGTCCTGTTCCCTTCGAGCTTGATGAGATGTATCCGCTGGCTCAATCCGTGTTTCCCTCTTCTATTGATAAGGAAACCTTGGAGTATGTCAATCAAATTGAACAAAGGTTCCTAAAAAATGCCAAGGTACTTCCTTGGAATAAAAATGATATCACCAAATTAGAACAATCATCTCAACTTCCCATGAACTTTGATCAAAAACGTATTTCTGCTGTTGCAGACATGCAGTTTGGGCGTGGCGCATCACACGCCCTTTTGAATGGGAAACTGTCTTTGGTCAAATCAAAACGAACCGGGAAAATACGAAATATCTTTTGTAATGATGCTCATGTGCTTTCCATGCGTGCGGAAGACGGTCTGTTTACCTTGAAATTAGAGGGAGGTCGTCTTCTTCATAAGCAGTTCAAATATCCCTTGTTACGTGTCATCGTCGTAGAAGAAGCGGTGCCGTTTATAAAAGAAGGAAAAAGCGTATTTGCCAGGTTTGTATCTGAAGCTGACCCTGGGCTTCGACCATTTGATGAATGTCTTATTGTTGATACGAATGATACATTATTAGCGGTCGGTCGAACCATGTTAAACAGGGAGGAAATGCGTGCGTTCCAGCAGGGGATAGCGGTCAAAACACGGGAATCAATAAAGGAATCGAATGGGTAAAATATCCAAAACGCTTAATATCTTATTGAGTATTACAGATATCGTTGCACTCTACAGAAAAAATAATGACGAGGAATGGAGAAGATGAACAAATTTCATGAACTATCAGAACAAATAAAAAACTTAAAATCGGTCCGTGATTTTCTCAAAGAAAAATACGATACTTCTGAGTTTCACAAGAAAAAAGAGGAGTTCCCTCAGTCCGCTGTTCCCCCCGCACCCGAGGATGGGGAGATTTACAAGCTGCTGACTGCGATACAACAATTAGACAAATACATCAAGGAGTTGCAGGATTTACAATTAAAGGTGCTCAAGCAGGAAGAAAAATAAAAGAATCTCTTGGTTCGTCTATTTTTTTCTTATTTCATTGAGTCGTTTTGTGATGTCTTGTTGAAGATCATCAGCAATGTGTCTCTTGGTAAAGACATCCGCTTTTATGGCAGTAGACAGTTTAGTTCCAAGCAGTCGTGCTATTCTGCCCCGTTCTTTTTTTGGGGCACCGTTAATCAGTTGATGCTGAAAGATTACACCGTGCTTTGGCGGTTTTCCCCCCTCTTTTTTGAAGCGGAACAACGCTTTCTCTGCCCCAAGGATCTGAATCGTTGATGCAGGCATCAGCGCCATCTTCTGCATTCCCCCAGCAAGAGCGATGAGTCGGGCACCGATAAGCGGTCCGATAATCTCACTGGTGTTTGGTGCGATAGTTTTCATGTCTTTTTCGATTTGGTTTTGTAGCCGTACTATTTCCTCATTAACGGTGGAGAGTGTTTTCTCGAACGGTTTGATTTTCTTCGGTGACGTAGGAAGCAGTGACCAGCAACTCAGTCGTTCTAAGAGAAGGTTCGCGGTCTGGATGAGATCATCAAGTGCGTTAACCATCTGTATAAGTTGGAGGTCCTCTGATTGGAGTTGTTCATCAACATGTTCTGTAGCTAGCCGTATTGATGCGTTATGGAGGAGATCTAATGAAAAACCGTATTCTTCGGGTTGGATACGGAGAGATTTTAAGTTTGGTTCCTCCTTGTCATACAGACCGAGGTGTTGGAGTCGTTTTTCATTGACAATCACAGTGGTATTTTGTGCAATCGTTCTTTCTTCAGGAAGTATATTGTTTTTTTGAATTTCATGTAATCGTTTGGCAATTTCTTTTTCGTCTTTTGGGAAGAGGATTTTTCTCTGTACTGTGTTCTCATCACAGATGAAGGTCCCGAACCATTTCGTAATTAGATACGTAGTCATCCTGATTGGAAAAGAACATCGTTCTAATGTAGTTTACGATGAACTTTTCGTTGTCATCCCTGGTGTTAAAAGAGATTTTAAATATAGGAACTTGTATTACGTGTGTTAACAAGTATCCAAGGATTGGGGGTTTTTGATGAAACCGGAAAAAAAAGAAAGAATTGTGCTTACTAACGTCATCGAGACGGAGCTCGATATCTTAAAAAGGCATGTGCTTGTTCTGCAAACGCTGAAACAAAACGAACCAGCAGGGATCATAAAATTATCCGAGCTTACCAAACACCCACAGCATATGGTACGATATTCGTTACGAATTTTGGAACAAGAAGGACTTATCGAGCCATCCCCGCAGGGAGCAGTCACCACAGAGTCTGCTACAAAAGCAACCCCTATGCTGAAGCAAAAATTAAAAGAAATGCAAGAAACCATTAACGATATCGTCAAAGAACTCGGTTAGATTTATTTTTTTTTATATTTTGCCGCGGTAACTCAGCTGGGAGAGTGCACGGCTGAAGACCGTGATGTCGAGGGTTCGATCCCCTCCTGCGGCACTTT
>JAFGFQ010000007.1 GCA_016930995.1 Thermoplasmatota archaeon | reverse complement strand
TTTTTTTTTTTTGTTTTTGTTTTCGTATAGTAAAACCATTATTCTTTTGTCTGTAACCCTTATCACTACATCGCTTTTTGATGATCAGGATATCATTTTCATATGCTTTTATTTTGTAAAAGTTTTCGCCTCATGGAGATTTTCATTGTTTAGTCTTCCAAGGATATCTTTACTAATATAGCATTTCTTGACTTCAAATCGTTATCTTTAATAAAAAAATAGAGGGGCGGTGTGAGTGTCTAACACCTTTGATATTTTCTATGAACGTCTTATTTATCAAGTCTGGTCTGATCGACGGTTTTGAAGTGCTTGGAACAACCCGATCCGCTCAATGGTCGGGGTGCCGACGAAGGTGAACGAGCCGATAGCAAGTTTATGAGACAAGCCAAGTTTTGTTAAGGTGATTGGTCCGATGAGCATGCCACCGGTGCAGTGTTTGAAGTTGATGTTGCCTCGGCCTCTCTGGAACAGGCCCGTGGTTTTATAGTAGGCTTTTAGAGCGAAGAACGAGATGCTGAAGGGGGATTCTTGGATGTTGTAGAACACTCCGACGACCGTGGTATGCAAGATCAGCCGTGAGGCAAAGGATGCGGCGATCACCAGCCAGGGGAGGAGATGGAACCTCCATTTGGTGATGTTGATCTCATCGGATGCGGTCCTGCCTTCAGTGTCATAGACGATGACTTTGATGGTACGGGAGAGTGACATGTTATTGAATTGAATGATTGGCTTCCAATTCCATTCATAGGGTGCGCTGGTGACATTGGCAAGGGGTTTTCCGTCTGCGTAGAACTCTACGTTCTTGATAGGTGTATCAGAGATGACCTCTGCGGTGATCGTGATAGGCCCGTAGACGACTGTGTTTCGTGGCAGGGTGATGCTTTGTTCGATGTCGTTGAAGTAGAATCTGTTTTCTATGGGTTTGGTGATGATGATGCTGAGTTGTGGTTCCTGTATGGTGGTGAAGGTGTACCATTTTCTGGTGTATAGGCCACTACCTGTGGGGTCGGTGGCGTTCACCCAGACCGTGTAGGTGGTATTGTATGTTAACTCTGTGAGTGTGAGTGTTTTGGTTCCGTTTGTTGCATTGGTCATGCTGTTTGTTTGTCCGTTGCTGCATTGGATCGTCCAGCTGAAGAGGTCTGCTTCTGGGTCGTTGATGGGAATACTCCAGGAGAGATTCACCGGGTTGCCTGTTGAAGCGTTTGCTGGGGATGGTGTGCCAAACACTGGTGGGTTGTTCAATGGCTCCTCCTGTGTGGTGAAACTGTACCATCCGCGGGTATACAGTCCACTACCAGAGGGGTCTGTTGCGTTGACCCAGACGGTGTACGAAGTATTAAAGGCAAGTCCGGAGAGAGCAAGGGTTTTGGTTCCGTTTGATGCATTGGTCATGCTGTTTGTCTGTCCATTGCTACACTCAATCATCCAGCTGAAGAGGTCTCCTTCTGGGTCGTTGATAGGGATGATCCAGGTCAGGTCCAGGGGAATTGTGGTTGATCCGTTGACTGGGGATGGTGTTCCGAAGACTGGTGGGAAATTCTCCTCTGTTGGTGCTTGTTCTTGGCTGCTGATGCTGCAAAAACCAGTTGGGTCCTTTTGGTTGGTATAACTGGTGGCAATCCAGCTGCTGTTCCTGGCGACTGTTGAGAGGCGGACCTCATCGAGTCGTACATCAGTCATCGGGTACGTGCTTCCTTCGTTGCCGAGATAGTCGTTTCCCAATCCAAGGTGAGGATAACAATTTGTCATCGCAGGCCATCCTGATCCACAGCCGATCCTAGTTCCATTGAGGTAGAGGCGGGCGGTGCCGTTGTTGTAGGTGGCGGAAAGATGGAACCAGCAGCCTTGCGGTGTGTCGCCTTTCCTGATGAAGGAGGAGTGGTTGTTGATGCTGAAATCAATGCCTTGGTTGGCTGATTGGTTGTTCCTGAGATACAGGATCCAGTCGGTGCTTGTTTGTGAGAAGATGCCTTTGCAGGCGATGTAGATATAGTCGGTGTTGTCACGGTAGACCCATGTCTCTAGGGTTAAGGCGTTGGGGGCATGGGTGATGTTGTTGATGACGATCTTGTCATTGGAGTTGTACTGTCGTGCTCCGTCTATTTTACCAGAGTCTGTATGGGTGGTTCCTGTTGAGAGTCCATTGTTGTGATGAGCGGTGGAGTCGTACAGCACGTCGGTGGTTTCGTTGAGGTGTTGGACCATGACATAGGTGTCATCCCAGGTGCCCGGGATGTTTTGTTGGGAGGGACACGTGGGGTTTCCGTAGTACATCCAGAGTTTTGTATCAGAGGTGTTACTAATTCTGGTGACGTTGACCCATGCGGTGAGGCTGCCATTGGTGTAGTGTTCTATCTCGTGGTTGAGTCGTGTGATGTTATCATTGTAGTTGATGAACACGATGTCGTTTCCGTTGGGTTGGGCGTAGGCTGCGAGATCGCTATCCGTTACTTGGAGGAGGATCGGGAAATTGGAAAGCGTCCCTGTTATCTTTGTTGCGTTGATGGATAGGAGTTTGCGGTAATTCCATTCTAGGTTCCACCAGGAGTCACTGGGTTCTGAGAGGACTGGTGGTACCACTGTTGCGATGAGCAGGATGCTGATAAGCGATGTGGCAAGTATTTTTTGGAGGAATCGTTTTTGTGTGTTCCTGTTCTTTATAGGTGAGTTTTTAAAAGACATTTTTTTCTTTCTCCCGTTCAGTTTTTTCTTATGCGATTATATTTATATTCTTTTAAAACTATATAAATATTTTCTATCTGAATTTTGAAGAAACTCTGGTGGTTTTACACTAGAAAATACAGCGGGAGGCTAGAGGAAATAGTTTTGGTTTTCCTTCCTAGACCTTCTTGATGCAGTCTGGGTTGTTCCTGATGAACCAAGGGCAGTTAAAACACCCGTCACCGATTCTTCCTGCGACCGAATCTTTATTGATGTGCCAGATGAACCAGCAGTCTCTGCCCATTTTTAGTGTATATGCGAGGCATTTTGCTCTTGTTTTTTCGGGGCATCCCATGAAGTCCCAACAATTTTGTGGAACATCTATCCCATTTTTATTCATCTTGTCTTGGCTAGATATAGAGTAATATGTTATAATTGTTACTGTAATTTATGACATGTCGTCGGTTTGACGGAAGGCTTTTTTCTAGAAATGCTCCCGGATGCCATGATATACAACCTCAAACCCGGATGCAGAGAAGATGACCTATTTGTACCATCAGGCAGATGTTTCTTGTATTTCCCGGAGAAAGTAATTTCGGGATAAGATATTTTTAGAGAGATGTGACAACCTTTAAGAAATCAGTAAAAATGTAGGAATGGATTGATGGAAGCATGCTTGAACTGTCAAGTATCGCGTTTGAAAATCAAGGAAGAATCCCTGCCCTCTATACTTGCCGAGGCAAGGAGATTTCCCCACCTTTACAGTGGAAAAACGCTCCAAAAGCAACCAAGAGTTTTGCCCTCCTCATGGATGATGTGGATACTCCCCTTGGTGTTTTGAACCACTGGGTCCTCTATAACATCCCTTCTGACAGGGATCAGCTCCCTGAGGATATCCCTCATGACATTCATCTTGCTGATACTTCAGTTCAAGGGAGAAATAGTATGAGGAGAACTGGGTATATGGGTCCGTGTCCCCCCTGGGGAGTGCATCGGTATGTGTTCAGCTTATATGCACTGGACATGGTTTTGGAGATTAATCCAAAGATGAATAAAAAGAAACTGGTTCGCGCGATGCAGGGGCATGTGATCGAACAATCCCAACTCATTGGTCTGTATTCAAAACAGGATTCTTCTTCTGAGTTGTAGTCGGTGTCCTGGGAGCGGATGCATTCATTTTTTTTTGCTGCGTTCTTTGGGGGGATGGTACATCGATACGGGTGAAATACAACGAAAAATTATATAAGTGAAAGCTCCATAGGAATGCATAAAAAAAAAAAAATATTAGGGGTTTTGAAGAATATGAAGAAAATTATATCTGTTTT
>JAFGFQ010000166.1 GCA_016930995.1 Thermoplasmatota archaeon | reverse complement strand
GGGATTTGAACCCCCGAACCTCTGCAGGAACAGATCTTGAGTCTGTCGCCGTAGACCAGGCTTGGCTACCCCTGCACGAGCAACACAAGAACAGTTCAATCATAATAAATATTTAGGTTCAGGTGTACCTAGAAACCCTCCTCTCTAATTAATTTTAATTTAGATATATTTATAAACACAAGCGATAATTAATACATCTCTTTGGGGGAGAAAACATTCCAGAAAAGGAACTATGGAACTCACGACTGGCATTTATCATGGCGGCGATTGGGTCTTCAGTTGGTCTTGGAAACGTCTGGAGGTTCCCCTACATCGCCTACACAAACGGAGGAGGAGCGTTTCTCATCCCGTATTTTGTTGCGTTATTTACCGCCGGCATCCCAATGTTAATCCTAGAATTCTCTGTTGGACACTGGAGCAGACAAGGTGCACCAGGTTCCTTTAAAAAGATGGGGAAAAAATGGGAATGGTTCGGCTGGTGGAGTTCATTAGTTCCGTTCGTCATCGTCACCTACTACATTGTTGTCATGGCCTGGTGCTTCTCCTACTTGATTTACTCTCTTGACCTCCGCTGGGGATTGAATGCTGAATCCTTCTTCCTTACCGACTTTCTCGGTATCACAACAAGTCCTCTTGACATCGGAGGGATACGAATTCCAATCCTGCTTAGTCTTCTTGTAATATGGTTGCTTGTGTTTATCATCCTGTACAAAGGAGTTGGTCGGATTGGAAAAGTTGTACTCATCACGGTGCCACTCCCTTGGATACTGCTTGCTATTCTTACGATTCGCGGTGTAACTCTACCAGGGGCTATTGAGGGAATCAGTTATTACCTCACACCGAATTTCTCAAAGCTAACTGACCTGAACGTCTGGCTTGCCGCTTATGCACAGGTATTTTTCTCTGTTGGTATCGCACAGGGAATCATGATTACCTATGCAAGTCACCTTCATAAAAAATCTGATATCTCAAATAATGCGTTCATCATCGCGCTTGCTGACTCTGGGACATCGTTTCTTGCTGGATTTGCTGTGTTTAGCATCATTGGATATCTTGCGATGTCACAGGGTGTTGGTATAGAGAATCTTGGGGTCGCAGGTCCGCACCTTGCCTTCATCACCTACCCAACCGCTATCTCACTATTCCCCGTCGCAACCGCTGTCTTTGGGATTCTCTTCTATCTTGCATTATTGACCTTTGGGATAGACTCCGCATTTTCTATGATAGAACCCATGGCGACAGGAATACAACACAAATGGCGGATGACGAAGGGAAAAGCAACTGCACTTATCTGCCTTGCTGGTTTTTCTGCCAGCCTGTTGTTTACCACCGGGAGTGGATTATACTGGTTAGATATTTTCGATTATTTTGTCTCAAACTTCGGATTAGTCCTTGTCGGGCTTGTTGAATGCCTGATTCTTGCCTGGGTCTTTGATGTTTCAATCTTTCGAAAAAACGCAAACAACACATCAGACATCTTAATAGGGCGATGGTGGGATATCCTCATAAAATATGTCGTACCAAGCATTCTTACCGTTCTTCTTCTCGCGGCAGTGTATAAAAATATCCTCCAACCATATGTTCAGCCATGGTGGCTTGCTGTTCTAGGTATCCTTCCTTGCATTGCCATCTTCTTTGCCTCATTTCTGCTGATGAAAAAAAAAGAAGCAAAAGAGGAACCCCCATGAGCGAACTGTCCCTTCCTGCGCTTCTCATGCTTGTTTTTGGCATAATTGTCTGTTATGGCGCTTTAGCGTATTTCCTCTATCGCGCTTTCAAAGGAAAACACCGATAATACGACAATGTGTGGTTTTCCTAGAATATTTTAAATGCTGAGCAACGATTTCAGTATCGCAAGAGGTGGTGGATGCAGAATCAGGGTAAATACATCGGGGTGCTCTCAAGCGGTGGCGATGCCCCCGGGATGAATGCGGCGATACGCGCGATCGTTCGAACCGGAATCTACCATGGGAACACCATGTTTGGGATCAAACGTGGGTACCAAGGCATGATCGAAGGAGATATTGAACAAGTCGACCGATACTTCGTCAGTAACATCATTAAGGACGGAGGGACGATTCTTCAAACCGCAAGAAGCAGCGAATTTCTCATAAAAGGAGGACGCGAAAAAGCATTCAAGAACTTGAAACGCTTCGGTATCGATAGCATCATCGTTGTTGGTGGAGATGGATCGTTTCGTGGGCTGCATCAGCTGATTCAAGAGTTTCCCATCCAAGGAATCGGTGTTCCCGGTACGATTGATAATGATCTCTCTGGAACTGATTTTACAATTGGTTTTGACACCGCGGTGAACACTGCATTGGAGGCAATCGATAAGATACGTGACACCGCATCATCTCATTCTCGGCTGTTCATCATTGAAGTCATGGGACGAACCTCAGGGTATATCGCGTTGTACACCGGTATCGGTGGCGGGGCAGAGGATATCCTGATTCCTGAGTCGCCCCAGGCAATCCAGACTCTTGTTGGAGAACTTGAGGCGCAGTACAAGGCAGGCAAAAAAAGCAGTATCATCGTTATCGCCGAAGGGGAGACAACTGGAGGTGCAAGTGAGATAAAATCGGCTATCGAAAAGGTCATCAACTGGGATATTAAAGTCAGCGTTCTAGGCCATGTGCAGCGCGGTGGTGATCCTAGTGCTTTCGACCGGGTGCTTGCCAGCAGACTTGGCTATGAGGCAGTCCTTGCGGTGATGAATAATCAAACCGATAAAATGGTCGGTATGGTGAATAAAACACCAACGTTCACACCACTAGAAGAGACCTGGACGAAGAAAAAGGACATGGATCTTACCTATCTGAAAATGAACGAAGTCCTTGCCTCTCAACAGGTAAAACCACTAGAAGTGACCATCTAAACGACAATTTTTTTTCTTCTCACCGCTCATGGAACTGATAGCTAGAAGGTATCAAAAGGCTCCTGAGCCGGTCTCCAATCAAAATTAAAAAGCGGAATCTTTCTTTGAATCACCATCCCACCAACCTGCCCACGTATCAACTTTGGCAAAAGGCGAGACTGGTTCCAGTAATTCTCACGCCACACCGAGAAAAAAGCACTAGTGAAAAATGCGTGTTGTTGATTATCAAAGAAGTTGTTCTGCTGAATATTGGTAAAAAATGCGAAGAATAGATTGATACCTATCGAATTGTTCGTGATGATATTTCGTCTGATGTAATTTCGAAATATCGTCCCTTGAACCTCGATACCAGATCCTTTTTTATTCCCGTCAATTCTATTATAGGTTATTGAAACGTTACCTGCGATAACATTCACAATACCAAAGGAGCAATCAAGAACACTGTTATTCGAAACATGCGATGATTCAGTCTGAGTCACAAGGATGCCGACATAGCATGATTTGACCACATTTCTAGAAATATCACACGACCAACAATCAATAAGCATAATGCCAATGGCATTCGTGTCGTTATATCTTTGTATAGTAAACCCATTCAGCATAATGCTTGCTTCTTTCAATTGTACGATTTCTGAATCATTCCCTCCAAGAATAAACGTAGTATCTTTGTCTTCACCGATGACAGCAATTGATTTATTTATTTCTAGGGTCTCTATATATGATCCATTGTATACAAACACCGTATCTCCATCATTGGCATCATCAATCGCATCCTGAATCTTCGTATAATTCCCTGGTCCATTCCCACCGACATACAACCAAGTCCCTGCTGATGCCGACACAGAGAACACGTCTATCTTCTGTGAAGATGCTGGGATGATGCTCGTTCCAAGCAACAAAAGGACGATTGTCAGCGCGATGTATTTCATATTCTGAGATTCTATTTTCATATATTACCTAATCTAAATAAAAATATAGACTCCTTGGTTATATAAGTCTTTGCAAAGAAATGACAATACCGGAGAGGTTATCAGAGTGATGACCGCATCAGAATACTCCAAGAATTCTTTTTTCAAAATGCTGAAGTTTCCTTTTATACTCTTTCTGATACTCAAACGAAAACTCATAAACGACATTAATAAGGATCAACGGTTCAGGAGGTACAAGCTGAAAATCAACCTTTTTCTCTGGGTGAAGTAGTGCATTCTTAATGATATTTTCAGTCAGTATCCCTTCCCCAGCTTTTTTCAAGGCAGATACAATCCGACGAATCTGATTCCACAGAAACGTTTGCGCGTAGAAATCAAGAATTAAAAAATCGTTTTTTTCAGAGATAACGATATTTTCAAGAACCCGAACCGGGTTTTTCAAGGGTTCCACCCGTGCAAAATTCTGAAAGTTGTGCTCTCCAGTGAATAACGCAGCAGCAGACAGAACCTTATCGACATTAAGACCCGTGTTACGAAGATAATAACGATATTCCCGTCGTTTCGCATGACGCGGATAAAACGTAGATAACACGTTCTGAATCCCGTAGATGAAAAGTTCTGAAGACCCTTTCCCTTTCATCAACGTTGAAAAAACCATCTCTTTTGACAACGTCGTATCAAATGCACACACATTCCCAAGGGCAGACACCCCATGGTCTGTACGGCTCGCCGTACGAAAACACGACGACTTAGCGTCTGAAAAAATACCTTGTCCAATCAATATATCTAAAAGCGTTTGCTCGACCGTTCGCTGTCCTGGCTGGCGTGCGTACCCAGCAAAACCTCTCCCATCATACGCAAACTTCAATGCAAGTCGCATTCAAATACCATAATGATACGTCTGATAAAACCCTATTGACTACACAAGGATAATTCTATAAAAACTCAACTGATACAACACTTGGACCGAATGCCCAGAAAAAAAGAAATAGACGATAAACTCAAGGCAATAAATGCAGAAATTGGGGATAGTATCCGCATCATACAAGATAATAAGCACTATGAAGGAGTACTGATGCCCCATCATGAGTTTAGCGATGATGATATCATCACAATCAAAATAAAAACCGGATACAACATCGGTATCGCTGTCGATAGAAAAACAGAAATCATCCTCATACAAAAACAAAAACCTATAAAAAAACCAGGAAAGACGATCCCTTTCGACCCTAAAAAACCAACCATCTCTATTATAGGAACTGGAGGAACAATTGCTTGCTATGTCGATTATCGAACTGGCGCGGTCCATCCTGCATCATCAGCGGAAGAACTTGCAGTCTCAGTGCCTGAAATCTTCGATTTCTGCAATGTCCGCTCTCAAGTTGCCTACCAAATGCTTAGTGAAAACATCGAAATAGCACAGTGGCAAACGCTTGCGAAAATCATCGCTGAACAGCTCAACAGCGGTGCAGCAGGGATAATCATCCCCCATGGAACTGACACTCTTGGCTATACCGCCGCGGCATTATCGTTTTTTCTGAAAAATCTCTCTGGCCCCGTCGTGCTTGTTGGCGCGCAACGCTCAAGCGACCGACCATCCTCGGATGCGGCACAAAACCTCATTGCTGCGGCTACCATTGCAGCCACCTCGGACCTCGGAGAGGTGGTCGTCGTGATGCACGGGGAGATTTCTGATACGTATTCAACGATCCATCGAGGCACAAAGGTACGAAAATTTCACACCTCCCGACGAGATGCGTTTCAGACGGTCAATGACCTGCCTCTGGGGAAAGTAGAAGGAAGAAAAGTCACCCTCGCAGGTAGCTATAGGAAAAAAACAATTGGTCCTGTTACTGTTGACGCTGCGATGAACGAACAGGTTGGAATAGTCTTTTTCCATCCGGGGTTAAATCCAGAGGATATCCCAAAGAAAAAAGGAATAATACTTGCAGGAACCGGTCTGGGACATGTCTCAGAGCGTCTCCTACCTCGTCTCATCCATCTTATCACTGCTGGTTCTGTGGTGGTAATGACCTCGCAGTGTTTGTTCGGGCGGGTCAACATGCATGTGTATTCCACTGGTCGGGACCTCATTAAAGCAGGTGTCCTTTCAGGTGAGGATATGCTGCCTGAAACCGCATACATCAAACTGATGTGGGTTTTAGCGCATGCAAAAACACGCGAGGAGGCTGAAAGCCTCATGGTCACCAGTCTTGCTGGTGAAATCTCAGAGAGAACACGACGCAAAGCGTCCCTCTCAACCCTGGATGCACCAGGGGAGGGGCAATGACACGTAAAAACGTTATCTTACATGACGGGACTATCCTGCGCATCGAGCCAGTGAACGGGAAAGAGGATGCAAGGGAGTTCCAACGATTCATTAATGCACTTACACGAGAAGGGACCTATCTTCTTGTTAAAAAACCTGTTACGCTCAAAGAGGAGAAGATATGGCTTAAGAACCAGATACAGGCGCACAAGAAGGGAGAACAAATATATCTGAAAGCACTCGTTAACGACCGTCTCATCGGTGATTGCTTCGCAAAACCAGGGTTTGGGAGGAATTGCGAGAACGTCAACCTTGGCATCGCGCTTACAAAACAATGAAGAGGTATTGGTTGCATTCTCCTTGAAGAAGTCATTCTTCAGGCTGAGCAGAAATGCCGACCAAAGAACATCTACCTGCATGTCGTCTCTTCAAACAAACAGGCTCGACAGCTCTAGGAATCCCTTGGTTTTCGTATCGTCGCTGGACTGTCACACTGGTTTGAGTATCATAAGAACTATCTCGATGAATACCTTCTCATCCTTGATACAACGCGTTTTTCACATGCACGGAAGAAATCCCGCCTCAAGGAGTCTCTTTGGGGACCAAAAACAGATACTCCTCAAGCTTGACTGTTTTTACCGTCTGAGTCGTCACTGAAAACATTTTTGGTTTCTGAATTTCAACGGTCGTATAGGTCTTCGGGTCCATCAGTTGCAGTTCTTTTTTTGATTGACTGACGACGATCATGTCTCTGATAAGAGTACTATTACCGTAAATCTTCGAAGGTACTATATGCTTTCCATCAAGGACTTTTTCCCCCCAGGTCGATAGGTCGACTGCACGGACCTTGTGTTCATGAAGGGAGATGATTCTGAAAAACGAGCTGTCAAAGAAAAAAAAATCACCGTTCCGATACGCTGGAATCCTTACGAGGTAGGTCATCCGATATAGTTGTCTGCTGTCTTTCATCCCTGCGGTGGATGCTGATTGTTTGAAATCCCCACCGAACTGTTCTTGGATTTTTTTTGTTATCGAAAACGCGGTTGTTTTTTCGCTCAGAAAGAAATCAAGCCCCTCGCGTTTTTCATCATAATCCGTGATAAACAACCCTCGTTTTCCCCCTTCCTGGTATTGTTTTACCATGGTCTCTACCGCAGATCGAAGTGTTCCGAGCTCCACGTCGGTAAAAGAACGTTTCTCCGTGCGTATCTGGATGATTGCTTCATAATAACCACCCGCCTCCCGTGAACAGACGTCGCAGGTACTATGTCTGATACGGACGGTGAGGGTATGATGCTCTGTAATCGTCTGTCCCTCTAGAAGACCGGAGAGGGATACCATGCACGCAAGGACTCTGTCTTGTTCTTTGCATGTGGTTTGGATATCGACAGTTTTCAGCTCGGAACTGATGGAAAATGCATCTTTGATGTACCGTCGTAGGATGTTGTCAAAATCTTCTCTGACCCACGTGTTCTTATATTTGTACGCCGTGCATCGGGGACAGAAGGTGATATCAATCACACTGGGGCCTTTGGAGAACTTCGTATTTTTGAGATAACAATCGATGCAGACACCGTTTCGAAAGATTGGTTTTTCTTTTCCGCATTCCACGCAAAACATGGTCTTGTTCCATTCCTGTTGATATTTTTGATTCGATATACGGATGATGTTATTAAAAGTAAGTCAATACCATGGTTTCTGGTTCGACAGTACTTCCTCATAAGATACTTTATTGTATCTACTTACTGACGGTGTTTGGTGTGTTGTTTCTTAGGAGATAACTTCTGATTGACCCACGAATGAGGAATCATTATAAAATTTCGCATTGATAAAAAAACTCCCTATGTACCCGTCATAGTTGTTTGGGAGGATAATTTTCTCTAGGAAACTGAGGTAGATGCATGTCCCTGGAGAAATCATTTTCTGTGGGCTAGGTTGTGAAATATCTTGATAATCCCAATTTCCTGCATTGTCATATGCATAGGCACTGATGTATGGATATATCTCTCCAGACCCTAAATTTAGTACGAGAATAGCATAGAATGTTACATACTCATCAGTTATCGATGGATTACACATCAATCCTTTGACAATTAATTCGCGGAATGAGCAATTAAAGGGGACATATGGGTCTGTCCATGTATATTCCGGCCCAGGTCCTCGTATAGTTTCCTGTAGTTCACCGTTTTTATAAAACTCCGTTCGATTCATACCGCTCAGCGCATCGGTACAGGTTGCGGTATAAATTATGACGTATTTCCTGAATCCTACACTTTCCCAGGTGTATTCTAATACTATTATTGGCGGTGTCTTATCGATTCTAATCATTGCGCTCTTTGGTGTCTCGGCATTTCCTGCAAAATCAACTGACCAAAAAGAAATAACGTAGATACCATCCTGCGAAAGGAGAATAGGTTCAGTATATGCTTCCCCTGGTGGTAGCAAACTACAATATATCTTGTACACCCCTGATTCGTTGTCAGTCGCATTCAAGGTGACTGTGACATTGCTGACATACCACCCATTATATCCATCAGGATTCGGTGGGTCGAAAGAGATGGTTGTCACTGGTGGTGTTGTATCATTATCATTTTTGGAGTTATGAATAGCAAACTTGTCGTCTGTAATATTTTTCTTTAGTGAACGGCAAATAACCATGGGTATACTACTTCCTATGATAATAAAAACCATAATGGAGAAGATAAGTAACTTTCTTCCAATAGATTCTTTATCCATTTCTTTCCGCTCCCTATCTCTAATTTTAATAACATTCTTTTCGTTTAAAAACATTTCGCTATAGGAACGTCAAAAATAGATTGACTTTTTATTTATTACATCTGTGCCAACCAAACCCCATAAATAATCAGGCCTGCACCAAAAAGGAAAAACCAGGTAAACGAGGCTCCAAGGAAAAACGACATCAGAATCGTAAACAACGGGATGAAATTCAAAAACACCGCTGCCTTACTCGCATCGATATGCTTTAATGCATAATACCACCCTAAATAACCAAATAGCGTACAAGCAAGGGCTAGATACAACACCGCACCCCATCCGCTTAAGGATGTCTGCTGAAGGACCGAACCAAGATGCAGCATCACAAAAGGAAGATAAAAGACCGTCCCAAAGACAAACGCATACGTGGTAATCACGAACTCATCGTAGGCTTTTAACAACCGTTTCCCCACAAACGAATAAAGGGCCCAGCAGAAGGCGGACAGCAACATCAGGATACCGCCGATGACAAAGAGATTGTCAAATGTTATCTGTTCTTTAGATAAATCAGAAAACATAATGATAAAAACCCCAAAAAAAGAAAGAATAATCCCGGCAACCCTTTTCCTAGTTAGAGCCTCACGCAGGAACAGACCTGAGAGGATTGCGATAAAAATCACGTTGGTGTTAATGAGCACAGATGCAGTTGGTGCATTCGTGTAGTAAATGCCAAGGAATTGAAATAGATACAAGAAGGTCACTCCCGTCAATCCCAGGATTATAAGCCAAGGTAGCTCCTTTCTTGGTAATCTAAGAGATTTTTTTCTCAGGACTACAAGAAGTATCATGAGAGGGGTTGCAATAAAGAACCGTAGAAACCCCAGGTCGATAGGGTCTATCTCCTGGGTTGCTGTCTCAACGACGATAAAGGACCCCGCCCACACAAACGACACAAGAATCAGCAGAATTGCCATAAGAATATTCTTGTTCATGAGCACCGATAAACTCTGTTATGGTTATAAAGCGATATCCTTTGGATCGTCAAAAACATCTCTAAGGTTATTTTTAACAACTGGTGAGAATAAAAGAGTCAAACACAGAGCCATTTGGTTTTATCGCCTCGCAAGTGAGTGACGTTGAATTAGCAGTCAACAGACAGAAATGATAGGTTTTTTCTGAATACACAGTCCAGGGGCTGTGTCCATTGTCATAAAGTGGGGCACCACCGCCACCAGTTACTACATATGTGACATTGTGAATAATACTGCGTTCATAGTTATGGTCATGACCATTAAACACGATATCAACATGGAACCGTTCAAACACCGGTGTCCATAATTTCTGTAAAATGGTCGTGTTCCCATGGTTCGATGAGCTATAGGGTGGATGATGGAAAAAGACAATGGTAAATGGTTGATGATGCGTGTTCAAATCATGAAACAACCAAAAAAACTGTCGTAATCGGCACCTGTTGCGGGTATTTGAGTCAAGACCGATAAAATGCACAGGTCCATTATCAAACGAATACCATCGTTCATTGAACGGGAGTGTAAAATACGAGAAAAACAGATGACTGTAATTTTCATGGTTACCCAAGACGGGGAAGAGTGTGCTGTTATGAAGAAACGGTGATGCAGAAAAAAAATCAATCCAGTTGTCCGGGTTCCTACCATTATCCACAAGATCGCCTGGTTTGACAACAAATGATGGATTTTCTTTTTCTATCGCCTGGGACACCAACAACACCGTCTGCCAGTTATCCCAATCGCCTTGGGAATCCCCGTAGGCAACGAACCGAATCGTCCCATCTCTGGGAAATGCAGTCCAGAACGTGTAGAGGGGGCTTTCAATGTGATCAGAAACCACGGTATAATAATACTTCTGACCAGCCGTTAACCCTTTGATTCTTACCGAATGGAATAGCTTTGGGCAGATACTTAGATCCTTAGACACCATGCCAAGCGTCGAACTGCTGCCCCACCGGACCTCGTTGTGCAGAGTTGGAGTCACTGTCTTCCATAAAATCACGATCGAATCTTCTTGTGAGAACTGAGTATACGGTCCAAGAAACATCGTTGAGTGATTGGTCCCAGCACAAAAACCAACTTGGAATAGAAGAATCCCGCCTATCAATAGGGTTTTTTGTACAGTCCTTCGCATGGCTACCATCTTTTATATGTCTTCTTTCATATGGGCTTTTTTCATATAAATCTATTGTTGAAAATAAATCTTTTTTTTATTAATGAACTAAAGAGTCATCGCAAATACATTCACATCTATCTCGGAAATCTCGCTTTCGAACAATTTCGATAAGAGCTGTACAGAACCATGATACTTGGTGTACAACAAGACGCTTTAAACAAAACAGACAAAACAGGAAGTGAGGAGTGATAAAAAATGATGATTGTTGGTCAAGTCTCAAGCCCCGAGGAAGCAACTGAAGTTGAATTTATCGCCAAATCCTTCGTCGTCGCAAACCGCGCACGCGCCCTTGCCTTACAACTCCATGAGGTGTAAGAAAATGGAGAAAAAAACAAAAGGAAAGAAGAGCGTCCCTACGGACATCCCGATTTTCTGGGTTAACATCGTTGATGCAGAGTAACAATTCCTCTCCTTAAGGTTTTATCAATCGAACCGGTTTTTTAGGGTTTTTTTTTGTTTTTTTTCCATTATTTGATTCATTCTCATCGTTGATTTTTTTCCCGCTCTCCAAGGTCCCATCATTGAGCCCCTCATCAAGGAGAAGGTCATACTCCACCTTGTATTCACCCGGGTCACCATCGGAGAACTTGAAGCCTTTCTCCCGGCATAAGGTGATCATCGGGTAATTGTCCTTCAAGACGATCCCGTTGATTTTTGACAGGTCCTTATCTTTCGCAAAATCAATAAGGAAATCAAGGAATTCCGATCCAAGTCCCTGCCGTTGATACTCATCGGTTACCACAACAGCGAACTCCGCCTCATCCGGACGCGCTGGATCCTGAATCAATCGAGCAACACCAAGCAGCTGCTTTTTTCCGTCTCTCTCCACTTCAGCGACAATGCCCATCTCCCGGTCATAATCGATGTTACAGTATCGTGTACGAACCTCATGGGGGGTATCCTTGATGATTCTGAAGAAGCGAAACCGCACCGTCTCCTCGGAGAATGATTTGAACATTTCCAACCACATGTTCTCATCCTCTGGTTTTATCGGCCGGAGGAGCACTTTTTGTCCATCCTTCAGCGTGATGCGTTTCATATATTTGGTAGGGTACGGCGTAATAATGAGATGTGGATGTTTTGCTGGCTCAAGATCAAGGATGATACGTGCATCCACCGCAATCAGATCGTTTCCCTGTGGTATTAACGGGTTGATATCGACTTCCTTTATCTCAGGATGGTCAATGAGCATCTGGGAAAACTTAATCATTGTTTCTTCCACCTTCTTCATATCTACTGCTGGAATGTTCCTGTATCCCTTCAACAGCGCATAGGCCTTTGTTTTCTCAATGATACGCTGCGCTAACGTCTGATTTAAAGGAGGAAAACCAATTGCGCGATCCTTGAACAGCTCGGTGTAGATGCCGCCAAGCCCAAACAGGACAACCGAGCCGAACACCGGGTCCTTCTTTGAACCTAAGATCAGTTCATAGCCATGGTTCTTCACCTGTTTCTGGACGGTGACTCCTTGAATCGTCGCATGCGGTGCCTTTTCTTTTGCCTGTTTCGTCATAGCTTGAAACGTTGTTTTCACATCGCCTCCGCACCGTAAATCAAGAACCACGCCCCCGACATCGCTTTTATGGGTAATCTGCGGGGATAGAATCTTCATAACCACAGGATAGCCGATTTTCTCTGCCGCTCTCACTGCTTTTTCTTCGTTTTCTGCAATAATCGGTTTTGTCGTATGAATCCCGTACAACTCCAGGAAAGTTTTTGCCTCGCTCTCATTTAACAAGGTTCTTTTCTCCTTTGCAGCTAAATCCAGGATTTTTCTGATGATTTCAGAATGAGCTGGGGTTTTAATGTCCAATTCCTCCGGAGTCTCGTAGAGCTGAGCTAAGTGACGCTCATAATGATACAGATACATGTACGATTCCACTGCTTCATCAGGGGATGCATAGGTTGGGATGTTATTCTGGTTCAGGATTTCCCTTGCATGATACACACTTGCCTCGCCGATAAGGGACGTTAGAATTGGTTTGGTTGATTTCCGTGCGATATCCACAAGACGATCCGCAAGCTTCTTTGGGTCCGCCATGACCTGGGGGACACAGAGGATCAGCAAACCATCGATGTTCTTATCCTCAAGGCAGATTTCGATTGCTTTCTGATAACGGTCCTCATCACCGTCACCGATGATATCGACAGGGTTAGCATGACTCCAATGCGATGGTAAGACCTTGTTGAGCTTCTCAATCGTTTCAGGGGACAGGGTCGCAAGTTTCCCACCCTTCTCGACAATCGAATCCGTGGCAAGCACACCAGGACCTCCTGCGTTTGTCACAATTGCGATGTTCGGACCCAACGGACGAGGTTGTTTTGCAAGAATCGAGCTGCAATTGAATAAATCCATAATATCCATGACACGAACAACACCAGATCTTCGGAACGCAGCCTCATAAATGACATCCTCACCAGCCAGCGCCCCCGTATGTGAGGAAGCTGCCTTTGCTCCTTCTTTATAGCGTCCGGATTTAATCACAATGATTGGCTTTGCACGGGCGAAGGCTTTGGTTGCGCTCATAAACTTCCGCGCATCAGTAATCGACTCGATATACAGCACGATACTGCGAGTATGGATGTCCATCCCGAAATAATCGATAAGATCGCCGAAATCAACGTCAAGCATCGAACCAACAGAGACAAACGAGCTGAACCCGACTTTGGCTGCCGCTGCCCAGTCCAGGATCGCGCCACAGACCGCCCCACTCTGGGAAAGCAGCGCAATTGATCCTCTCTCTGGCATGGCACCAGCAAAGGTCGCATTCAGATTCAAAAACGGCATGATAAAACCGACACAGTTCGGACCAACAATACTCAACCCATATTTTTTCTTAAGATCAAGCAAGCGTTGTTCCCGGGCGACCCCCTCAGGACCGATCTCCTTGAACCCCGCTGAGATAATCAAGATTCCTTTAACCCCCCGGATACCGCATTGTTCGACAATGTCGCAGACAACCGATGCAGGTGTCACAATAATTGCTAAATCAACAACCTTGGGGACGTCATTAATGGAAGGGTAGGCTTGCACCCCCTGTACACTTTCCCGTTTTGCGTTCACAGGGAATACGACTCCCTCATAACCGGAGCCTATCAGGTTTCGAAAAATCCTAAATCCCGCAGAGCCGATAGTATCACTTGCACCGATAACAGCGATACTCTTTGGTTTGAAGATTTTATCAAGTTTTGCACCATTCATTATGTCTCCCTCCATATCGTGAGCTTTAGAGTAACGATGCCCCGAAAGTTGAATCCATTATATAATGATATCGGCTACGTTTTTATATGATAAAGAAAAATAAAATGACAGGAGGGTTATGCGGGCTGCTCTGCCATCGCCTTATACATCTTATAACGAGCAACGACCTGCTCCTCCAGTTTCTTATGCAACCGCTCTGCTTCTCCAGGGAAGGTTTTAGTCAGCGCTGCGTAGCGAACCTCGCCCATGAGGAAATCATGGATCGCCCCGTTCGGTTGCCCAGAGTCCAACTGGAACGGGTTCTTTCCCTCAGCAACCAAGCGTGGGTCATACCGATACAACGGCCAATACCCTGACTCTACCGCGCGTTTCTCTTCTTCCTGGGTCTTCCCCATCCCTGCCTTGATCCCGTGATTAATACACGGGGCGTAGGCGATGATTAACGAAGGACCATGATAGGATTCTGCTTCCTTGATCGCTTTCATGAACTGGTTTTTGTTCGCACCCATCGACACGGATGCGACATACACATACCCATAGCTCATCGCAATCAACCCAAGGTCCTTTTTCTTTGTCTTCTTCCCTGATTCAGCAAACTTCGCGATTGAACCAATCGGGGTTGCTTTCGACGACTGCCCACCGGTATTCGAATACAACTCGGTATCAAAGACCAGCAGGTTCACATCCTCGTTCATTGCAATGACATGGTCAAGACCACCATAACCGATATCATATGCCCACCCATCACCACCAAGACACCAAATCGATTTCTTGGCTAGCATATCACGCGATTCCCAGATGTCGTTAAGCAACGGATCAGCATGATCCTTTTCCAAGAACGATTTTATCTTCTCAGCAGCACTCATTGACTCCTCCGCATCATACATGTGGTCAAGCCATTCGGTGAATGCTGCTTTGAGATCTCCTGAGACTTTTTCCATGGTCTGGGTGATAAGATCAGCGAGTTTTTCCCTGCGTTGCATCGTCGCAAGCGCCATACCAAACCCATACTCTGCATTATCCTCAAAAAGGGAGTTTGCCCAGGCTGGGCCATAGCCTTTCTCATTGGTCGTAAATGGCACAGAAGGTGCAGAGCCGCCCCAGATGGACGAGCATCCGGTCGCATTGGCAATCATCATCCGGTCACCGAACAACTGCGTAATCGTCTTCAGATACGGTGTTTCCCCACACCCGGAGCACGCCCCAGAAAACTCAAGGAGCGGTCGTTGGAACTGCGAGCCTTTCACGGTATACTTATCAAAACCTCCAGAACGGGTCGGAATCGACTCGCTATACTGCTGGAATAGGATTTGTGTATTCATCTGAGTCGCAATAGGTTTCATGACCAAGGCTTTCTCTTTCGCAGGACAAATATCGGCACAGTTCCCGCACCCCATACAATCCTCGGTGTATACTTGAATGCGGAACGATAAACCCTCTGCATCCTTTCCAATAGCTTTTTTTGCAGTATATCCTTTTGGTGCGTTCTTCAACTCCTCAGCGGTTAACAGCACTGGTCGAATCGCGGCATGAGGACAGACCATGGCACATTGATTACACTGGATACATTTGTCAATAAGCCATTCAGGAACATTAATTGCAACACCCCTCTTCTCATATTTCGTGGTCCCAGACGGGAAAATACCTGCTGGAATAAAGGCGCTTACCGGAAGCTTATCACCCTGCTGAGCAAGCATCGGGCACATCACTTTGGAAATGAACTCAGGAACATCTCTTTTCAGTGGTTTCTCAGGTTGGAGCGATTCCCATGAAGATGGATAACGGATCTCTTGTAATCCTTGTAATGATGCGTCCACCGCCTTCCAGTTCATCTCAATGACCCGCTGTCCTTTCTTCCCATACGTCTTGGCAATCGCATCTTTTAGGTATTGTATCGCATCATCAATCGGTAGGACGTTGGAGAGTTTGAAAAACACGGTTTGCATAATCATGTTTATACGTCCACCAAGCCCGATTTCCTCAGCGATTTTCACGGCATCGATGGTATAAAACTTCAGATGTTTCTGTGCAATCGTCTTTTTTAGGGAGTGTGGTAGACAGGTCTCCATATCCTTCAGGTTCCATGCTGTGTTCAGCACAAAGGTGCCCCCATCACGGATTCCTTCCAAAAGATCGTATTTATCAACATACGAAGGCTGATGACACGCGATGTAATCCGCTTTATCAATGAGATAGGACGAATGAATCGGTGATTTCCCAAAGCGAAGATGTGACATGGTGACCCCACCGGATTTTTTCGAATCATACGCAAAATACCCTTGGACGAACATATCGGTGTTATCCCCGATGATTTTAATTGCGTCCTTGTTCGCACCAACGGTTCCATCCCCACCGATACCCCAGAATTTACAGCGGATCAATCCCTCTGATGCCGTATCGATTTGCTCCCCGAGTGGGAGAGATGTATTCGTCACATCATCGATGATGCCAACGGTAAAATGATTCTTCGGGGTTGGTAGCTTTAGGTTGTCAAAGACTGCTTTTGCCATGGTGGGTGTGAAATCCTTTGAGCCGAGACCATACCTGCCACCGACCACTAACAGATGGATTTTGCGGTTATAAAGCACACTACAGATATCAAGATACAGCGGTTCTCCGAACGCAGCGGTTTCCTTTGTTCTATCAAGTACTGCTATCTTCTTCACTGTCTTTGGTAACACGTCCATGAAATGATCAGCGGAGAACGGCCGGTAAAGGCGGACTTTTATCAGACCCACCTTCTCACCTTTTCTGTTGAGGTACTCCACGGTTTCCTGGGCGATTTCAGAACCGGATCCCATCATGATGACGACACGATCGGCATCTGGTGCGCCAATATAATCAAACAGATGGTACGTCCGACCGGTGAGGGCTGAAACCTTTTTCATCTCTTCTTCAACGATACGAGGTATCTTCTGATAGAATGAGTTAGCTGCCTCAGTCAGCTGGAAGTAAATATCAGGATTCTGTGCGGTTCCCCGTTGATGAGGATGCTCTGGATTTAAAGCCTGTTGTCGGTGTTTTTTAATGGCATCCCAGTTCACAAGTTTTTTAATATCCTCATAATCAATCATCTCTATCTTCTGGATCTCATGGGATGTACGAAATCCATCAAAGAAATGGAGAAATGGGACACTTGCTTGCAAGGTGGAGAGATGAGCAATCAAAGCAAGATCCATGACTTCCTGCACTGAGTTTGATGAAAGAATCGCAAACCCGGTTGCCCGTGCCGCCATCACATCCTGATGATCACCAAAGATAGACAACGCTTGTCCTGCGATGGCTCGTGCGCTCACATGGAACACACAGGGCATTAATTCCCCGGAAATCTTATACATGTTTGGGATCATAAGGAGAAGACCCTGAGACGCTGTAAACGTCGTCGCGCATGCCCCTGCAGACAAGGCGCCATGCACAGCACCAGCAGCCCCCCCTTCAGACTGCATCTCTGATACTTTGAGAACCTGATCGAAAATATTTTTTCTCCCGTATGCCGCCCATGCATCCACTTCTTCACCCATGGGGGATGAAGGGGTGATCGGATAAATTGCTGCCACATCGCTAAAGGCATAGGCGATATGTGCTGCAGCGGTATTTCCATCAACACTTTTCATTATTGTTTTTTTCTTGTTATTTTTTGTTTGCATCATGGTTTGTTGTTTGGTCATGAAAAGCACCTCATGAGAAGACAATCTCATCTGTATTTTACAATTATATTCGTAGACCAATCAATCGGTATCCGAGGTCTCTAGATAAAGATTTGGTTATCAGGAGAATCACGGTTAGAATGCCCAATAGTCACTTAAGGAGTGTTTTAACCTGGTGACGACCTGTGTCACCGCAGACGGATCGGAATCGGGGATTTCTTCTTCTTCCAGATACTCTTGTTTTTCGACAAGACCACAGAAGACGTTATAATAGGATTTTATACAGGCAATGCTGTTGTAACCGCCTCCGAGCAGTACGAGAAGCCTCTGACAGGTCTCCTTGGAGAGCGCAGCGACCTGTGTAGCAAGATGATAGTACGTCTGATAGGTGAGGTTGAGGTCCGCAAGCGGGTCTGCATGATGAGTATCCACACCGGATTGATACACGATAACCTCTGGTTTGAACTGCGTTGCGATTGGTGGAACGATTTCTTTAAAGGCCTTCAGATAGCTTGCACCCCCAGTTCCTGGAGGAAACGGGAGATTAACCGTGTATCCAGCGGCCTCCTCTCGACCGATGGTTTCCATATGGCCTGTGCCAGGGTACAAGGTCCGTCCATCCTGGTGAAACGATAGGTTCAGAACCGTTCGATCGTCAATGTAAATATCCTGCGTTCCGTTCCCATGATGGACATCCACATCGATAATCATGAACCGTTTGACATTCTGTTTTTTCCTGAGATGCTCTATGGTTACTGCGATATCGTTAAAAAAACAAAACCCTGAGGAATGGCCTCTGCTTGCATGATGAAAACCCCCGAGTGGATTGACTGCAAGGTCGTGGCCTTCGAAAAGCTTCTCCCCAGCACATATACTCCCACCAGTTGCAAGACTTGCGATGTCAAAAATCCCTTTCGGCGCGGGGGTATCCTCAGAAAGCCATCCTCCAGTCTCACTGAGTTTTTTCACATGCTCGATATAGACAGGATCATGAACCCTGAGCAGATCAGCCTCCGTTGCCTTTTTAGGTGTGAAGATCTGAAACTCGGTGATAAGGCTTTTCTCCTTTAAAAACGATATGGTTTTCTTCGGTTTATCACCAATAAGCGGATGATCGGTCCCCAGGTCATATTTATTGTAATCTTCATGGTAGACAATTATTGGTTTCATAACATTCCTGAGGGAAAACTGCCATGTATCTAAAAAGATTCCTGTTTTTGGTTCAGAAGCATTTTTCTTTGATTTTGGACCTAACGATAAAACGAAGAGTTAATTTACTACCTTTATATTATTTCGATACGAGTCGATATTTTCTAGGAGTGATAAGAAGCATGGACGAAAAGAAAGGAAGTGTAGAAGAGGCTGCTGAAAAAACCGGGGAAGTTATTGGGAAAGGAGTCAAGAAAGGTTGGGGTACTGTCAAAGCATTCGGAAAAGGAGTCAAAGAAGGCGTCTCCAAGGAAAAGAAAGAGGAGAAAAAGGAATAACCTTCTTTCCCTTTATTTTTTCGAAGAATGTACTTTTGATTCTACGAGGTCATAGACGATTTTCCCGTCAATCCTATTCCGGGCGACCTTCATGATTTCTCCCATGGCCCTATCAATTGAACACTCAACATGCTGAGATTTGGAACACGTCTCAATAACCTCATCGACAACACCTTGTAGATCTTCCATAGAAAGAGGCGATATCTGAAGGGCTTTGAGTGCCTCGACCGCGGTCGTTTCTGGATTATCTGCCAAAAAAGCAAGAAGCTTTGGCAGCGCCTCCTTACTGAATCGCTTCTCACCCAGCAACAAGAATACTTGATACAAGGTTTCCTCTGACAAGTTCTCAATATCTTTTCCTTGTCTTCGCAGCCATGTTAATGTTCCCATCAGCGTTGTCGCGACAAGACCTGGGCTCACCTTCATGGTTTCTACTATACGATCGAAAACTCTTAAATGTCTTGAGATACTAAGGGTTGTGACGAGAGACGGAGGCAGCCCAAGGGATGCTAACCGTTTTTCGCGGTCCCCGAGGTGTTCAGGCATTCTTTTCTTAATGATCTCCAACGTTTTCTCTGTTATCGGTGTCGGTGGTGTGTCCGTGTCAGGGTACATCCGGTTCGGCCCAGGTAAAATCCGTTCAAAATCATTGGTCCCATCAGGGAACACCTGCCTGGTTTCAGATGGCACTCCGATTGTCGCCTCCACCGCCCGTATTTTGATTTCCTTTATTGCGGTTTTCACATCCTCCTCGCATCCCCAGACAAGGACGATCGTATCAGTTGGTTTTGTCTCAAATAGGGTTTCTAAGGCTGTTGTCTCAGTTTTGCTTAATCCAAAACGCGTGAAATGCGCATGTGAAACGATGTTAGGCATCACATCAAGACACGCAATCACCCGTACCCGGCCTGCTATCTCGTCTGTAAATGTCTTTCCTGCCTGCGTCGGCCTCTCAAAAATACCGGCGAACCCTCGCAATATGATGCCATGAATTTTCCCTTTGTTTTTCAGGGTCTCTTTCATACGTTGGGATCGTGTATGTTTCAACAGCGATGTCACATCTTTCTGTTCACTCTGAAATGTTTTTTCGGTTATCCCTCGAAGCCGTAGCTCATCTCGGATGTCAAGAAGTGCTTTCTGTCGGCATGCCTCATGAGCCACTGCCCGTGGGATATACTGGAGTTTAGACACTCCTTTTAACTCGATGCGGGTGCTTCCTTTAATACTTACGTTGATATCTTGGCGGACGCTACCGAGCCCTCGTCGTACTTTCCCGGTCGAGCGTAGTAAACGACCGATGAGACAGGCGACTTCGCCGGCTTCCGTTGGAGTCTGTATATCAGGATGTGTCACGACCTCCACTAGCGGGATACTTAACCGATCGGTTTTGAATACAATCTGATGACCTTTATCGCTGATTTCCCGACAAGCGTCTTCTTCCAACCCCAGTTGAATCAGATGTATCTTTCTCTCTTTATAGGGAATCCATCCTTCGACACCGACGATTCCTGTTCTTTGAAAACCGGTCGGGATGCTTCCATCGAGGTACTGCTTTCTGCTGATGTGAATCTCATCGACGATGCTATAGTTAAGCAAGAGAGCAATCTCAAGTGCGATGTCTAACGCCTCGTGGTTGAGATGAAAAGGTGGCGTATCATCCATCTCATAGGTACATACCGTATCGTTATAGAGCTGGTAGATAACATTCTTCTTGGTCTTAAACTCCATAAGTGCCGTGCCATCATATTCACCAAGCTCTGAAAGCGTTGGTCGCATGTGTCGTAAGAGGACTGCGCTTGGTTCATCCCGATGGAGCACCGCACGACACCGGCAAAAGAGTTTTTTCTGAGTCAACAACTGTTGATGAACCTCAAGACCACATCGTAAGCCTAATTCTTTGTAATAGGCGTCGTTTTCAACGAAATCATCAGACATTCTGAGGGGGTCAAATACGCTACTTCTATCTAAACATTACGTCTCCTGTCCGAGAGAAAGCATTATTTTACATGAAAAAGGGAGAACTATATTTCTTTATAGTCCTTCTCACTTACCGTTTTTGCACGTACTCATGGTGAATCACATGGCAAATGATGATAGATACAAAGGCTATCGTGGGGCAGCAAAAAAGAAACTCATCGACCTTGGCGTGAAGGTCTGGAGTGATGTCATCATCACATCGACACGAGGTACCTTTAATGGCATCATCCTCCCCCGGGCAGAAACAGAAGATGACCAGCATATTGTCCTAAAGCTTCATAATGGGTACAATGTTGGTATAAAGGTTAACTCCATCAAATCCGTCCAGGAAATTGGATACAAGGAAGGCCATTATAAGATACCTGAATCAGAATTCCCAAAGGATGTAAAAAAACCAAATGTGACCTTGTTTGGCACTGGCGGAACCATCGCATCAAGGCTTGATTATCGCACCGGTGCGGTGATACCTGCGTTCTCCCCTGGTGAACTGTACGGCGCAGTCCCAGAGCTTGCAGGGATTTGCAATCTAAAGACGGAGAAGTTATATGGGATTTTTAGTGAAAACATGGGGCCGGAACAGTACATTACCACCGCCAAAGCAATTGGTCGGGAGATCGAAAGCGGTGTCGATGGCATCATGATAGGCCATGGCACCGATACCATGCACCATACGGGAGCGATCCTTTCCTTCATGGTGCAAAAACCACCCGTACCTATCGTCTTGGTTGGTTCACAGAGATCCTCAGACCGGCCCTCAAGTGACGCAGCTTTAAACCTCATCAACGCGACCCGGACTGCGGCTTACTGTGATATCGCGGAAATTATGGTATGTATGTTTGGGCCAACAAGCGATCAGTATAACCTCCTTCACCGGGGAACCCGTGTACGGAAAATGCATAGCAGTTATCGTAGCACGTTCCGGACCATCGGTGACATCCCTCTTGGGACAGTGACTCCAACTGAGTTTAGGTATTTCCGCAAGGATTACAACAAACGCAGGAAGGATAGGGACGTCATCATTGACACTGCCTTTGAGGAGAAGGTTGCCATTGTCTATTATTATCCTAATATGCTGCCAGATATGATTGAATCGTTGATTGATCATAAGTACAAAGGGATTGTCATCGCCGGCACTGGGTTAGGTCACGTCAATAAACCTTTATATGCTCCTCTTCAACGGGCAATAGAAGAGGGAATCGCTGTTTATATGACCGTCCAGACTCTCTGGGGGTATGTGCAGATGTACGTCTATGACACAGGTCGGGATCTCATGAAGTTAGGTGTCATCCCTGCTCAGAACATGCTCCCTGAGGTTGCGTATATGAAACTCTGCTGGGCTCTTGGGCATACCACAAATCCCGATGAGGTAAAAAAGATCATGCTTACGCCCATTGCTGGAGAAATCACAGAGCGAGAACCACAGAACGGGTATATCATCCTGCAGGGTGGCCTTCCTGAGGTTGACGCCTTCGTCGCAAAACATATGAAATAAAAAAAACTTTAAAAGGGGGATGATGTTCATTTGGATGTTCCTTGAATTTTTTCTTTCTTTTCTGCAAAGAAAAAATTCATTTATTATGAATGATTCTGTTCTGCTATTGAAACAACTGTGACCGTGACTACCAGGCGTTTTCCCGCTAAAAGATGGTTCATATCCAACGTTAACGTCTGGTCGTCCATGGAGATGATTGTACCGACGAACGATTTACCGTTTGGTACGTCGATTTTTATCCGAGAACCAATCTCTAGGGTCACCTCGGTGTTAAAGACCGTTTTTGGAACCTTGATGACCAGGTCCTCGATATGCGGACCAAACGCATCCTCGGCTTCCAGGATTACTACTTTTGATTCCCCTTCAGTCATGTCCTGCAATGCTTTCTCAACGACAGGAAAGAATTTTCCTTCCCCTACGACAATCTGGATTGGTTCTTCTGCCGTATTCTTATAGCAGAGCTCCCCGGTCTCGAATTTTGCTTCGCATAGAATCTGGACGGTATCGCCCTCTTTTATGTTCTTCATTGTCTCTCCTTCCGTCTTCTCATCCTACAAAATAAAAGAAACACACGATAGGAGGATGTAGTGCATCAATTTCATCCGCAGGATAGGTCTTCTTATCTCATAATGCTACTTAAATATTTGTGTTTTTTAAGATTACAGCGGGCATAATCCTGTCGGGCATCCTCCCGCGTAATCCGTCGTCACCACGATTGGTCTTCCGGTTCCAAGATAAAGGACCTGCTCAGGTTTACTCCCATATCGATAAATCGTAATTCCTTTGCATTTCAACTGCCACGCTCGCACGTAGATATTCTGTACATCCTTCTGTGTCGCATCCTTTGGAAGGTTCACGGTTTTACTGACTGCATTATCCACATATCGTTGGAACGCAGCCTGCATCTGAATATGAAATTCAGGTGCGATATCCAGTGATGTCACAAAGATTTTTTTGAGGTCCGCTGGGAGTCTTTCCTTTTGAATGTTTCCAACTTTGGAAATACGATGGGTTAGTTCTTCTGAGTAAAGGTCACGGCTCAGCAGCTCACGCTTGAATGTTTCGTTTATTTCTGGGAGCTGTTTTCCTTCCATCACACGCCGAATGAATGCTAACGCAAACACTGGTTCGATGCCTGAGGAACACCCTGCGATGATGCTGATTGTTCCGGTCGGAGCGATGGTGATGCAGGTTGCATTGCGCATCGCGGGATATTTTTTCGCCCAGGAACTCTCCTTAAAACTCTTAAACGACCCGCGTTTCTTCCCAAGTGCGACTGATTGGTCTTGCGCTTCTTTGGCGATAAACCTTATGAGACGCTCGCCAAGGCGCAAGGCTTCCTTACTGTCGTATGGTATTTTTAATACATATAATAAATCAGCAAACCCCATCACACCAAGCCCGATCTTGCGATGTGCCTTGGTGATTGTTTCCGTCTGAGGCAGCGGGTAGTTATTCGCGTCAATGACGTTGTCGAGGAAATGGACGGCAAGCCGTGTGGTCAAACGAAGTTTTTTCCAATTCACCTTTCCGTCTTTTACCATTTTTGTCAGATTGATACTTCCAAGGTTACAGGATTCAAAGGCTAAGAGCGGAACCTCGCCACACGGGTTGGTCGCTTCGATAGTGCCACTCCTTCGGAGAGGATGCTTTCGATTGATCTCATCGATAAACAATAACCCTGGGTCCCCGGTCTCCCAGGCGTTTCGCACGATCATTTCGAAAAGATCAGCTGCATTGATTCTCTGAACAATCTTGTTTGTTTTCGGACTGCGTAAAACGATGGTTTCTTTGCTCAATGCCTTTCTCATGAACGAATCGGTCACTGCAACAGAGATGTTGAAATTCGTCAGTCTTCTTCCCGACTTTGCGGTAACAAATTCAGCAATGTCCGGATGGGTACAATGGAGAATACCGATGTTCGCACCACGTCGTTTTCCACCTTGTTTTATCACATCGGTCGTGCTATCGAAGATTCGCATAAATGAGATGGGACCGCTTGCGACGCCTTTGGTACTCTTCACAATCGCTCCTTTTTCACGCAACCGACTGAAACTAAACCCAGTTCCGCCACCTGATTGCTGGATGAGAGCCATGTTCTTCAGCGTGCTAAAAATCCCCTCCAGACTGTCTTCGATAGGAAGAACAAAGCAGGCGGACAACTGACCAAGTGGTGTTCCTGCGTTCATGAGCGTTGGTGAATTCGGGAGGAATTCGAGGTTGCGCATCGCGGTAAAAAAAGCTTGCTCTGATTTTGCAGGATCTTCTCCATATCGACTGTCTTGTGCGGCAATTGCCTTTGCCACCCTTTGGAAGAGCTGAGTTGGTGTCTCGATAATCTTTCCGGATTCATCCTTGAGCAGGTATCGTTCCTGGAGGACTTTGAGGGCGTTCACATCGAGTTTCAGGTCATCTTGTATCTTGAAATACCGTTGGATTTCACGGGCGATTCCCCGGGAGCGTCGATACAATGCATATGCCTTGTAGACACGTTTATCTTTTTGCTCCAAAACATCCTCAACAATATCCTGGATTTGTTCAATCGAAGGGATTCCATTGGAAAACGATGATTGTTTCGACTCAAGAGACTTTACAATGGTTCTGGTAATCGCCTCAGCTTTTTTTCGATTCTTTCTTCCAAGTGCAAGCTGTGCCTTCTGGATAGCAACCGTGATTTTTTCAGCATCGAAAGGAACGATTTCCCCTGTTCTTTTTCGAACATGCGTCATCTTCATGAGTTCTAATCATTGTTTCGTTATAAAAACATATATGACCCCAGGTAGATTCTTGGTTATGGAAGAGCATAAAAAGAGTTGATTATTCACATATTATATATAGAAGTAAGGAATGAGTACATATGTTCCAAGAAATTAGCTATTATCTCATCGCGGGGATTCCTTTTGTGGTATATCTGGGTATTGTCTCCTTCATTTTTTTGTTTTCCTCAGCAACAGTTGCGATGCTTCGCAGGAAAGGAAAAACCAAGCTGTCTGTCCAGTGGCATTTTCGATTTGCGTACCTCGCACTTCTATTCGGAATCATCCATCTTCTATTAGGCATATCTTCATATATATAAAAAGACATATTATCTTTCCGTAAACTCCAAATAAAACAAGACCATTCATTCTTCAATAAAAAAACGGAAATGATCAGGAAATGAAAACGAAAAAACTCACTCACGAACGGAACATCTATCCAAAGAAATCTTGCGTACTCTTCCTTTTTCTCACTTTGAGCCTCACAATTCTTCCCTTCACCGTCTGCGCCCACTCACCATCGACACAAACTATATCATATAACCTTGAAACCCAGGAACTACGTCTCACCATCTCGCACCAAGTAAGCGACCCAACAACCCATTACATCCAAACAGTTCAAATAAAGAAAAACGGCGCTATCTACAACACATCGACCTACGCCGAACAACCCAGCGCCTCAAGTTTTACCTACACCTATTTTATTAACGCGACCGTCGGAGATACCATAGAGGTCACTACCTCATGCAACCAAGGTGGTGCAAAAACCACTCAGTATACAATCCCAACCGATGATACAGACAATGGGAAGAACGATACCTCCACCCCAGGTTTCGAACTACTTATCTTCATCTTCGCCCTCTGCGCAAGTATCATTCTCGTACGGAAAAAAAATTACTAACGTTACGTCTGCAACACTTCAAGACCCTTTTCAAGCGCCTGTAATGCCTCCTGCAGCAGAGGAGTATCACATCCATAGGACAGACGGATAAACCCTTCAAGATTGAAAAACGACCCAGGATTCAGTAATATCTTTTGCGTGTCCATCAAATAAGTACAGAGCTTAAGCGAGGAGATATCCATCGAATATCTCGGGAAACACACAAGTCCGCCATCTGGTTTAACCCACTCAAACCACTCTGCATGCTCGTCCATCCATTTCTCAAGACAGCGCAGATTCTCTGTTGACCTTTTCTGAAACCGTTGTATAAGCTTCTCACGAGCGTTTCTCAATATCTGGGCAGTCATCAGCTCAGAGGTGTACGACGATGCACCTGTCGAATGTGCTTTAAACCTCTGACAGAGTTCTATAACATGGTGTGGCGCCACAATCCATCCGGTATGCAGTCCACCTAAACCATAGATTTTTGTTGTGCTTGTCGTAACAATCACGTTTGGTAACCCAAACGACGACGGTTGTGACACAAACGATCCATCTAAAAAGATCTCATCGACAAGAACATAGGCATTATGTTCCTTTGCAAGACGTGCTATCGTCTGGATGGTGTGTTTCTCTGTCAAAACACCGCTTGGATTATGAAGATTCGTCAATACAACAAGTTTGGTTTTTTTAGAAAAAAGTCTTTCTAATGATTCGATGTCGGCTCGGAATTTATCATGGAACCTCCGTGGCCAGGAAATACGGCGAGCACCAAGCATCGCTGGTGTCAACCACATCGGTTGATACCCGGGTTGCTCGATAATGAACTCATCTCCTTTCGCAAGCAGTGAGGCAAACACAAGGAAGTTTGCTTCCGATGCCCCCGTAGTTGTGACAATGTTATCAGATGCGCATCCATAGCGTGAGTACAGAACCTCTTTCAATTCCCAGGCACCCTCTTGGGCATTCACACCAAGGTCGAACTCATCTGAAAATGGAAAACTGGTGATACGCTCATACTCTCCCATGGTCACCCCTTGAATATTGCTATATGCAAGATTATAGGAGGCCTTGGATGCGTTGTGTAGCAACCAGTCAAAAAGCTCGATGCGCGGAGCAAGCATGACCAAACACATTACATAAGACGTATATTATTGTATGGAGAAAACACAACCATAGTTAAAAGCAAAGACATCACTCGTCTATGGCGGGACAGCGCTTAGCAACTCATAGAAATTCACATACGTCGGCTCTGTCTGAAACGCGAGGTGCTCATGGGTGGCAAAACTCACCACCATATCCCCGGTCTTCCCACAGGCGACCCATTGGTTCCAGGCTTCCGCCATCCCCGTGCCCCTACCGAAGAACTTGATGACCTGCAAGAGGGGAAATCCCTTAGCGCGATATCCATTCTGAAGCACGTCCATTGTTTCATTCAAGGTCAACGCACCCCACGAGGAATTTATACTCTTACTTACTGATTTATACAATTGATAGACCGCAAAAAACGGGCAGCTCTTCTGGAAGAAGAGAAGGTTAAGGAACCCGATAAGCCCTGTCGGGTCATAGCGTTTCCGCTGTGTCTCTGCGATCGTAGGATCAATAAAGACATTGGTCCGCCGGGCGACGTGCTTAATAGCCCAGAACGGTGGAGTGCTTTCCACAGAGTCATTATGCGTTCCAATATAGGTTAGATTCGCAGTTTGTTCCAGCACAAAACCACAAGCAGGATCTGCCTGGGATACAACGAAATTGAATCCATGGGTCCGGTTCGTATTCAGTATCTGTATTGCTTCTTCGGCTGTTGTCGCGGAATCAAGCACCTCCTGAACTCGGAAATGATAGAGGTTCCCCTCAAATGTTTGATCCTTGCTCCAGCAGATCTGAATACCCAAGCAGACCCCATGGCTATTCATACCACCACCGGTATGAAATGACCCGGCAACCGAGGGGCTTATTGAGGCAGAACCATTTAGCGGGTTCCGGACGATCAGCACCGTGTTCTCATGGACGAACTTTTTACTTACTGGATCTTTGATATTTGAGGGGAGATCAAAACTTCTTGCATGGTACAACGTCCCATCCGTGGTAGCAGGGCCCCACGCTGCAATCCCAAAGCACCCGTGATCAGAATATTCAACCGCTGTGATCGCTGCGGCAATATCGTCAAAGGAGATGTTTGCTCCATCCGCAATCCCTTGGATTTCTTGGATATACTGAGCAGGGATATACGGTTGAGAGGTGTTCCATAACATGAGCAAATCAGGTACTGTCAGATACTGCTCCGCATAATGGATGAACGCACGGATGTTCTCCTGGACCTCAGTGCGTAGTAAATACCCATGTTGAAAGCCCATCTGATAATGAGACCCATTGACGTGCAGGATCGTTAAGTCCTCCTGCTGTTCAACCCAACCTCCATCTAACAACGCTATTGGCGAGGGATTATTTTTAAAGGTTTGATTTTGGTTGAAACACGCTGCTTGTATCGATGGAATAAGTATCAATATACACAGGCTGATGGTACAGATAGCTTTCATGGATACTTCCTCTGATGTAACAATAAACAAAGCTCTTTATAAAAATGACGGTGGATCTCCTCACTTGTTTGGATGGTTCTTCGAAATTTCTTCTCCAATCATTCAAATCGATACATAAGAAAATCAGCTTTTATTCAGGGGGCCTCGAGTAAAAAAACGAGCACCTTGTCTTTACTCAAGCTTTTTCATATCTTCTTCGATACGCTTATCAAGCTCCTTGTCCACCCCTTGCTCGTGGGCGATTTTTTGCATATCCGCGATGATGTTCTCCCAGATCACCTGCTGGGCTAAGGCATAATCCCACAGGTCAAGGCGCTTTGCTCCATCACCTTTTTTGAACTCCTCGATTAACTCTTTTTTATCATCCTCGTTCATGGGGTGTCCCTTCATTCTTCTTCTGCTACTTTTCCTTTCTGGGGGTTTGCAGCTTGTGCAATCATTGACATCTCCGCAAGAATCTCTTCCCATAAGGCTTCTTGATCGACGGCAAAGTACCACATATCAAGTTTTTTATCCATATCTGCTTTTTTGAAATCATTCAGAAATTTCTTTGTGTCTTCTTCGTTCACAGCAAATCACTACAAGCACTATGGAAATAGCAAGGACATATATATTTTTTTATTGTCTTTGTTGCTATCAAGCAAACGTATACAAGGTCAACACCCCCCAAGATAACAAGCATTATTAAAAAAAAATATCCTTGTTACATCATTCACTACGCCTTAATATTTTCCTGTTGCAATCGTAAACTATTCCTGAAAAAAAATTACACAGATTATAAAAGATTGAAAAGATATTTAAATAAACAACGGATATTTGACATTGGATTCCTATGGGATGGGACAAAATATTCAACTGCGAACGCTGCAATAAAAAACTATGGACCTCCTATCGTAAATTACCAGATGGGAAAGTCGTCTGTAATGAATGTTACACTTTTCATTTAATGCAACTTTTAGATAAAATCAACGACAACAAAGCCAACGACATCGTCTATAATTTTGTAGAAAAATATCAGGGTAAATATCCTACGGATTTGTTAGAAGAACTTGTCCATTTACTGGAGATAAAATACAAAATAACTCTCGATGTTCTCACCTTGCGGGAAGTTCTCCAGATTATATGGGATAAAATCGAACAGGACAACAAACTCATTAAGCTTGCAAAGCTCGAACGGGACTTAAAAAGAAATGTCAATACACAAGATTACTTTTGTGAAGTCTGTAACATAAAGCTCCCAAAGACAGAATACGACTATTCAATGAGTAATTTTGGCAAATCGCTCTGCCTTCATCATCAGCGTGAAAAACGAGCCTCCCCCCATGCGTTAAAACTCTATGAGTCGCTACGGAAGCGCGGTGTCTTCTGCGAGTTGGAAACTTCCAATAGCTCAAAACATATTGATATTGCTATTCGAGATGCCCGTCTTTATATTGGCATCGACGGCGAACACCATAATTTGGATCCTAAACAGGTGATGATTGACCTGATACGAGATGAAGAATCTTTCAAAGAGGGATTCGCGACAAAACGCTACTCCCTTAAAGAAATTGACGAACACCTGGACGGAATCGCAGATACCTTAACCGAAGTTATCACACAACGGTCGAAAAAATTCCAACAAGAAAAATTTTTCCCACAGGACGCCCTTACCAAACTCTCATAAACGTGAGTGTTTTCTTTCTCAAGGTTATCCTATCCGTGAAGTATATCCCTAATTCATTAGATTAATAAAGCTCAAAGAACCTGATTGAACTTCGCTATGTATCAGATAAACTTCTAACGTTTCACATGACCTATATTAAATGAAAAACTATTAATATAAAAAAAACCTCCTCCTGAATCATACGTGAGTACCTATGGAAAAAGCAACATTTGGAGCAGGTTGTTTCTGGCATGTCGAAGAGGCATTCCGCTACCTCAAAGGGGTTATCTCAACGACCGTAGGATACATGGGAGGGACATTTCACAACCCGACCTACGAGGACGTCTGCACTGATACAACAGGCCATGCAGAGGTTGTCGAAATTACCTTTGATCCAAAAGAGATATCCTATGAAGAACTCCTTGCTGTTTTTTGGAAAATCCATGATCCAACAACACAGAACCGGCAAGGACCAGACATTGGAACGCAATACCGATCAGTGATTTTTTATCATACACCTGAACAAAGAACCATGGCTGAGTGTTCCAGAAAAAACCTAGAACACTTGAAAAAGTACAAAAAAAAGATAGTCACCCAAATTACACAGGTTATGACATTTTATCCTGCGGAAGATTACCACCAGCAGTACTTGGCAAAACACGGGCGGGCAGCATGCCCTCGCTAACGATATATGAATTCTTTCGAATAAGAACCCAGAAGGTTTATCTTTGTTAGAACGATTCCTTTATACGGAGTGTGTCGTATGACGCCACGAGGAAAGAAAAAACTACTTCAAGCAGGTAATATCCTTGCAGTAATCATCACCATTCTCATCAACGGTCTTGCTGTCCTTCTTCCCCTGAATGGGAAAACTACTCAAGAGCTCTCTGATGCGTTGCCAAACTTATTTGTTCCTGCAGGGATCACCTTTTCCATCTGGAGTATCATTTACATTCTCTGGATTGTTTACGCTTTGTACCAAGCACGAGACATGTTCAAACAAGAAGAAATAAAAATGCCTTTTGTCCATCAAATCTCTTTCCTTTTTATCCTCAGCAGTGTTGCAAATAGTGCCTGGATATTCCTTTGGCACTACGAGTCTATCGGCTTGTCGTTGCTGATGATGATTCTTTTGCTCTTCTCGCTGCTTTCTATCTACATTCGCCTTCATATCGGCTTGACAAAAGTGCCGGTGAAAGATAAACTCTGTGTCCATGTGCCGATGAGTGTCTATCTTGGGTGGATTACGGTAGCAACGATAGCAAATGTGACAGCATTTCTTGTTTCAGTGAATTGGGACGGATTTGGGGTTGACCCCTTGACGTGGACCATTATCATCATCGCTGTCGGTACCCTACTCACCTGTCTGATGCTTGCTCTCCGTAAGGACCTTGCATTTAGCCTTGTTGTCCTCTGGGCCTTCTTTGGCATCTGGATGAAACGATTGATGCAACCAAACACATCGACCGATATCAATGTCGCCACCACTATCAGTATCGCAATCGTACTTCTCATCGCCGGCCTGCTTGCAGTCGTTGGATATCAACTGATGATGCTGAGAAAACAAAAAATCAAACAGATACTCTAATGATACTTGAAGGTCCACAACAGCACAGCTAGGATACCTTTTAATACATCTACTTCTGTATCAACAGACCTCATGATGAAAGTAATCTCCTTTGACTTTGATGGCACGATCGCGAAACATACCTTTGCAGACGCATTCTGGCTTGAAGGCGTCCCTACGCTCTACTCCCAAACGCATCATGTTGATCTTCAAACCGCAAAACATATCCTCTTCGAGGAATACGAAAAGATCGGGGATAATCGAATCGAATGGTACGACCCGGGATACTGGTTCGACCGCTTCGACCTTCAAACAGACTGGAAGAACATGCTTTTGGACTATGTGACGCATGTTGAGATTTACCCAGAAGTCCTATCGGTTTTGAAAGACCTGTCTACTCATTATCAGCTCATCATTAGTTCAAACGCGAAGAAAGAATTCATCAATGTCCAACTCACAGAAGCAAAACTTGATGGATACTTCTCCAATATTTTTTCATCGACATCGGATTTTCATACCGTAAAAAAAGTCACTGATTTCTATGCGATGATTTGTAAGAAATTACAAATTACCCCAAAGGAAATGATTCATGTTGGTGATCATAAAGAATTCGATTTTCTCTGCCCGCAGAAACTGGGCATCACTGCCTACTATCTTGATAGAAAGAAAAACACGGTTGGTGACTATGTTATCTCTGATTTATTCAAATTTGAAAAACAAATCTACGGTAATTTTCAAAAAGATTCATTGAAGCAGATGCGGCATAAATAAAAAATTTTTTCATTTCTATGACGCAAAGGTGAACAAATATTTATATACTCAATTCATATAATTTTTCATTATAAAATAAAAAGGGAGAGGAAAAACCATGAAAAAATTGTTATCATGCATCCTTATTGGAATCCTAGTCCTCAGTGGACTAGGCGCTGCTGTTCCTGCAACACACCAAAACCTGAGTCTCTCAGAACATACTGAGACAGCCACCGCATTCTATGACGACGAACTTGATCAATCAATGACTGGTTATGATGGGACATTACCTATCGGACATGTTTTTCTAGGAACCTATCTCAACCTCTCAGTAGCACAATCGTTCATTCCACAAAGAGAACTCTTAACACGAATACAATTCCTCATGGCCGTCAATTCCTCGGCAACACAACCGTGCGTTGTTGCAATCCGCGATAATCTCACGGAAGACGACCTTACTGCTATATCACTTGAACCAAGTGAATTCCCGGTGGTGAATGCAACCCCAACACAAGAACAACTCGCATGGATTGATTTTGACTTCCAGGATCTCTGGGTGATTCCTGGGCAGACCTACTACATCGTCGTCTACACAACAAACATAACCGGGAATTTCTACTGGATCGCAGGGAACGGATCCAATATCTACCTGAACGGGACCGTACTACTCTCAGTGGATGATGGAAACACCTGGACAGAATTTACCGATGCTGACGGATGTTTCAAGACTTACGGACTTCGTGAGACATTCCTTGAAATCACTATGACTCCGGGGCTTTTTAAAACAAAATTTACTATAAAAAACATTGGTAATTATACAGCATGGGATATACTATTGAATTTCACGATCTCTGGCGGCATCATCCTCCTAGGAAAACATTTCAATGGAAATATCTCTGAACTAGCACCTGGAGAAGAGGCAATTCTGTCGTCAGGACTAATCCTTGGACTGGGAAAAACCACTCTTTCAATAACGGTATCTGCAGCAAACGTAAAAGAAATGAGCGTAGAACGTGATGCGTTAATCCTGCTGTTCTTTATTAAAATCCTCTGATACACACCCCTTTTTTCCTTTTTTTTTCTCTTTTGTCAAGGAAAAAACAGATAAAAAATAAAAAAAAAATCAGCCGATATATCTGATATCCTCTGGTTTTTCTTTAGCCATCGTTTCCATTTCATTTAGCTGCTGAGCAATATATTCGATTTCTTTTGCCTTCTCCTCAAGCTGTGAGAGATCTATCTCGACGTTCACAGCCTTTGTCAGGACCTTTAAGACTGCTTTGGCACTCTTTGGGTCGACGAGATACCCTGGAGTCTCACCCATAAAACAGGTGCCCTGCACCCCTCGTAGTTTTCCGAGTCCAAGCAGCAGACCACTCGCACCGATAATACCACCACCCGGCTCGTTTTTCTTAAAAACCGCTCCGTACTTCTTCATGGTCTTCACCAGACGAGCATCGGTGGTCGCAAACAGCACCTTTGGCTCTTTTATCTCCCGGCCAAGACCATACCCTCCAAGAGTGAACATCTGCTTGACGCCAAGGTCTTGGACGATATCAAGGATAGACTCCGCAAGCTCATATTGTCCTTGTGATGACAACCCTTGATAGTCCCCTGTTAAAAGAACGATATCTTGCTGACCTTTCTTCTTTGCTTTCCAATAAAAAAACTCGTTGTTCACCAACTTGACGGTCCCATCAGGGTTAATGAACACCTGTGGGGGAAAATCCTTGCTGTAGAGTTCAGCGAATTTTCTTGCTTTCAAGATATCGATTAAATGTTCTACTGCAAGCTTCCCGACATTGCCTATCCCTGGTAAACCTTCGATAAAAATCGGGTTTTTCAGCTTTGGTTTCTTTTCTAAATATTTCACTTCGACTAACTTCATTGTCTCAGTTCTTCCCCATTTCTTTTCTTTAACACTCGGCGGTATCTCCCATAGTGGTCTTGTGGAGAGAACCGCGCCGGTTTCCTTGACACCGTTTTTCCTTTACACTTGGTACAGATTGGATGCATCGTATACTGCTGGCACTGTGGACAATACAATATCTCAGACATTATTCTACGACTTCACGTTGAAACTCGCATTCTCCTTTTGTTTTCTTCATATATGCTTCTGCACGTTCAACTGCTTTTTTCATCTGTGATTCTGCAATCTTATAATCAGGGGCTTTGACTTTAATCATATACCGAGGTGCACCGATGTACTTTATCTCAATGCTCACATCATCAAACTCGCTTTTTTCTGCCTGTACGAGCGCCTCCTTTATGTGCGTGATTCCATCTGGCAGATAGGAGGTAAGAAGCATCATTCCTTTAATCTCCACAAAAGGAACCGTGATACTGCTCTTTGCGATCTCCTCGAATTTTTTCAGCCAATCCCCCGAAAACCCATCATTTCGTAGGGTACTTGCATCGTAGGCGCATTCCTCAAAAGCGGCATATAACGTTCCATATTTCTTTACCAAAGCCTCCCCGAATTCCTTATAACTCTGCTCAAGAGGCTGAGCAAGTGCTTGCGAAACCATCTCAAAAAGCTTGGTTGCCTTCTGAGCGTTCTTCCAATCCTGGATTTTCTCCCTTCGCTGATGATCGTTAACCTTCTTTAGAGACAGATCAATATGTTTCTTTGCTGTGTCGACATAGACGACCTTGCAGACAACCTTCTGTCGTTCTCTGACGAAATTACGGATACGTTTGACCCACCCGGTTGCTATTTCAGAAATATGGATGAATCCTTCTTTATTTGGGTATTCATCAAGTGATACAAATGCGCCAAACCCTTGGACCTTAGTTATCGTACCAACAATGAGTTCTCCTTCTTCAGGGTACTCCTTTTTTAGCATGCAAAATAACCTTATTCAATGGTCTCTAAAATGGTTCCTTTAATCCGGGCTTTCCCACCATTCGGGGTCGCAAGTTTACTCCCACAGATATGACAAAGAACCGTGGTACTCGCCTTATCAAACAGCACTTGTTCATTCTCACAATCATTGCATCGTACTTTAATGAACCTGCTTTTTGGTTGATTCATGTCTTTATTCACCTTCTATCTCAAATTTCTTTGACCGGATACTTGGAGGCTGATGCATCTTCTTACATACAGTACACGTGAATCGGGTCGCTATCCGTCTGCTTGTTTTTTCTCGCCCTTCTGGTTTTGGACGTGGAAACCCACCGTATCCGCTCGTTGCTCGTCTGAATCGCCGTTGTCCCCGCTTCAGCTCGCTTGCTTTTCGTTTTTTCATCTTATCGACTTCATGAAGCGTGTGTTTTTTGCAGAACGGACAGTATCGTTTAATTTTCCTGGGAATCTTCATAGATATCACAGTTCGATTGTAACCGTAAGTAAGAAAGGTATATAAAAATGTAGGGTGCTCTATTTTATCTGTTTTACTACTTGTTTCTTCACGAGAGGTTCGCTCATCTGGGGCGGAAGTGACAGCACATCTTCTTTGCGTAACGAATACGTCCTGCCGTCCGTGCCAATAAACTCTGGTGTATCTTCAAAGACACGGACGATAGGGTTTGTGTTCGGAGTCCTTTTTCCTTGGGCGATATCTGAACCCTGAGAGTGTTTTTTTTCAGGTTGATTGGTAGGCTGTTCCAGGATTTTTTTCCGAGCAGCCTGGATTTGTTCGACCACGGTATCATATAGTTCTTTTTCGCTTTCAACGAAGTTCGTCACATCGATATTCGCACTACGTGCTGTTGCCAAGGCTGCCTGAATGATTTTTTTTTCACGGAGCTCATAGATACTTATAGCGATTTTTTTGGTATTTTGAATCTCATCAGTAAACAGCTTACGCTTTAACTGATTCTCTTCATGTTCTATGCTTCGTTCAAGATTTTGTATATACGAAGACAGTTCCTGATAAAAACTCAGATGGATTCGTGTAAGAAGCGAAGAGGCTTGCTCTGCTTGTTGAATTCTCCGAAGCGTTTTGTAGCTTATCTGCTCATGTTCATCCATAGATGTTCTTTGCATCATATATGATATTAAATAGTTTTAGTTGCCAGTTTCTAAACTTTTTCATATTTTAGTTACAAAAATCATACAGAGATACCTTTATAAAGAAGAAATGATATTTATATGGATGATATGAGATCATGAAATCATATCACGGGGTTGGAAAGATATGGAGAAAAGATTTTTTGTTCGAGAAGGTCTTGCTGTTGGAATTACCTTTCTTTTAATCGCGGGAATATTTATTCCTTGCTCCCAAAGTAGCTATGATAGCAGCTATGATATAACAAAACAAAATACTCATATAATAAATGAAGATAGTAACAAATTCAACGAAAATGGTATTCTGACATGTTATTCGTTTGGACAAAGAGTGAATGGTAAACAAGATATCAAGATTTCAGCTAATGAAGCTACCTTAATTTTTAATCTTATGAGTAAACTGAAAACCGAAATAATTCTGCATCCTACAAGTAAAAAATCTGAATCCTTAAAAATCGAATTTGTCGACATACTTGATCAAAAAGGATTATTACCTAGCTCTGTTACAAAAGAGTCTTGGTTATCGTTCTTAAATCCTCCATGTGTTAAAACACAGGAAATCAGAAAAAAATTATCTTTACCTGGACTTTCTATCAATCGTGGTATTTGTGCTTTTTGCATGGTAGGGGGTGAAGGTGCAGGGCTACTATTTCCTATGTTTCTCCTCCCGCGACCCCGCCTCATTATGGGCTGGTCCGCACAATATGGAGGTATTACGACAGCAATTAACCAGCTTACAGCAAAAGGATATCTTGCCGAAGGGACTCAAACTGGTACTGCGTTAGGTTTTATCGGAAACGGTCTAGTATATAGCTACTACGGTTATCATATTTATAGTTTCATTGGCTATGCTCTTGTTGCGACGACGATTGCGGAATATCTTGAATATATCCCTCCAAATAATCCACCAATAATTTCTGATGTTCAACCAGCTGACGGACAAGATGATGTTCCATCCACTCTATCAACCCTCCAATTTAGGATTCAGGACCCCGATGATGATCTCATGAAATACACCATTACCACGAATCCTGATGTCGGTTCCGCTACTAAGATACTAAAACCATCTGGCGTATATGAGGTTCCCTTAAGCGGTCTTGAAAATAATAAAATCTATCGATGGACCCTAGAGGTCACCGACGGAAAAGAGATAACCAACGAAAAGGGAAGTTTTATTACTCAAGGAAAACCCGCTTTTAATCCATTTAACCAGGGATGGAACTATCGTAAAAAAATAACGATAAATCATTCGCAGGTGTCCCATGATTTCATGGACTTCCCGGTTCTAGTCAGTATCATTGATCAGAATCTGCGTAATCATGCACAAGATAACGGGAATGATATTATCTTTATGGACGACGATGGGGTTGCAAAGCAACTTGGTCATGAAATTGAATATTTTGATGACGCCACAGGTGCTCTTACAGCATGGGTGAAACTCCCGATAATCTCTTCAACTACGGATACGGTCTTCTATATGTATTATGGGAATTCATCAAGTTCTACGCAGCAATTCTCCGAAAGAGTTTGGAATGGTAATTATGAGGCAGTATGGCATCTTAATAACAACCCTTTCGACCCTGTTCTTGATAGCACTGCCAAAGATAATGATGGTTTAACTAAAGGTGGTATGACAGTATCAGATCTTGTTAATGGTAAAATCGGACGCTGCCTTCATTTTGATGGTATCGATGATTTTATATCTTTTGCAGATTTCACTAACTCCATGAATTCCGGGATGTGTGTTGCCTGGGTTCAAACCACGAGCACTCACTACGGAGCGGTTTGGAGTGAAGCTAACAGTAATAGTAATAAACCGTACATCCTGCTTGGGAAATATAGTGATGATTTGCTTACGTTTGCTCGAGATATTTATGGGATGAGCTCCAATTATCAAGGGCGATTATCGACAGGAGTGAATGACGGTGAATGGCATCAAATCGTATGGATGTCAAGAGGGTCTGGAAATGGAAATGCATTTTATTTCGATGGCCAACAAGTATCCTTAAACTGGCAGGACGGTCAGGACCCAAATGGTATATGGTTTGATGATCAAGTCACCACTACCCATTCGATCGGTGGTCTTGATAGACCGTTAAAGGACTGGCAATGGGATGGTCTGCTTGATGAAGTCCGTATCATTGATACCCCTCTGAGTACCGCATGGATTCAAACAGAATACGCAAATCAAAACAACCCTGCAGAGTTCATCAGTGTTGGACCTGAGGAGCCTGGACCCTAGCCTCCGATAATTTTTATTCTAATCCAGGGGTGGTAATTCGGAAACATGCTTTTTTTCCTTCAGGTTGTGACCGGTGTTTGATAATCGTTGCCTCCCGTTGACCGATTGCTTTTCTATCAAACCGGAGTATGGTCTTTGCCATATGCTCGGCATCTCGGTTTGTGAATGGTTTGATCTCACCGGTCTTATCGGTAAACACTTGTTCAGCGATAATAACGATTAAATCTTTTTGCCGTGCTGCCACCTGCAGATTTGTCACCTGCCGTGTAAATGAACGAATGGCACTTTCCCGGTCTGCTTCAAGGGTCAAGCGATAAAACATCGTAATAGTATCAACGATGATAAGACCTATCTCCTTTGTATTTATCGCATCGCAAACCATTTTTTCCTGATCTTCAAATGATGAAGGTGAAAAAAACAAAATGTCCCGTAATATTTTTTTATAATCGCAGTCCACGCAGATCTGCCGTATGCGTTCTACAGAAACCCCTTCTGTATCGATGTAAGCGACCTTCTTCCCAGAACGAACGCATTGCCGAGTAGCCTGAAGACAAAAGTTGGTTTTTCCTGCTCCTGCTTCTCCATAGACTCGTGTGATTACTCCCTGTTCAAGACCGCCACCTAGTAAATCATCAAGCGGTGGACACCCAAGAGCTAACAGTGTCATCATCTCCACCAGGGTGCAGCAAGAATCAGAAAAAGGTTTGTGTCTTTACGCTTGTATTTCATCAAAAGCATAGGTCTCCCATCCGCGTCTCCCAAGCGCTATCTCAAGTTCTATAGGGGTAATCATTGGTTTCTTATATTGAAGATAATCATCAAATGCAATTCTTGGGCATGCTGTAGACACATAACAATCCAGGTCAAATCCCTGTAAGGCTAGAGGAGATAACTCATTTTGTGTGATAAGCATCGAGGACTTCCCTGCCGTGTCAAGGATTTGTTGAATCTCATATGCGAGGTTCATCCGTTGTTGTCCTCGTTTCAGCCCTATCAGGATTCCGAATCGTCGTGCATTCCGACAAGCGATTATCGCACCATATCGTTGCTGTAGTATACCCTTTTTCATATCCTCGAGTTCTTGTTTTCTCACCATGGTTGTGTAAGGGTCTGCAGCGATGACAGGTTTTTTTGAGCTGATAAGAAGACCAACTGGGTGAAACGTCCCGCTCCCGATAAACAGAAAACAATCAACCTGGTTTTGGATGCGTGCTCCCGCAGAAAAATTACATCCGAGGATTTGACCCTTGGCTGTGACTCGCTCATCGCCATCTCCGATAATTGGAGTAAGGTTGTGTTTCAGTAAAATCTTTTCAACGGACTGAAGGGTATGGAGGTGCTGTGCAGTGGTAACAAGCCCGATGTTCTTTCCTTCGAGTACCGGGATTGCTTTTTCAACGACTTTTGTGACATCCAGGGTTGACTGTGCGTTCACAAACAGAGTTGGTATCCAGAAGTTTTCCACATCAGCTATTGCTGTATGCCCGATGTGGACGACACCGTCTACGTCCATGTTCTTCAGCTCATAATTCACGACATCACAGGCGCCATAGCATGGTTCTGCACACACAAGAACTGTTGCCCCGGTTTCTTTCTTCAGGTAGTCAACCAAAGGAAACACACTGCGTTTCAACCCTTCTGGGACTTGTAATGCAAGTGTTTTGTATCCCTTCTGTTTTATGAGAACTGCCGCGTTTTCGATATCAATCATGTACCCTGAGACCTCCATTATATCGCCTCACGAATCTGTGGAAGAAGCAGTTGGTAGAACCTCATCCTCTCTACATATGATTCCTCTGAGGTGTCGATGACAAGAGTGTTTTCCTCGGCGGTAAAAGGTTCGAACGTCTTTTTTTGAGCAAGGTATATCTCCCAACGACCATCGGAAACAGATTTTTTCTTCAGACGATCTTCTAATCGTTTATGTACTACTATATCAGGGCAAATGCAGTGAACCATGACACAGGCGGCATGGTGTTTTCTTGCGATATGTTGTGCCATCTCACGATATTTTCTCTTCTGGAATGTTGCATCAAGTACAACATTTTGACCTTTGTTGAGAAGCTCTTCTGCACGCTGCATGACTTGGTCATAGGTCTCATCTATTCTTCTTGGGTCATACAGACCCGTGTTCAAATGATCATGATGTTGTTCATATTGATCGATACCTGCAATCTCCTTTCGCACGACATCGGTGTTAAGTTGTGTTGCATGATAGTCAACCGCTATTTTACGTGCGACCGTCGATTTTCCGGTCCCTGATAAACCAGCAACGAGAAATAGCACTGGTGAATGTTTCTGTAGATCCAATGAAAACAAGCCTGTGTAATACTGTGCTAACTCGAAGTATTTCTTCGCGGCTTTTACAAGTACGTTCTTTTTTTCTGGTTCGATATGAGGGTCATTTAATTGGAATCCAATGACTTTACCACGCACAAACGCTCGGTATGATTTGTAAAAATTCAACACGGAATACAAAGATACGTCATCGCTTTTTTTAACATATTCCTCAATCAAATAACTGGAGAGGTACGGGTAATTTTGATAATCAAGGTCCATTGCAAGAAACCCAATATCTGAAGCGATATCGCAGAATCGGAACCGGTCGTTAAACTCGATGCAGTCAAAAATATGGATTATATCACCAATGACCGCAATGTTTCCTGAGTGCAAGTCCCCATGGCAATCAAAGATTTTACCTTCGTTCATCCGCTGACCAAACACATCTTTTTTTCTCTCGAAAAACTTGGTCACGGCATCCTTAATGTACCCATATATTTCTTTTGATACTGTGATATCAATCATCGGTCTGGTCTGCTCGAAATTTTCTTCAATGTTATGGTTTACCGCTGAGACCTCTCCATATCCCTTGACTTCTTCCGTTGGTTCTTGAGTCGAGTAGAAATCGATTAAAATATTGCAGAGACGATCGATAGTATCTTCCGAGATTTTTCCTTGTTGAAGCATGTTTGTCATGATAGAATCCTGAGGAAATTCTTTCATTTTTAACGCATACTCAACGATTGTACCATCTCCGTCAAGTTCAAGAGTATTGTTTTTCTGTGTAATAGGGAGCACATCGAGGTACATCTCCGGGCAGAGTCGTTTGTTTAACCTGAGTTCCTCATCACAGTAATATTTCCGTTTGTCCAGCGTTGAAAAATCAAGGAAACCAAAATTCACAGGTTTTTTTATCTTATATGCATACTCTCCCGTAAGGGCGATGTAGGATATATGGGTCTGGAGCAGTGTGACTGACGTTACATGAGGTCCATAGAACTGAGGTTTTTTAAGCTGGTCAAAAAGCATTCCCTGGTTCATACACACTCGGTAGACCATGACTTTTTATAAGACTTGTCGTCCTTTTGGAATCAGGTCCTCTGCAGATGATGATACTTCCCATCGATAATTCTCTTTCATCTCTGATTGTTAGACCAATGTGAAGAGTTACGTAGGAAACACAAGGATGACAAACACAATCTGAATACATAACACAACAATCGCGGCAGGAAGAAACATCTTGTACATTCGCGTCGTATCCGTCTTTAAATACTCACTACTTAAAACATTACAGAGATGTATCGGGGAGATGAGGTAACCGATGAGAGAGCTCATGAAGATGAGACTTGTCAGCCCCAGAAGCTGCATTCCTGTGAACGCGAAAAACGGGTCGACGAGCGGATAGGAAAGGGCGACAGCGCCGAGATTGTACCCTGTCAAACTGCCCAGAAGAAGGGGAATGAGAATGACGATGAGAAGCGCAGGAAATGCAAGGTTCTGCATCGTCTCGGTAATCAGGATATGTATCTGAGAGATCTTGATCATCTCGCGAAGGATCATAATCCCAAAGATAGCCAACACCAGGTTCCATGTAAATGATTTCTTTAAAAACCTGAAGTAGGTTTTCGCATCGAGCTTGAGGAGAAAATAGAGCACGAGAAGACTTATGGACACGCCGATAAGGAAACACCGCGTCTCGGAGAGACCGACGAGGGTGAGTGGATAGAAGAGAAGAGGGATCACCGGAGGGAGAATATACATCAGACCACGGTACTGTTTTTCAGAGGTCGCAACTTCCCGCGGAATATTCCCCGTTAATCTCCTCAAAAAAACAAATCCTATGACGATGACTCCCAAGAATGCAGGGAGGTTCGCAACAATGAGATTCTGGATTGGGATTCCAGAGAATTTCATGCTACAGATGAGAATCATCGCTGATGAAATCGGATAAATCGGGAACCATACATGCCTGAACCAGATATTTAAAAAATTTTTTTGGTTGCTCTTCAATTTGTATTTATCCCCCTCTTTGTCAATGAGCGGGGCAGAAAATAACGCTCCACCTGGGACAGGCATCAAACCATAAATTGCTGGTATGACAGCCAATGTTCCTCCTCTTGAGAAAAATGTTCGTAAGCAGTCAATAAGTCTGGTTATCGCCCCTGTCTCTTGCATGGTTTTAGCTAAAATAAAAATCAGCGTCATCAGTAACGCAAGCTCAAGGGTCTCGGTCATAATCTGCTGTTTTTCAAACGAATAGATTGTTGCTTCAATCATCGCCTTTGGGATATCAACAAGGCTAATGATCTGAAGAGAAAATACTCCAACGATAATCGAACCAACAAACAAGGACACGCCAAAATTCACCTTCTTACGGATGAGAAGAAGGATAATCACGAACGCGACTACGACACCGATAAGATTCAGCATAGGTGGACCAGAAATTCCCATGGATTTAACTAGTTAACTCTACTGCGTTTTTCTTCGCCTGTTCGAGAGTTTTTTCCAGATCAACAGTCAGGAATCTTTTCTCAAGCATCAGAGGAATGCCATTTACAATTGTTGTCGCGACATCCGCCGCTCGGACTGCGTAGACAAGGTGAGACACCGGGTCATGAAGAGGTGTCAAATGAGGTTTGTGCAAATCAATCATGATCAGATCAGCGGTTTTCCCTTCCTGGATTGAACCAAGCATGTGCTCAACACCAAGACAGCTGGCGCCACCAAGAGTCGCGAGATCAAACACCGTCTGTGCGGGGAGCACCGTAGGATCCCAACGATGATTCTTATGAACCAGTGCACAGAATTTCATCGTTTCAAACATGTCAAGGGTATTATTACTTGCTGCACCATCCGTCCCAAGACCAACAGCTACACCAGCATCGAGGAGTTCAGGGATTGGAGCAAAGGCACCGGTTGCGATTTTCATATTACTCACTGGGCAGTGGGATACCGAGACACCCGTGTTTTTCATATCAACGATCTCATTTTTTGTAATCCACCCGCAATGCGCAAGGCTTGTACCATTTTTCAAAAAACCCATATGTTTAAGCTGCTCGACAGGTCGTACCCCATATTTCCGTTCCACATCGTAGACTTCGTCTCTGGTTTCTGAGCAATGGGTATGCAAATGTACATCATTTTTCGTTGCGATCTCCAGGGCTTTCTGGAGGGTTTCTGGTTTGCAGGAATACGTACTGTGTGGCGCGACCAGGGGAGAAATCAAAGAATTTCCTTTCCACCGTTTTATGAACTGTTCACATTGCGGGAGCAACGCTGATGCTTCAAACTCAGGTGTATCAAAATCGATCAGAGCGAAACCAAGGAATCCCCGTACCCCTGTTCTTTTTGTTACTTGTGCGATAGCTTCTTCAAAGAAATACATGTCAAGGTATGAGGTTGTCCCTGATGCAATCATCTCTAACAGACCCAACTGGGTCCCACTCTCAACAGATTTCTTGGTCAGTTGTGCTTCGACAGGCCAGATTCGTTGCGCCAACCAATCTCCAAGCAGCATGTCATCGCCATATCCCCGTAACAATGTCATAGGAATATGGGTATGAGTATTGATCAACCCAGGTAAAACAAGGAAGTTTGATCCATCAATCTTATAGTCCGCCTCGATAGAAAGAGGTTTTTGTGATATCTCGGTAATCACCGAATCATCAATATACAAATCACCATGGATTCGCTGTCGGGAATCATTTTGAGTAAGAATCGTTGAACGTTTAATGAGAATGCTCATCGTCTTGCTCGTCGTCTACTAGAGGCACAGCTTTCTGCCAACTATCATTAAAATACTTATTGAGTTTTTCAAGCATCTCCTTTTCAACGGTCCAAATCCCCAGTTCATCCTTTTTAATTGGTCCTGAAAGAATCAATGCTCGATCATCACCAAGAATAAAGTTTCCCCGGATACCAGAATGACGTTTCACTTCAATTCCCTTTAAATCCACTCCTGTATCATATTCATTGACCACAATTCGTGCGTTCTTTGGAAGTTCAATAGCCCCCATATACTCTGCGATGATACGTGGATTTGCAATTTCAATCAGGCTCCATTTATGGGTCGGTCTGGTGGCTGGTTGAGCTTTATTCACCCGCCTCATTCCAATCTCTATGGCAATTCCAATCGTAAAAACACCGATGAGCAAACCAATGATAAATGCTCCAACATCCATCTGCGAACCATCTCCTATGACATGTAAAACAGAAACAAGGATAAATAGATTTTCCTTTGTTAAATAAAAATCAGAGCGGGGCAAGCTTTATGCCCCAGAGCAGTATTCAGGACAAAAATCACGAGTTATATTTCTATGCAGAAATCAATACAACAACGGATTCAAGAGTTGAAGAAACAACATAATGCCATCATTTTAGCTCATAACTATCAAAACCCAGAAATTCAAGATATCGCTGATTATCTCGGAGACTCACTTGACCTCTCCCTCAAAGCAACAAAAACTAGTGCAGAGGTTATCGTATTTTGCGGTGTCGATTTCATGGCAGAGTCAGCAAAGATTCTAAACCCGAAAAAAACCGTAATTCTTCCTGATAAAACCGCGAACTGTCCCATGGCGGGAATGGTTGACCCCGAAAGCCTTGAATGGCTCATCAAAGAACACCCAGATGCAGATGTGGTTACCTATATCAACACATCCGCTGATATTAAAGCGCTTGCTACCATCTGTTGTACGTCTGCAAATGGTGTCAAGATTGTAAAAAGCAGAACCGCTCAAAAAATCATTTTTGTTCCTGACCGTAACTTAGGATTATACATACAGAAACAGGTTCCGGAGAAAGAAATGATTCTCTGGCCGGGGGTCTGTCGAACTCACCATGACATAAAAAAAGAGGACATCCTTACATTAAAGAAGAAACACCCTGCAGCAGCAATCCTTGTTCATCCCGAATGCCAACCAGAGATTATTGAGCTAGCAGATTTCGCGTTTTCAACAAATGGAATGGTTGAGTTTGCGAGGAAATCAGAAAAAAAGGAATTTATCATCGGTACAGAAAAAGGTCTTTGTTATCGACTGGAAAAAGAAAACCCTGATAAGAAATTCTATCCGATCCCCTCGGCGATATGCCCAAATATGAAGAAAACAACTCCAGAAAAAGTATTAAAAAGTCTAGAGACTTTAGAACCACAGATCCATCTCTCAGAGGAGGTTATGCGGAAGGCATATCTGCCACTCCAACGAATGATGGAAATCAAGTAAGGTGACGGACAATGAGACGTATTTTCCTTGATCATGCCTCTACCACGAAAGTTGATGATGAAGTACTTGATGCGATGCTTCCATATTTCTCAAAATACTATGGGAACCCCTCATCGATTCATACATTCGGAAGAGACGCACGAGACGCAGTTGACAGCTCACGAGTTCATGTCAGTAATATCCTAGGTGCTCGTGATGATGAAATTGTATTTACCGCTGGTGGAACAGAGTCGGATAACCTTGCGATAAAGGGAATTGCTTATCTCAACAAAGAAAAAAGAACAACCAAAGGACCCCATATTATTATTTCCGCAATTGAACATCCTGGAGTCCTTGAAGCCTGTCGACATCTTGAAACACAAGGATTTAATATAAAATATCTTCCTGTTGATGCTGACGGAATCATCAACCTCGAAACACTCAAAGAATCGATTTCAAAAAACACGTTTCTTCTCTCCGTAATGTTCGCGAACAATGAGATTGGAACCATCCAACCTGTCGAAGAGGTCGGTAAGGTTGCCCATGAACATGACATCCTCTTTCATACTGATGCAGTTCAAGCAGTAACAAAGGTCCCAATTAACGTCAAAAAACAGCACATCGATTTACTCGCGTTATCTTCTCATAAGATTTATGGGCCAAAGGGGATTGGAGCCCTTTTTATTCGTAATGGTGTTAAGCTTCAACCAATCATCCATGGAGGAGGACATGAGAAGGGTATACGAAGTAGCACGCTGAACGTCCCAGGGATTGTTGGTTTAGGAAAAGCCTGTGAACTTGCATTAAAACGAATGAAAAGCGACATAGCCACCATGAAAACACTTCGAGATATGCTCATTAACGCCACATTAGAAATCGAAGAAAGCTACCTCAATGGCCATCGTCAGAAACGACTGGTGAATAATGCGCATTTCCGGTTTACCGGTGTAGAAGGAGAATCGCTTCTTCTTGGCTTAGATGAAGAAGGAATTGCAACATCCACAGGATCAGCTTGTTCGTCGCAGAAATTACAAGCATCTCATGTGCTTCTTGCAATAGGGCTAGACCCCGTGCAAGCACATGGATCTGTCCGATTAACACTTGGACGAGAAAACACAAAAGAAGAGATAACGTATGTCTCTGAGAAAATTCCACAGGTCGTTGAGAAGCTTCGCCTGATGTCCCCCCTTTGGAATCGATGAGATATGAAAAAAAAAGCAGTCTGTTTACTTTCCGGTGGTCTTGATTCAGCTGTTACCGCGTTCATCGCGAAAAAACAGGGGTACGACCTGTATGCATTATCGTTTCGCTATGGGCAGAGGCACACAAAGGAACTGATGTGTGCAAAGAGCATAGCCAAAACCGTTGGAGTAAAAACTCATCTGTTTTTCACTCTTGATCTTGAAAAGTTTGGCGGATCATCACTGTTTAAAACATCGACGAAAAAAATTGAATACCACAAGGTGCAGGACATCGGAAAGACCATACCATCGACCTATGTTCCTGCACGTAATACCATATTTCTTTCATTCGCATTAGCCTATGCTGAAACCATCGATGCCGATGCAATCTTTATTGGTGCGAACGCTGTTGATTACTCTGCATATCCTGACTGTCGACCGATCTATATCAAAACCTTTGAACGACTGGCAAATCTTGCGACTCAGCGAAGTTTTGAAGGAAAAAAGTTACATATTAAGGCACCTCTTCTCCATTTTACAAAAGCTGAAATAATAAAGAGGGGAATAACACTCCATGTGCCTTTTTCCAATACCTGGTCGTGCTATCAAGGAGGATACTTCGCATGTGGTCGTTGTGATTCTTGTCTATTACGGTTGAAGGGTTTTAAACAAGCTGGGGTCAAAGACCCTCTCTCGTATGCGACGAACATCTCGTGACAAGGCCCAAAACATAGGAGTATCATATTCTCTATGTTAATTAGAGAAGATTTTGATTTTTAGGAAAATTTATTAATACTTGAGAACTCTTTTCAAGGACGATGGTGAGAGAGAAAAAAACACGAATAAAAGATATTGAAAAGTTGCACGAGCTAATCGATAGCGCCTCGTTGCCAAAACAAAAAACACTCTCACCATATGAAACAGAACGACTTGAGTCTTTACGAAAACGACTTTCTGATGAGTCATATAACGATCGTAGACAGATGTTGGCTTCAGATGTTAGTCCAGCCCGGTCTGAACCTCTGACACCACAGGTTGTGGTCCATAAGAAAGGGGAAATGAAGAAAAAAGATGAGCGAGTCATTCAGATTGATTTTGGTCCACGGGACATAAAACAAGAAAAAAAACCTGAACCGTCCCTTGTGAATTTTATCTATGTCAAAGATGATTTGTTTGTTTCAGAACCACTCTATGAAATTGAAAAAATTGTGACTGCACAACAGAAATTTTTCGAAGTAACATCTGTTGATCATTCAGAAAAACCGCAGACTTCTGTAGAATTTATACCTGTGGCTCCCGTTCAAAAGAGTAAGACAGAGCATCTCGTTGAGGCTCAACTTGGGAAGAAGTTACACATTTTTCATAAAAATCCAGATAAAGAAGTAGAAAAAGCCGCAGAGGTTTTCACTCAAAAGACAACACCAATCGAAATAGAACAATCCAGCCGCTCGTCCTTTTCAAAAGAATCGAAAGAAAATATCCCTCTATTTGAACCAGTTGAATTTACCGTCGCAATCCCCGAAAAAAGAGAGATAAAACCATTAATCGGAGAAATAAAGCAAGCTACGGACGATAAACAAAAAAAGAGAGAAAAAAAACAGGGGAAACTCGAAGTAAAACACCGTATCACTGGAAAAGAAACAAAGGTACCTATGGAGTTATCCCAGACCAGACACCTCCCGCTGGAAGAAGAAAAACATAGAGAACAGCCCCAAACCGTGACTGTGACAGAAAAAAACGATCGGGATGGCCAGTTGCTTGTTCACGAGCCTGAAGACTTATCACAACAGGACGGCATCGGTGTCTTAAGAAAACAAAGGGAGGACCGTAAGAGAAAAAAGAACGAGGAGAGACAGGCGCGTTTGACGTTAAAAGAAAAAAAACGAGAAGCAAAACGAGTCTCCAAAGAACATGATAGGAAATTAAAGCTAGAGTGGATAGAATTTCAACATGCGCAACGGCAAACCCAAAAGACAAAATCATTAGAAGAAAAAAAGGCCGCTGTGAAAAAAAAGGAAAAAGAACAGGAGGAACAACGTCTTTTAAAGGAACGCGAAGAAAAAGTTCGTTTGGACCAGCTAGCCTTACGAAAAAAGGAAAAAGAAGAACACAAACAAAAAAAGAGAGAAGAAAAACAGGCAATAAAAATAGCGAAGGAAAAAGAACGGGAAGCAAAGCGACTCGCAAAGGAACATGAACGGAAATTAAAATTTGAACTACCACACACTGAACAAATAAACCAGGGGACACAGAAACAAAAGAAACTTGAACCAACACACACGACTGCACCTTCGGAAGTAAAACAAAAGCCCCTGAAGGAAAAAACAGCAAAAAGAACACCTATCGTTGCACCGATTCATCCCGAAAAGAAGAAGACGACTACCGAAAAAACAAAAATTCCTCAAATTGCGATAGGAAAAAAAGAAAAAAGCCGAAAGAAAAAGACAGCGGGTCGAAAAGAAGAATCAGGGATTACAACCTGGGAATCATTTGATGAGGAAGTATCCGAAGAGACGGATCTTCCTAGTAATGTTGTCATAGAAGAATCACCCTCCAATGATACGAAAAAATCAGTATTGGCGTTACAAAAACAGGAACAGAAACGGCTCAAACGGGAACGAAAGGAACAAGAACGATTGGAACGTCGGGAGTTAAAAAAGAAACTGAAAGAACAAAAAATACAAAAAAAGGTAGAGGAACAGAAACGCCGACAACTCTTTGACGAGACAAGAGCAAATAGGGATCAATTAAAACAGAAAAAAATAGAAGAGAAGCTCGCAAGACGAGCCGTAGAAGAAAAAAATCGTAATGAAAAAATGCGTTTACAACAGGAGCAAGAGGAAAAAGAGAAAGCATTTGCACTCAAAGAGCTTCGATTAAAGGAAAAAGAAAGGGAAGAACGCAAACACAAGCAAGTTGCTGAGAAGAAAGATCGATTGGAGATAAGCAAATTGAGTATTGGAACGGCAAAAGACGCTGGGATTGTCGATGAACGTAAAAAGGCAGAACAACAAAAAAATACAATGGAGTTAGTACGAATAGCAGCAGAAGAAAAAGAACACCGAAAAACAAAGGCGTTTGAAAAAAAGATGGAAAAAGAACGTAAAAAAAAGGAACGAGACGAGCAGAAATTCAGGATGAAAGAAGAGGCAAATGCAAAGAAAAAGATGGATGTGCGTATGAAAGAAGCAGTAATTAAAGAAAAATTGACGAGCCAACCCGAGAGAAACGATCCGTTTGTCGCATTCGATAGCATTGACCAAGACATCGCTTTAATTCTCAATAACTGCGGATATACCTCTATAGAAAAATTACGACAGGCATCGGTAAAGGACCTTGTGAAAAACGGTCTGAAGAAAAAAATCGCTCAGAGAATCATTGCCGAATGTGAGGAATTCGTTGAATGGGAAGTGTTTGATACTACTGATCATTAGACGACTAAAATGATTTTTTTTTTTTCACCTTATGGCCATTTATGAGACAGAGATATTATTTCTATGAAGATTACTTCTTATGGTTGGACTATTTTCTTACGTTTTTTCAGATAATCGTACACATCAAGGATGATTGGTATTGAGATAAGAATTGAAATCACAATACCAAGACAAATCAGGCTATCCTGATGAACATTACCGACTGTATTTTTCCCATGCAGAACATCCTCAAAAAAGAGATTAATGGTGCCAAGCCAGGGAATTTCAAGTCGTGCTTTTCCTGACACCCATTCAAGGAGGATTGGTTCTGGGCAGATATCAGTAATCTGATCTATTATCTCGTTGTTGTCCCCCTTTGTCAAGAACCCCGAATGGGTCCACCCGGGGTCACGATTGTTCAAGCCTAATTCAGGGATAGTGAGGCTTGTTGCATTATAAATACCATAATCTAGAATAGTATAGGTCGTCCCTCCGTTATGTTTCTCAACATCAACCCAACACATGGCACGGTGGATAATCTGAGAAACATCGGTTCTTCCAAGAGGTTTATAGATAATAACGTCACCATAATCCCCATAGGATTGCCATCCGTTCTCAGCCTCCGCACCCAATATTGAGCCACCATGAGGGACAATATCGTCCATCTCCGAAACCTTCTGAACAAGCACCATGTCGCCTGCATCGATTGTTCCTAATCGACCAAAGGGAGGATTTGGGTGCTCCATGCTCCCCGATTCTATTGCGACCATTGGGGCAGCAAACCACTGGCCTGTATATCCCCACAAGATTATTAATATGATAAAAACGGCAAGTAATGCGACAACGACATCCCGTATTATTGAAATCTTGTTATCCTCACTTTTCCAAAACTGAATAAGCATTTTTTTGATGTTCATAAGCTCACACAATCAGAGGTCTTTTTTATGAATAAGAGAACTTTTTGTTGTTGTTCCGCAGATAGGACAGATTTTTTTCATCTCATTAAATTGTTTTCCGCACCCTGGACAGCGAGAGGCCCATTTAAACTTTTTTGTTATTCCCTTTTGTAAAAGACCCTGGAATTTGATATTCAGTGTTGATGCGACATTCTGTATCGAATAGTCATCACTAAGAAGAATCGCCTCTTGATTTTGTGTTTTATTTATATCCATTGCTAATGCAACAATTTCCATATCTGCCTGAGAAAGTCTGCGATCGTCACCGGTTTTTTGTGCTGTTTTTTTCACAGAGTCCATCGATTCTTTTGACGGGATATGAATCGTAAGTCCAGTTTCTTTTAGTAACTCAAAGGTTTGAAAATCTTTTCCACCTGGACGAAATTCATCAGAGACACCAGGTACAGTAATGAATGATGCATCGCATATCGCAATCGGTTTTCCAGAAAGAATTGCTGAGGTATCGATAATATAAATTTTTTTTTTCATTCAGAATCCTTTTACAGGCTAGATTTTGGAAAATCTTGAGTAAATCTCTGTTAATGGGATACTTTCTTGATTTCCGGTCTTCATATCTCGTAAGGTTACTGCTTTTTTCTCTAGTTCCTTTGGACCAACAATAATGACCTTTTTTGCATGTCTTGCATCTGCATATTTCAAGGATTTTCCTATCCCTCGACGGAGTTGATCGAAATCAACAGAGATGTCATGGCTTCGCAATTCTTGAGCAATTTGGACCGATGTTGCAACCATGTCTTGGTTCACTGGAATGATGAAAACATCAAGCTCTAAGGGGGGGAATATAAATCCTTCCTCTTCTAAAGCAAGAAGGGTCCTATCAAACCCAATCGCAAAACCAGAGGTTGGTACTTTAGCGCCACCGAATAAGGGAACAAGTTCATAAGAACCTCCCCCGCAGAGTTGTTTTTCAGCTCCAAGGATAGGAGCATCGATTTCAAAGACCAAACCATTATAATAATCAAGTCCCCGTACGATGCTTAATTTTATCGTATATTCTTTCATATGAAACGCGTTTTGTAGCAAATCAAGTGTCATTTCCATTGTGTCTAACTCTTTCTTTGCTTCAGGAATATCAGCGATAAAAGAGCGGATCTCGTTGAGATCGGATGTTTGGAGGAGATGGATTAATCTTTCTACATCATTTTTAGGAATATTACAGTCCCTCAGAGCAATTTTTAGATCGTCAAACTGCGACTTATCGATGAGTGGTAAGAGTATTTTTTGATCATCTTTCAAGAGATGAAATTTTTTAAAAATGGCGCTTATTATTGTGAGATTTCCGATGTTCAATTGGATATTTGTTAAACCGGTGTTTTTCAGAAGCGTATAGGCGAGTGTGAGCAATTCTGCAGACGATTCACACGTATCAACTCCAATAATTTCACAACCTGCTTGTTGAAACTCCCGGTACCTCCCTTTCTGTGGGCGGTCGTACCGGTAACAATTCCCAAAATAGAATAATTTTAGTGGTTTTGGTTCCATCTGTAATCGCTCGACATAACATCGGATTACCGGAGCTGTTAGTTCAGGACGTAGCGCTAGTTCCCGGCCACCTTTGTCTGTAAAGGTATAAAGCTCGTTGATAATTGATTCTCCAGATTTTGCGGTAAATAGTTCTAAATTTTCAAAAGTTGGTGTCTGGATTTCACCAAATCCAAATGAGGTAAAAGTCTTAGCCATATTATGTTCTAAATAACGGCGTTTATGCATTTCATCAGGAATAAAATCCCGTGTTCCACGTGGGACTTGCACCATGAGCAGTGACATATCAGGAGCACTTAATTATTGTTTCTGTGTTGTAGTACAATCTAATGCTCTGCTCAAATATCTTTGAATTTTGTACAGATGCTGGACATATAAAACGTCGACTCAATGAGTCCGATGATTCATCAGTAAAATTTTGTTTTTATCTGACCAAAACAACAAAGGCGACCTCTTGTATACCAATACTATCCTATAAACCTTCCAGCATACATTTCAGTAGCATTCTTTCTTTTTAAAATGACAAGGCTCATATAGATGCTCTACTGTGAAAGATGATACAAAAACTTCTTTTATTAGCACCTGTTACCCCCTCATGAATTTTTCCACCCTGGAGGTTAATACAAATGGAAATAACAACGTATGTCAATAAATACAAATATGCTCGATACGCGTTTTTCAAATGGCGCTATCAACTTGAAGTATATAATAAAGTAATTCTCGCGATAAGTTTTGCATGTATCACTGCACTTCTTGCCCAAGTACGTTTTTATCTTCCAGGGTCACCTGTTCCGTTAACCGGTCAAACATTTGCAGTTTTGCTCAGTGCAGTCGTTCTGGGCAAATGGTGGGGTGGTATTAGTCAAAGTATATACCTTGGCGTGGGAATGGTAGGAGTTCCCTGGTTTGCTGGGATGAACGGAGGAATTTCGTATCTGGCTGGTCCGACTGGTGGCTATCTCATCGGATTTGTCCTTGCTGCCTTTTTCCTTGGATATTGCATTGATACATACGTTCGATCGCGAAAATATTGGACGATGTTCGCGTTGATGATTTTTGCTAATTTTGGCATTGTCTTTGGTCTTGGACTGTTACAACTCTATGGCTGGCTTTCTTTTTCGGGAGCAACCTTTAACCTTTGGAGCATTCTACTGATGGGTCTTATACCATTCCTTATTGGAGATATTATTAAGATAATCATTGCAGCGGGAATCGCAAGTAGCATTACACCAAAACAAGCCTACGGAAAAGAAGTAGACGGGGTTTAAAAATCCCTCTCTTTCTTTATTTTACTTTTGAAAGAGTAATTGTTCGATTGTTCAGGACGACCCATCTGATTTTATCACCATCTTTCAGATTCAGAAGGTCAACAACCTCCGAGGGTACAGTTATTCGTCGACGTGATCCTCGGATTGTTATCGCAGTTTCTTTTATGCATTTCACGTGATCTAATTCAATTTTCATTGCTCTCACTTCATCAAATCTAATATATCGTATTTCAAATTGAGGTTTCACTAACTAATTTCCCCGCTAAGATACGCTTTTGTTTCGGGGTTTTTTGGATCGTTGAAGAATGTCTCTGCCGATCCTTGTTCGACAACCGTACCAAAATAAAGGAAGATAACATAGTCAGCGACTCGTTTTGCTTGACGGAGTGTATGGGTCACTAACACGACCGTGTATTCTTTTTTTAACTTTAAGAGCAATTTTTCAATTTGCTGCGCGGCAAGGGGATCAAGAGCGGATGTAGGTTCATCACAGAGAACAACCTCTGGCTCAACAGCGATTGCTCGGGCTAAACAAAGCCGCTGTTGTTGTCCAACGGAAAGTCTTGTCGCAGGGTCATGAAGCCTGTCTTTCACTTCGTTCCACAGGCCAACCTCCTTTAGACAATTTTCAACAGTGCTTTCAATTTCATTTTTATTTTTTATGCTATGAATCCGCAGCCCATACGCGATGTTATCATAAATGGACATCGGCAAAGGATATGGTTTTTGTGAGAGTAGCCCCATTTTCTTGCGTATATCAGGTACGTTTAGCCCTGAGACCAGGATGTTTTTCCCATTGACTAATATTTGACCTGATATTTTCACGTCATCCTGTATCTCGAGCAATCGATTGAAGGATTTCAATAAGGTTGTCTTCCCGCAACCTGACGGACCGATAATTGCTGTTAATTTTTTTGCTGGAATTTTTATATCAATGTTCCGGAGGACGTGATTGCCATGAAAGCGCACATTGAGGTTCTTGGTTTCTATTTGGATAGGACTTTCTGTTGACATCTTCTTTTTTCCTCTTTTTAATTTTTATTTAATGATATGTTTCATATATCGTTTTGAAAGGGTTCTTGAAAGGATACTGATAGAAAAAACCATGATTAGTAACACAAGTGCGGTCGCACTTGCCTTCTGACGTACAACGGGTAACGATGAGGTGGAAAGCTGGAAGATCATTGTTGGGAGTGCGGCTGTGGAATCATAAATAGAACCAGGGATGCGATTGGTAAATCCCGCAGTAAAGAGAATCGAGGCAGCATCCCCGATCCCTCGGCCTAATCCAAGAAGTATCCCTGCGAGAATGCCAGGGAGTGCTTGTCGGGGAACTACCTTGAGTGCCGTTTCGAATTTTGTTAAACCAAGGGAGTATGCTCCTTCCTTTAAACCGAGGGGAACAAGTTTGATAGACTCATCCATGTACCTCGTGATTATGGGGATTTCCAGGAGGGTCAATGCGAGAATACCGACGATTACGGATGCACTCATACCCAGGTAGATCATAATTAAAAAACAAAACACACCATAAATAATGGAAGGAATGCCCCAGAGAATTTCAAGGCAAAATCGAACGAATCCGGCAACCCATGAATGAATAAAATCTTTTTGAAGATACACCGCGATGGCTAACCCGATAACACAGGCAAGACCGGTAGCGGGTAACGCAAGAATGAGTGAACCAAGAACGGCATTGAGGATTCCGCCTCCTCCTGCCCCTAAATAAAATTCCCCGCTTGATGTCTGCGTGAGTAATTCAAGTGTTAGGGCAGGGCTACCGTTGATAATAACCAAGGCAATGATAATGATTAAGCTGCCCACAACGATGGAAATAGAAAATATCATGAGGAGCTTGAATATGGCTTCTTCGATTGTTCGTTTATTCAAAAGTTCCACCTCTTTTTTGCTCGCCGTAAAATAAAGATACCAAAGATGTTGAAGAGTAAGACTACGATAAAGAGGATTAATGCGACCATCATTAACGCGGATTCATACAACGGTGAGGACATCATATCACCGTATGCAGATACGATCAACGAAGCAAGTGTTTGCCCTGGGGAAAACAACGTCGAGGGAGTGCGAGTGATCCCTCCAACGACCATATTGACTGCGATGGTTTCTCCAAAGGCTCTTCCAAATCCTAGAAAAACTGCTGAGATGATGCTTGGGGCTGACGCTCGAAAAATCACCTTTTTTACTGTCTCCCATTTTGTCGCCCCAATAGAAAGCGATGCTTCTCGCAGGGAGAGCGGAATTGCATGAAACGATTCAACACATAAGGAGATGATGATCGGAAAGACCATGATTGCAAGGATAATTGAAGCGGTTAAGATACAATACCCTGTTGTTTCAATTCCAAACCAGGGTGCGATGACATCTTTTACGAGAGGTACTAAAAAAAGCAAAGCGCATAATCCATAAACCACTGAAGGAACACCTGCGAGAACATCGATAAAGGGTCGAATGATTCTACGTATCTTCTTCGGAGCATATTCTACAATATAGACTGCGCTGAGAATAGAAATAGGTACCGCAATGAGTAATGCAATCCCGGTTACTAGTATCGTACCTACAAGGATAGGGTAAAGACCGAATTGGTTAAACCCTGGGTTCCATGCAGATGAAAATAAGATTTCTACTAATGAGTGCTGCTCGAAAATAAAGAGGGATTTATAGAGCAAAAGGAAGAAAATTGAAAAAAAAATTAGCGTTACTACTACAGTTATTCCCAGCATGAGTTTTGTTCCGAAGAAGTCTCGGAGCGTTCTTCTATCCATAGATAATTAACCTATTTCTGGTCTTGTTCCCGAATCTAAATATTGTCTTTGCAATTGAAGGGTTTGATCTGGTAGTTTAAGATAACCGCTTGTTTCTACGTACTGTTGCCCCTCTGTTAAAATCCACTCGATAAAATCCTTCACTATTCCTGTAAACCCTTCCTTTGTTACCAGTTGAAGATTGCGTGCAGGGGGCCAGGGGTAGATGTGATTTCGAATCGCATTGATAATTTCTGTGCTATTATTGTAGAAGCTCTCGTTTTCATCAAGTATACCATTTTCATTGAGGTCAAGAGGAATAGGTACTATACCTGTATAAGGAAGCTTTGTTTGTATGTCGTAGACTGTATTGATGTTGTTGTACCCTATGGAATTCACATTTCCTTGAACGGCAGTTCGGACACCTGCATCCTCAATTTGTGCCGCGTCTGCCGCAGCGGTTAAATTATCCTGCAAATACGGTCCTAGATATTTCGCCCACATCTCCGCAGCACCACAGGAATCCTGGCGAGTGAACACCCATATTCTCTGCGTACTTGCGTTTGGATTGCCTACAAGTTGCCCCCATGTTGCAAAGGTTCTATTCTCATAGATGTTTATAAAAATATCTCGGAGGTGAGCTTTTGTGACACCTTGTGCAAGAATAAGGTCCTTGACAGGATTTTGGCTGTTCATTGTGGCGATGACCGCATCAGATGCCACTGAAACCCAAAAGACACCATTGGCGATGTCATTACTAGTGACATCCTTCGAATACATTCCGATGTCGGCAACCCCAGCGAGAGCTTCAGTCATTCCCTTTCCGGCTCCTCCACCGGAGACATCGATTCGTATCTCAGGATAAATTTTTTGATACTCTTTTGCCCATACTTCCATCATGGGTTGTAGTGCATTCGCCCCGGATATTTTTATGATATTGCTTTGTTGGTTGGTACATCCCGCGAGGAGTATAGGTCCAATTGTGCTGAGGACAATTGTTATGATGCATATTATCAACTTTTTCCGTGGTTTTTCTTTCATATGTTCACCTTTGTTAGTTTTGAATTAATCCCTATCATTATGAGGGATAGTCGTGTATGAATAATATATATTATCTCAACTCCCCTATTTAAAAATATTGGTATATTACCAATATGTTTCCAAAATTTTCATAATAAAGACCAACTTTTTAACACGTAAATATAAAATTATTTTAAATAAAAATTTAATTTTACAATCACTTGTAATAACAAATACAATTACAAGAGTACTTCGACACACAACATATTTCATGAAATATTGCTATCTCTAGGTTAAGAAAATCAACATGACCTTGCATCGGAAAGAACCCAAGTAATCTGATATGAGCTAGAAAAAAGTGTCCTAATGCCCGAAAAGAAATCTTATTATTTCAACGATACTTTCAGCTGATCATTCTTTTGTTTCATCACTGTTTTTGCATCAATTTTGTCCTCTCTTGCAAGCCATCCGATTGCAGCATACACATCGTTGACATTAATTCTCGACAACCGCGATAGCGAAAAAATATCAATTTCACGTTGTTGCTTTGAGAGAAGGGTATAAATCGTACCAGCATCTGAACCAATTTGCTCAACGAGATTTGTCCCTCCGATCTTATAAACAGTACCATTACGACATATCTTGTTTTCCCTTGCAAGCCAACCAACAGCAGTACGTATTTGACAATCCTTCAATAATGTAAAATTTATCAATTTTATCTCCGAGAGCGGTCCTTTTTCGTTTAATGTCTGCCATACCTTTCCAGCGTTTTGACCGAATTCATCGATTACAGTATTCATTATGACACCACCTTTATCGAATACGTATGCTTGATATGATTAAATACATTATGACTTGTCTAACCAATATTACATTATAGAACTAGAAATAAATAATATTCATATTGATTCATGATGTTACCATTAGATTAGGAGCAGGATTTTTTTAGAACATCAATAGGAGCAACAACATTTATATACCAATTCCTTTATGCCTTACTTCCTTGTCTTGACCAGACATGATCGGGCAATTCTCTAAGAACCCCGGTAAGAAACAATCCAAAAGATTTTTGATTGTTTTGGAAGTGTCACGGTTGAGATAAAATGAAATCACTGCTATTTCCAAGATAAAAAGAAGAGGATATATTATGCCAGATATCCACCATCCGAAACGAGGGTCACATGGTTATTGGCCACGCAAACGAGCAAAAACAGAAACACCCCATATTAAAAACTGGGCAGAAGGTAACGACAAACCAAAAATCCAAGGATTCTTCGGCTATAAAGCCGGAATGACCCATGCATTCATCGTCGATTACCGACCGACTTCCACGACTTCAGGTCGAGAAGTTAAAATGGCTGTCACCGTTGTGGAAACACCGCCAATGAAAATCGCAGCGGGTAGAGCGTACCAACGCACTGCCTATGGGCTGCATTGCACTGGTGAAATATGGGCAGAAAAACTCGATCCTGAATTAGCACGACGGATTCCTCTTGTTAAAAATCAAAAAGAAAAAAATTGGGATATTTTCAAAGACTCTGACGAAATCAGAGTCATCCTGTATACTCAACCCGAACTCGTCACAGGGACAACAAAGAAAGCACCAGAGATAAGTGAGGTGAAAATCGGTGGGGGAACAATTGAGGATCAAATTAAATACGTAAAAGAACTCCTTGGGAAGGAACTGAAGATAAATGATGTCGTCAAGGAAGGAGACATGCTTGACACCATTGCCGTCACCAAGGGGAAAGGCTGGCAAGGTACCATAAAAAGGCATCATGTCAAACTCTTATTACACAAAAACTCTAAGCATCGCCGGATGATTGGAACTGCGGGGTCCTGGCATCCTAGCTGGGTACAAGCAACCGTTCCACAAGCCGGACAGATGGGATATCACCAACGTACAGAATATAACAAGCGTGTCTTGAAAATCGGAGAAAATGGCGAGGAAATAACACCGGCTGGTGGTTTTCCCAATTACGGTGTGATTCGGAATGCTTACGTTTTAATTCATGGGTCTATCCCGGGCCCTGTCAAACGGTTGATTGGCATGCGAGATGCAGTTCGATATCAACGTGGTGTAAAAATCCAGAAAGCAGAAATTACCTATGTCTCAACAACGAGTAAACAAGGTGCGTAATCATGACCAAAGTGAATATCTATGGTATGGACGGGACGGTCAAAGAAAAAATCGATCTTCCGAAAGTCTTCGAGACTCCCTATCGTCCTGATATTATCAAGAAATCCTTTGAAGTCATTCATTCCAATAAAAGACAGCCGTATGGTTCAGACCCGTTCGCTGGAACAAGACATGCAGTTGCATCCGTTGGAAAAGGCAGAGGTATGTCCCGAGTACCCCGGTTGACACAAGGACAGGCAGCGGCGCTCGCCCCGAATGTCGTTGGTGGTCGACGTGCCCATCCCCCTAAAGTTGAACGGAACTGGAAAGAAAAAATGAACAAAAAAGAAAATCAACTTGCACGTAATTCTGCTCTTGCAGCAACAGCAACCAAAGAGGTTGTCGCAAAAAGAGGGCATCGTTTTAATGAAAAAATCACTCTGCCCATTGTCATTGAAGACGATTTTGAAAATGTTAAAAAGACAAAAGACGTCGTTGAGATTTTAGAAAAAATCGGCATCTACTCTGATATCCAACGATCAGCAGACGGGACACACATTCGGGCCGGTAAAGGAAAAATGAGAGGACGGAAATACCGTGAACCAAAATCAGTACTCATTGTATCAACAAAAGATGCCATTGAAAAAGGTTCACAGAATCTTAGCGGTGTCGATATTACAAAACCGCATCAACTCAATATCGAGTTGCTCGCACCAGGCGGTATCGCAGGGAGATTGACTATTTTTACGAAATCTGCCTTAACTCAACTCGGGGGTGCAAAATAATGACCATGGATCCGTACTCAATCATTTTATTTCCTTTCGTCACAGAAAAATCGATGAGTCATATGGAAAAGAATAATGCATTGGAGTTTGTAGTGAAAAGAACTGCAAATAAAGCAGTGATAAAAAAAGCAGTTGAAAAAATGTTTTCTGTGAAAGTAAAATCGGTGAACACTCGAATAACTTCAAAAGGTAAACATGCGACCGTTGTCTTCATGCCTGAATACAAGGCAGAGGATCTTGGCATGCGCATAGGAGTCTTCTAAAGAGGTGAACCATGGGAAAAAATCTTATCCAACAACGCCGAGGGCGAGTCCGCGGGCGGTATAATGTCCCGTCTCATAAATATCGAGGAAATATTCAGTATACGAACGAGAGGAAAACAAAAGGGGTTGTTGAGGCAATTATCCATGACCCGGGTCGAAGTGCTCCTGTTGCTGAGGTGCGAATGGAGAATAACAAAAAAGTATTGATGATTGCGACTGAAGGGACCTCTATCGGTCATGAGATAAAATTCACGGCGAGTAAGGCTGATTGTGAGCTTGGTAATATCATGCCGATTGGCAACGTCCCTGAGGGATATCCTATTTACAATATCGAAATCACACCAGGTGATGGAGGGAAAATGGTTCGAGCTGGTGGGAGCAGTGCCTATGTAATTTCCCATGATGCTCATAAGACTATTATTCGGCTTCCCTCAGGTCGATTCAAGACGTTGGATTCGCTCTGTCGGGTAACTATTGGAATTGCTGCCGGTGGTGGACGGCATGAAAAGCCGTTTATGAAGGCAGGTAAGAAATGGCATGCTCAGCGTGGTAAAGGGAGAAATTATCCAGTCGTACGAGGTGTGGCAATGAATCCTGTGGATCATCCGCATGGTGGTGGGAGTCATCAACACGTCGGCAAACCAAGTTGTGTTTCTCGAGGTGCACCACCTGGTAGAAAAGTAGGGAATCTTGCTGCGCGGAGGACTGGGAGAAGGTAACGAGTATGGCACAGATAAAGTTTGGATCAGCAGCCAAAAGCAGACGGAAAAGAGAACGAAAAAAAGTCGAAATTCGGAAAAAAGAATTCCAGTATCATGGAAGAACCCTCGAGGACCTTCAGAAGCTTTCTATCGAGGAATTATTACCACTGTTTACCTCACGTTCCCGAAGGACATTAAAACGAGGGTTATCTAAGGATGAAAATAAATTAATGAATGATATTAAGAACGCGACGCCAGGAGATTTGATAAAAACTCATTGTCGTAATATGATTGTTCTACCAAGTTTCGTTGGTCATAACATCCTTATTCACAATGGGAAAGAGTACGAACGAGTAAACATACAACCTCAGATGATTGGTCATTATCTTGGTGAATTTGCCTTAACTAGGAAGAAAGTAAAACACACGGGACCTGGTGTTGGAGCAACCAGAGGATCTAAATTCATGCCGTTGAAGTGATGAACCATGCCGAAATATTCAAATCAAAAGGACGTAGAAAAAAGTGCACGAGCCTATGGTTACGAACTACATTGTTCACAAAAAGATTCGATGAACCTGGCATATGCATTACGAGGAATGACTGTAGAACAGGCAAAGAAATACCTTGAGGAAATCATTGATCTGAAACGGGCACTCCCCGCGGTATATCATAAGAAAAAACGTTTGCATCAAAAAGGAATCGGTCCAGGAAGCTTTCCAGAGAAAGCCGCGCGGTACATGTTAAAAGTTGTAAAAAACGCTGAAAATAATGCTGAATACAAAGGTTTTGATGTCGACAAAATGAAAATTACGCATATCTCCGCGTATCAAGGGAGAATCATCAGAGGAATTATGCCACGGGCGCACGGCAGGGCGACTGATAAAAACGAAACGACAACCGATGTTGAGATCATTTTAGAAGAGGTAGAATAATGGCAAATGAACGCAAGTTTATCAGGGAGAACGCCAAACGATCATTAATAAAAAAGTTTCTTGTCAAAGAAATTGAAGGTGCTGGTTTTGGTGGAATGAACATCCAGCGAACTCCGATTGGAACCCGTGTGAATATCCTTGTCGAGCGACCAGGTATGGTGATTGGGAAAAGCGGCGCAAAAATTAAGGACCTGACTGACTCCATCCGAACGAAATTCAATGTTGATAACCCTCAGATTGAGATACAAGAAGCAGGATCGACTGCTTCTCTTAATGCTCAGATTATGGCTGAGAAACTGGCTGAAGCACTTGAGCGGGGTTGGCATTTTAGACGTGCTGGACATTCGACGGTGCGACGGATTATGCAGGCAGGCGCAAAAGGCTGCCAGGTCATCCTTGCCGGTAAACTTACGGGGGAACGACATCGGACAGAAAAATTCACTGAAGGCCATGTGAAATATTGTGGTGAGATAGCAAAAGAAGTCATGGATGTCGGCTATGCGAATGCCAAGCTCAAACCAGGGGTTCTTGGAGTAAAAGTCCGAATCATGAAACCTGGCTCAAAACTACCCGATGAAATCTCCTATAAACTTAATGTGAAAGAAGAAATTAAACAAGAAGCGAAAGTTGAAATAAAACAACCAGAGCTAAAACTTGAGAAGAAAACCGATATAAAACATATCACAAAGATTCCAGGGATTGGCCCGTCTGTTTTGAAAAAATTAGAAAAAGCAAAGATTACCTCTCTTGAGGAACTCTACGTCATGAACCTTGATGATCTTATCGCGATTGATGGAATTGGTAATAAAACCGCTGAATTGATTGTGAAAAACATTCGAAAATTATTAGAAGAGGGTACTGAAAATGACTCTCAAAGTTAAAGAAATCAGACAAATGAAACCTGAAGAGCAACGTGAAAAGCTCAAAGAGTTAAAAGAAGAACTTATGCATGAACGTGGGATCTCTGCGATGGGAGGATCATCACCCTCCCCAGGAAAGATACGCCAGATACGACAATCCATCGCACGGATTTTAACAATCATGCAGGAGGAAGGAGAACACAAATGAGTGATATATGCCCTAAATGTGGCCTCCCAAAAGAGATTTGTGTCTGTGAAGAGATAGCACGAGAACAGCAGAGTATCACGATTGCCGTCGATAAGAGACGATATGGGAAGACGATGACCGTCGTTGATGGTCTGAACCCCCATGACCTTGATATGAACGCATTGGTCAGCAATCTTAAGTCAATCTGCGCATGCGGCGGAACCATCAAGGAAGGCAGAATCGAACTCCAGGGAGACCATCGAACACGGGTAAAAGAAGCATTGGAAAAACTCGGATTTACCGTTGATGTGATCTGAACGATGAACACGACGCACCTGATGCGTCAAGGAAACCCTCCATGGAACCTGAGACCATCGCCAAGGATGAGCTCATAGGTAGAACGGTCACCATCCTCGAATGCACCGATCCCGCATGGGTAAATCAAACAGGCGTCATCATCGATGAGACACAACATACCTTCCTCATCGAAATACAAAACAAACACAAACGAATCGCAAAGCAAACCGCAACGTTTGCTTTCGAATATCATGATACAAAAACCATCGTGAAAGGAACACGGTTGGTCTATCGTCCTGAAGATAGAATAAAAAAGACAAGGTGAAAGATAGTGGTAGAAAAAAAGCAAGCTCGAGACATAGGATTAAATGTCAAACCACCCAGCAATAGCTGTACAGATGAATTTTGCCCGTTTCATGGGACGTTATCGGTACGAGGACAAGTACTCATGGGTACTGTGGTATCAACGAAGAGACAAAACACGGTTTCTGTTAAACGAGAATTCATGCACTTCGTAAAGAAGTACGAGCGGTACGAAAAACGTACCTCAATCTATCATGCACATTGTCCACCTTGCATGAATCTTACTGCAGGTGACACCGTTCGTATCGCAGAATGCAGGCCATTGAGTAAAACGGTCACATTCGTCACAATCGAAAAAGTGTAAAAATTGGTGAAAAGACATGAAAGGAATAGCAGGTAGAATGATGCGAGGGCTGCCGGTTGGCGCCCGTCTTACGTGTATCGATAACACCGGTGCGAAAGTTGTTCAGATTATCATGACCGTGAAGATTAAAGGTGTTCATCGTCGAACCCCGACCGCGGGTGTCGGTGATTTGGTGATTGTAAGTGTAAAAAAAGGGGCAACGGAGATGAGACGACAAATCCTAAAAGCGGTCATTGTCCGTCAGCGACGCCCGTTCCGACGCCCTGATGGCCTTATGGTTCAATTTGAGGATAACGCTGCAGTATTAATTACCGATACTGGAGAAACAAAAGGAACGATGATTAAAGGCCCTGTTGCTATCGAGGCAGCAGAACGTTGGCCAAAGATCGCTGCGTTAGCAGCAACAATCCTGTAAAGTGAGTGATATGACATCAATAAAACCAAGAAAACAACGATACAGACTCCATCATGCGCCTCTGCATAAAAAAAGGAAATGGATTTCCTCGCATCTGGCAGAAAACCTTCTCTTGAAATACGATCGCCGCAGCCTTCCTCTTGTGAAAGGAGATACGGTTAAGATCATGCGAGGGAGTTTCCGTGGGCATGAAGATAAAGTGGTAAAAGTAAACATACGAGATCAAACCGTAGAGATTGAGGGAGTCACCATTACCACCGCGAAAGGAACAAAGATAGCCAAACCACTCCATGCCAGTACGTTACTCATCACAAAATTAAATGTCACTGATAAATGGCGACGCCGGAAGCTGGAAAGCGGTCTTTCTGAAACTGCGAAAAAAGAGATAGAAAGAGAAGCTGAAGAACAACTTAAGGTTCTTGAGGCTGAAAAGAAGGCAGCAGAGGAAGCAGCCCGGGCAGAGGAAGCAGCAAAAGCAGCAGAAGAACAACACGAAGAAGAGACAGCAGCTCCCCTCAAAGAAGAGACCGTGACAGAACAATCGGAAGAAATAACCACACCACCGCCAGAAGAAGAGCAACCTAAAGAAAAAATCGAAAACAAAGACGAAGAATCGGAAGAGAAAAAACCAGTAGATAAAAAACCCTCCTCCAAAAAATCAACAAAAAAGAAAAAAGAGGGAGATGAACCATGAGTAAACATCTTAAAAGACTTGCAGCACCCCGTGTACTTCGAATCCCCAGAAAAGAGCGGACATTAACAATTCGTGCTGCCCCTGGGCCACATCCGTTAGAGCAGGCCATTCCCCTTGGAATTCTCATTCGAGATTACCTTGGTCTCTGTGACACGTACAAAGAAGCACGAAAAATCATTTCGAATGGAGATATCCTTGTTGACAGCAGAAAGAGAAAGAACAACAAGTTCCCCTGCGGGTTCATGGACGTTGTCTCGATTCCTAAGATGCGGAAGAACCTTCGGATCCTCTATGATAGGAACGGGAAACTTACCCTTGTTCCAATCTCTGAAAGTGATGCCGAATGGAAGCTATGCCGGATACAGAATAAAACGATTCTGAAGGGAAAGAAAGTGCAATTGAATCTCCATGATGGTAAAAACACGCTCATCGAGAAAGATGACTATAAAACCGGAGATGTCCTTAAAATTATTTTTAAGGAAAATAAAATAGATGACCTCTTTAAGTTCGAGAAGGGGACCATATCAATGATTACCGGTGGGACGCATGTCGGGGAAATCGCTAGCATCGAAGAAATCCAGATGGTCGCCTCATCAAAACCTAATCTTGTCAATCTAAAAGGAGAAAAGGAGTTTTCCACAGTTGCAGACTACGTCTTTCCCATTGGAAAAAGCAAACCTGCTATCAACCTCCCCGAGGTGAGTATGCAATGAGCGCGAAAAAAAAGGTCACACAGAAATCCCATGCGAAAACATCCCGTAAAAAATCTGTAGCAAAGAAAAAAGAAAACATCCCATTAATGAAACCTCATGTCGCAAAGGTCACCGTAAATATTGGTGTTGGTGAAGCCGGTGAGAAACTCAAGAAAGCTGAATCTGTTTTAGAGAGTGTTACCAAACAAAAACCAGTGCAAACCCTCTCAAAAACAACCAATAAGGACTGGGGTCTACGAAAGTTCATGCCGATTGGCTGTAAAGTTACATTACGAAAGAAAAACGCAGAGACGTTTCTAGTCAATGCGTTGAAAATTCGAGAAAATAAAATCGCAGAATACACGTTTGACGATCAAGGGAATTTCTCGTTTGGGGTGCCAGATCATACTCTCTTTGAGGGTCAGAAATACGATCCGAACATCGGTATCTTCGGAATGGATATCTGTGTTACAGTCGAAAAACCTGGGTATCGGATTAAACATCGACGGGTCGACCGACGGAAAATCCCCCAACGGCATGGTCTAACAAGAGAGGAAACGATGCGATTTATCACTGAAAAATTTAGCGTAGAGGTCGTAGAATGAGGATCAAAGAACGAAAGAAAATATACGGCAGGAAAATCGGATGTGAACAATGTGGTAGGAAGCGCGGGATTATCCGACGCTATGGTCTTCATCTGTGCCGACAGTGCTTCAGAGATAAAGCTGAGGAAATGGGTTTTAAGAAATACGATTAGAGGGTGTTGAAAAATATGTTAAACGATCCATTGGCAGATGCATTATCAATCATTAAAAACGCGGAGATTCGAGGAATCCATACCTGCATTATCCGACCCTCATCGAAACTCATTGGAGGAGTTCTGACGCTTCTCAAGGAGAAAGGGTACCTGGGGAACTTCGAATTCGTTGAGGATGGAAAGGCGGGGATCTATCAAGTAGAACTCCTAGGTAGCATTAACAACTGCGGTGTTATAAAGCCACGCTATCCTATCAAAGTACAAGAGATGGATAAGTGGGAAGCACGGTATCTTCCCGCTCGTGATTTCGGGTTACTCATCCTTACAACCACTGAGGGGATTATCGCCCATGACGAGGCGCGAAAGAAAGGAATCGGAGGGAAACTCCTCGCATATGTATACTAGAGAGTGAAGACGCATGGAAAAGAAAACGATTGTAAAAGAAGAAATCAAAATTCCTGAGGGCATCCAGGTTACTGTCGAGGGAAAGACAGTACACGTCAAAGGTCCAAAGGGAACCCTCTCAAAAATCCTTTCCCATCCAAATATTCTTCTTAAAATACAAGGGAATGTTGTTCAGATTATCTGTTCACAGTCACCACGGCGACGGGAAAAAGCATTGATGGGGACCTTTAAAGCACATGTGAGAAATATGATCAAGGGAGTCAACCAGGGGTATGAATGCAAAATGAAGACGGTATTCTCCCATTTTCCCATAAAGACAAGTGTCGAAGGCAACCACCTCATCATTCAGAATTTCCTTGGAGAGCGTTTTCCCCGACGAGCAGTAATCCTTGAAAACGTCAAAGTGGACATCAAAGGGGAGACTATCATACTGACGGCAATTGATAAAGAAAAAGTAGGACAAACCGCTGCCAACATCGAGAGAGCTACGAAGGTAAAAAATAGGGATATCCGTGTCTTTCAAGATGGCATTTACATTGTGAGTCGAGGGTAAATCATGACAAAAGAAGATGTTCTAAAGGAGTTTGAAGCACTCAAAGGTGTCGGGAAAGTAAAAGCTAAACTTCTGTATGATACTGGGTTTGATTCGTTAGAGAAATTGAAAAAAGCGAAACTTAAGGATTTGACGAAGGTAAAAGGGATTTCAGAGAAGAATGCAAAGGAAATCCTTGATCAACTCAAAGAGAAAAAGAAAAAAACCGCACAGAAATCAGATGAGACGCCGAAAGATTCAGAGCAACAGAAAAAGGAGACAGAGGATGCCGTTGAAATCGTTGAGAAAAAAGAAGGAGCCTACAAATCAAAGATAAAGCCACATCTGGACGAAAAACACAAAGAACAACTCGTAATTCGACGACAAATCAAGAAGCGAACCCCGCACTTCCTGAGAGATGAAGGATTCCGTTATAAACGTATCCCGAAGAACTGGAGACGACCTACAGGCTATACCTCAAAACTTCGCATCAACCTCAAATACCGACCAAGTAAAGTCCGTGTAGGTTTTCGTGCCCCAAAGCTTGTCAGAGGGCTACATGCATCTGGTTTTGAAGAAGTTCCGGTTCACACTGTTAAAGAACTTGAGACGATTGACCCAAAGAAACAAGCAGTACGCATTGGTGGTACTGTCGGGACAAAGAAACGTCTTGAGATAGCCAAACGAGCCGATGAATTAAACATCCGGGTTTTAAACATGAGGGCGTAACTATGACAGACTTACGTAATCAGCGGAGACTGGCAGCATCAATCTTGAAATGTGGTTCGACGAAAGTATGGATGGACCCTGATAGACTCGAAGAGATAGCCAAAGCAGTTACGAGGAACGATATTTTAATTCTCGTGAACGGGGGTGCTATTAAAGGTCTTCAAAAACAAGGGATTTCAAGTGGCAGACATAAATATCAATTACATCAGAGACAGAAAGGACGACGGACTGGACAAGGATCGCGCAAAGGACCAAAACATGCACGTCTGCCGAAAAAGGAGCGATGGATTCGTACTATTCGTCCGATTCGAACCTATCTGAAACAGTTACGAGATGAGACAACCATCGATGCTCACACCTATCGTGTGTATTACCGCAAAGCAAAAGGTGGGGTCTTTCGTAGCAAGCAACATCTCAAGTCTCATCTCATCGCTGATAATCATATTAAGGAGGAGACGTAATGAAAACGGGACCACGCTACCATGTCAAGCCACGACGGCATCGCGAACGGAAAACCGATTACCGTCTACGACTCAAGCTCTTACGAAGTAAGAAACCGCGAATCGTCGTTCGCAAATCACTAAAGGCTATTCGCGTACAGTTTGTCGAGTACAGCCCGCAGGGTGATAAGATACTTGCGTCGGCAATTTCCAATGAGCTTACAAAGGAATATGGATGGAAGTACTCTGTTTCGAATACACCAGCTGCGTATCTTACTGGTTTTCTCGCTGGGAAACGAGCAAAGGAAAAAGGCATCGAGCACGGCGTTCTTGATATTGGTCTGTATCATCCAACGGTCGGCAGTACAGTATTTGCCTCACTGAAAGGAGTCTTAGACGCGGGAATCAAATGTCCGCATGACGCACAGATGCTGCCAAAAGAAGAAAGAATATTAGGGGCGCACATCAAGAATGAAATACAACCGCTCATCGGTGAAATCAAATCAAAGATAAAAGGAGGCAAGGAGGAATAACCATGGCCGGACGAGATCGTAGTAATGCACCAAGAGGTCGACGTAGACAATTTGATGAAGGAGTTGCTCCCGTTCAATGGGCTCCAAAAACAAGACTTGGGAAACTGGTAAAAAATGGAGAAATCACCACAATGAGCGATGCTTTGAACTCTGGTCTTCCCTTGCGGGAACCTGAGATAGTGGATCTTCTCTTACCAAGTGTCGAAGATGAGGTTATCGATGTGAAAATGGTTCAGCGTATGACCGACTCAGGACGACGAGTGAAATTTGTTATAACAGTTGCCGTGGGAAATAAGGACGGTTTTGTTGGCTTGGGCCAGGCAAAAGGAAAGGAAGTCGGTCTTAGCATTAAAAGGGCGATTGAAAACGCTAAAATGAACATGATTCAGATACGACGTGGATGCGGGTCCTGGGAATGCGGATGCCGAACACCACATACAATTCCGTTTTTAGTTACGGGGAAAAGCGGGTCGGTCGAAGTCACCTTTAAACCAGCACCCCGCGGTATTGGTCTGGCAACCGGTGATGTCGCAAAAAAGATACTTCGCCTTGCTGGGGTCAATGACTGCTGGGCGTTCACTGAAGGGAAAACAAAGACCGTTGTGAACTACGCAAAGGGAGTGTATGACGCTCTGAAAAAAAATGCTGAGATGAGGATCACAAGCTCTGAGGTAAGCAAACTTGGGATCATACAAGGTAGTATCGGTGTCCCTGTGAAAGACGAGGGATCCGCGCCGCCTACAGTAACGGAGGGATAAAGAAATGTATGCAGTTATTAGAGTACGAGGCACCGTGAATGTGAAACCAAACATCCGCAAAACAATGGAGCTTTTACGTTTGACACGAGCGAATCACTGTGTGCTTCTTGAAGAAAACGACGTCTATAAAGGAATGCTTCAGATTATAAAAGACTACACCACCTGGGGTGAGATTAACAAAGAGACGCTCTCAAAACTATTGTCCACACGAGGCAAACTAAGTGGTGATAAACCCCTTACTGAGGACTATCTCAAAAAGGCAACACCCTATAAGAGTTATGAGAAGCTCTCTGATGCTCTTCTGGACAATAAGGTCCACTACAAAGAGATACCAGAAATCAAACCCTTCTTCCGATTGAGCCCACCAAAAAAAGGACACCGTACTGTGAAACGATCGTTTGTCAATAAAGGATCTTTGGGATACCGGAAAGAGGCAATCAATTCACTCATTGAACGAATGCTGTAAAGACGTTGAAATATTCCAAAAGATTCTTATAGGGATTCTATTTTATTGGATGAATAACGAGAAAGAGGGTGTTTGAAAGATGGAGGAAGTTCTCTACAATATAGAAATTCATCGGAATGAGGGAAACTATATGGGAAAGATTTATTCTGATATCGATGGGGTAAAAGAATTCGAGAACAACAGAATTGACCGTCTGCTCCGTGATATCATTGTTGATATGCAGCTTGCATTGGACGATGAGTTCCAAACGAGAACGACTGCGACTGATCTACCGGAATTCACCGACGAGGTCAAATAAAAAACGCCTCTGTTCTTCTAAAGGACGTTATCCCCCTGCAAAAGGGGTACATCTGAGGGCAATATTTTTAAAGGTTTCTGTTATTTGGGCTTCTACCTATCCTGATACTTCGGAGGAAGACTGTGATATATACTCGCTTTGAGAAAGCACGCATCATTGGCGCACGAGCCTTACAACTCTCTATGGGCGCCCCATCGATCTTAGCAGAGGTTCCAAAGGATGTCATCGACCCTGTTGAAATCGCGATGCTTGAGTACGATGAAGGAGCTATTCCAATTACCGTGAAAAAAAGGAGATAAAAACCTAGATTTGAGGAATACCTATGGCTGAAGATAAACAAGCAATGGAAACAGGACAAACGATGATGGTATCTGAAGAAACCTACATGACCTCAGGGGTGCACATTGGAACTCGGCAAAAAACTGCTGATATCAAAGAGTTCATCTACAAGGTCCGAAACGATGGATTATATATCATCGATGTAAAAAAGACAGACGAGCGCATTAAAGCTTCCGCGAAGTTCCTTTCAAAATACGATCCGTCAAAAGTCCTTGTCGTCTCAGTTAGGCAATACGGTCAAAAACCAGTGAAAAAACTCGGAGAAATGACCGGCATTCAAGTTCTTGATGGGCGATTTCAACCCGGGACACTGACAAATCCTAATGCCAAAACATTCCTTGAACCAGAAATCATCTTACTTACCGACCCACTTGCTGATATCCAAGCGCTCCATGAAGCTAAAAACATAGGGATTCCTGTCCTTGCGCTGTGTGATACGAACAATGAAACAAAATACATTGATTATGTGATTCCGACAAATAACAAAGGGCGACGTGCTCTCGCGTTGATTTACTGGCTTCTTGCCCGAGCGATCCTCCAGGAGCAGGGAAAAATAAAATCTGATGAGGAATTCTCGACAACCGTCGAAGATTTTGAAGCGGAGATTTAAAGAGTTTTTTAATATCTTGACTGATGCGACCAGCTCAAAGGAGATATCTTTGGAAGAAAAAGTAACTGACAACATCATCCTTATCGGTACTGCCCATATTTCTGAGGAGAGTGTTATCGAAGTTCGGGATGCTATTGTGAAGTATAAGCCGGATGTTGTCGCAGTGGAGCTTTGTCAGCGTCGTTTCGACTCGATTTCAAAGAAAGATAAATGGGAAAACACACCAGTCACTGCCCTGATAAAGTCAAATAACGCGTATTTCATGCTTGCTCAAACCTTCCTTTCTTCGATACAGCGCAAACTTGGCGGGGAGTACGGAGTTGAACCCGGCTCTGAGATGATTGCAGCGATACAGGAGGCAGAGAAATACAACATTCGAGTCGCTTTGGTTGATCGAGATATCACTGTGACACTCAAGCGAGCCTGGCGGATGATGGGATTTCGTGAGAAATTCAAGGTGGTGTGGGAGTTCCTCAAGGCGATGGTCGGCTATGATGAGGAAGAACTTGAAACGCTTGATTTAAAGGAGCTTATGAAGCAAGACGTCATCTCCCAGATGATGGAGGAGTTTAGCCAAATTGCCCCAAGCGCTTCAAAGGTGTTAATCGCTGAGCGGGACGCGTACATCGCACAGAAGATCTATAAGGAAAGTAAGAACGGGAAGGTCGTCGCAGTCGTGGGTGCTGGGCATATCAGCGGCATTAAGCAACAACTCCAGAAACAGGATGTAACGGTGAATCTCCAGGATCTTGAGCAAATCCCAAAAAAACGCTTCAATCTGGTCAAGGTAGTAGAAATCGCTATCCCTGTGATTTTCTTCTCGGTCATCGGCTGGATCATTTATTCAACGGGTGTTGATCCCTGGGACAGAATCAAGGATATCTTCCTTATCTGGTTCCTGGTTCATGGGATTCTTGCAGGGGTTGGTGTAGCGATTGCACGAGGCCATCCCCTTTCGATATTCACCGCTTTTCTTGCTGCCCCGTTCACGTCGCTTGAGCCGTTCTTCGCACCAGGGTGGTTCGCGGGTCTTGTCGAAGCGAAACTTCGCAAACCGTTAATAAAGGACTTCCAGGAGTTAAGCAAAATTGAGAGTGTTCGTGATTTTCTCCGAAACAAAATCATCCGTCTTCTTATGGTTGTTGCATTAGCAAATCTTGGCAGCATCATTGGAACTATCATCGCGTTGCCCTGGATCCTGAGCCTTGGGATTAGCTAAATGTTTTTATCTTGGTTTTGAATAACGCGTACCAATTAGCGAGAATGCTATGCCTGAACAACGTAAATTTTACACCTCCTTCCATGACCTTTCACCACGAGAGTATATGTACATCCCGCAGGGAAGCCTGCATGTTGGAAAGCCAGGATCATTTAGCAGAATAGAACTTGGTCATCTGATCATTGCGATAGGTATTCTTACCGTTGCTTTTTCTTTTACATTTTCAAAAAACAATCTTCTTTTCTTCTTCTTAGGATCCCCCATTGTTATCAGCAGATATTTCTATTTCATGCCTATCGCTTTTTTAGGGATTGTCAGCGCGTTTGTCGTCCATGAACTCTCTCATAAATTTATCGCACAAAAATATGGGCTGTGGTCTGAGTTTCGCATGTATCCACGGGGCTTACTACTCTCGGTGATTGTTGCATTTTTCACAGGCCTGGTGTTTGCAGCACCTGGTGCCGTGATGTTCCGTGGAGATGCAAAACCATCTGAGGCTGGGAAAATCGCTGCTGCGGGAGCAACTTCGAATTTAACAATCGCTGTGATTACTTATCTCCTTTATCATTTCCTGTTTTTTTCCATGGAGTTCTGGGGGACTCTTATCGGATTTGTGTGTCTGGTAAATCTCCTGCTGGCAACGTTTAATTTGCTGCCACTTGGCCCCCTTGACGGTCGGAAAGTCCTGCTGTGGAATGAAATGGTGTGGTTTATCCTCTTCTCAAGTTCTGTGCTGTTCCTCAGTGGAATGTTCATAGGTGGGAATTTACTTACCAATTTCTTCGCATAAACCGAAGAGGGAAACGTATATATTCTGCATAGCAGATAGTTTCATTGGATGAAAACACTCGGTGTGTACACCAAGGATTTTTCGTTATATCATGATATCATCAAAGCATTAAAGAAACGAAACGTCGCCTATGTCTCCCTTGCTTCGCCTGATGACCCACCCAGACGAATCGGAGTCATTCTCACCTCGCAAAAAGAACTTAAAGACATATCATTATGCAAGAAGGTAGCTGCAGATTCCTGTGATTCCCTTGATCATGCAATTGATCTTGCAGTACAAAAACTCATGGGAAAGGAATTGTACTCCAAGGTGCTTATTGGAATAGATCCCGGAGAACGACCAGGCATTGCACTGGTTTGTGATGATATCCTTATCCAGAAGATACAAGTCGATGACCCTGACACTGTCGCATTAGAGGTGAAGAATTATCTAAAGGTCTACCCTTCCAAGGAGACCTATATCAGAATCGGACATGGGTCGGTTATCAATAGAAATCGGATTATCAACTCACTTATCCCCCTACAGATCCCTATTGAAATTGTTGACGAAACCAGAACGACACCGACGCAGCAGAAACGACGATGCATCAGAGACAGCGAAGCAGCAGCAGCTATCGCGCTTTTGTCAGGAGGTAGAGTACAATCCACTCTCCCTATCGAGACCTCAAGAGGTGCGATAAAAAATGTCCAGAAACACAGCAGGCAACTCAGCGAGGGGAGATTTACCATCTCAGAAGAGACTGCTCTCCGCGTGTTAACAGGAGAATTGAGTCTTCTGGAGGCTATTGAAAAAGAGAAAAAACCACGACCCAAATGTTTATGAGGCTTGTTCCTATCCTCCTTGGGTAAGAGTAATGGAACACCGATACGCGCTGATAAGTGTCTATAACAAAGAAGGCGTTGTTGATTTTTCAAAAACTTTATTAAAGCAAGGAATCCGCATCTTGTCGACTGGCGGGACTGCATTAGCCTTGGAAAAAGAAAAAATACCCTATACCGAAGTATCTGCTGTGACTGGTTTTCCTGAGCTGCTGGATGGGCGAGTAAAAACCCTTCATCCGATTATTCACGCTGGGATACTTGCCCGGCGTGATAAGAAAAAACATCTTCAGACATTAAAAGACCATAACATCAATCGGATAGATTTTGTTGTCTGCAACCTGTATCCCTTCGAAAAAACCATACAACAAGCAAAGGTCACTATCCAGGACGTCATCGAAAATATTGATATTGGGGGTCCAACTCTCATCCGGGCGGCAGCGAAGAACTATAAGGATGTTGTCGTCGTCACAGACCCCTTACAATACCCTGAGATTCTTGCATTTCTGAAATCAAAGAAAACTATCCCCCTTAAATATCGAGAACTCTTAGCGATTCAAGCATATGCGCATACCGCCCAATACGATGCAATGATTACAAATTACTTAAGAATTCGTTGGACTGATGAGCCACTGCCCAAGGATTTCACGGTCACCATGCGAAAGATACAGGCGATGCGCTATGGGGAAAACCCACATCAGGAGGGGGCGTTTTACCAGACTGTCCCCCCATCAATGGAGCCTTGTGTGGCAACCACCATGCAACTTCAGGGGAAGGAACTTTCATTTAACAATATCCTTGATGCGAACTGCGCGATTGAATGTATCAAGGAATTTACATTGCCTTCTTGTGTTATCATCAAACATGCGACGCCCTGTGGGATTGCGAGTGCGCCAAGGCTTCTTCAAGCGTGGCATGATGCCTATACCACCGATGTCGCGTCTCCTTATGGTGGTATCGTGGCGTTTAACAGAAAGATACCTCAAGAGGTCGCCCAGGACTTATCACAGTACTATCTTGAGGTGATCGTGGCACCAGGTTTTGAAAAAGACGCACAGATCCTTTTTAAGCAGAAGAAGAACCTCCGGTTGCTCGAATTACCCGGCCTTGAAAAAGAAATCCATAGAAAAGGTTTGGATATACGCAGTGTCGTCGGAGGATTTCTAGTACAAGACCGCGACGTCTGGTTCACAAGCCCGAAAACCTGGAAAGTCGTCACACGTATCAAACCGACAAACAAAGACGTACAATCAATGATTTTTGCTGTGAAGTGCGTCAAACATATCAAGTCAAACTCAGTCGTCTTTGTCAAGGACCAACGGACGGTGGGTATCGGTGGTGGACAGACTTCTCGGGTTGATGCGACCTGGATTGCTACCCATAAAGGCAAGGATACCATCAAAGGGTCCATCATGGCCAGTGACGCGTTCTTCCCTTTCAGGGACGCTGTGGACGTTGCAGCACATGCCGGTGTGAAGGCGATTATACAACCAGGTGGCTCCATCCGTGATAACGAAGTGATTCAAGCGGCAAACCAACATGGTATCGCGATGGTGTTCACCGGTCAACGGTACTTCCGTCATTAACAAGGCATCTAAACGTTCTTAAAGAGGAAGAAGTATCAGCACCCGATGAAGTTTCGAGTAACAGCGAGAGACGGACCTGCCAGAATCGGGCAACTCACCTACAAGAACCAAGCAGTTACTACCCCAAACATTTTTTTTCTTGATACGTCACGATGTACAGCACCGCCATTCGCTGACATTCTCCTCATAGACACGATGGGAACAACGAATAAACCAACAGTACACATCGGGGATAGCATCTTTTCATCGTTCCACGAAAAGACCCAAAAAACTGTCTGTGTAGATGAGTACCTTTTCTACCCGAAAGATGTCCCGCTTGGATTACATCGCAGTACTGTGGCTAGGAAAGCACAAGCAGAATGCTGTATTGTCCCAGCAAAAAAAGAACTTCTTTCAGAACTGGTGCAGAACAATGATGCAGATCTTTTCATCATCGCACACGCCACCCAGTTATTTTCTCAGCAATCCGCGTTCGTTGATTTCATTATTGAGCTGAGACAAAAAATCGGGTACCAGAAACTTATCTATCTCCCCAGTGTCGGCGACCCGACGTCTCTAGCGTTTCTGTCGTACTTAGGGATTGATTTTTTTGATTCCTTTGCTGCGCATATGGCGGCAAGAAACGAAACGTTTCTTTTTCCAACCGGTTTTTTCAAAAAAACCGAGCTCCCTGAGCTTCCCTGCAGCTGTCCTTCCTGCATCCATACACATGACGCTACGACAATGGTCTATAAGGAGATTCTTCAGCATAATTACACCATGCTTGATCATGAAATCAAACTCGTGAGGAATGCGATTACCGCAGGCTCGCTTCGCGAACTGGTCGAATCACGCGTACGCGTTCATCCGCATCTGGCATCACTCCTCCGGATCCTTGATCTGCGCCACTATCGTTATTTAGAAGAACGAACACCACTTGTTCGCAAACAACCCTTACTAGCGACAACAAAGGATTCATTAGTACGACCAGAGATCAGGCGATTCCAGGAGAGGGTTCTTCATCGATTTGAAAAGCCAGCAAGCACACACGTACTACTCCTGCTTCCCTGTTCAGCAAAAAAACCGTACTCCTTCTCAAAATCACACAAACTCTACAGAGCATGTTTTCAAAACCTTCCTAACCATGCGATAATCCATGAAGTTATCATTACCTCGCCGCTTGGTCTTGTGCCACGAGAACTGGAGTTGACATATCCTGCATCGACCTACGATACTGTCGTAACAGGTCATTGGGATGAAGATGAACGAAAGATGATACGAACATTGCTTCAGCAGTACTTGGAAAAAAACCTCTATGATTATACGATATTGCATGTTCCACCAGAAATCGAAGCGTTTATCCATGATTTATTCCACACCCCCCACATCACTTGCAGAGATTCGCCAACCTCCGATGAATCACTTGCCGTTTTGTCAAATGAATTAAAAGAAGCAACAAAGCACTTTGCTGTGGTTGCACCTCGACAGCGAGCATATGAAAATATGAGGTCGCTTGCTTGCTACCAATTCAGTCCGGATTTAGCCGACCTCCTCATGAAAGACTGTACAGTCTGCGGGAAATATCCGTATCAGAAAATCATGCATAAGACGACCCAGTTGGGGATGTTAACGGAAGAACGAGGACTTATTTCCCTTACAATGGATGGGGCAAAACGACTCATGAATTCTGGACAGTACCATGTGGACATCCATGATGATTTCATCTTAAAAGGATCTGTATTTGCACCAGGGATACTAAATGCGGATGAAAAGATACGAATTGGTGAAGAAGTCCTGGTCATACGACGCAAACAGCTCTCTGGGGTTGGGGTTGCTCTCATGAACGGGATAGAAATGAGTACGTCATCACAGGGCGAAGCAGTGAAAATGCGACATCATCTCTAGCATTGGCTCAGGTCGTGTTTTGTCCCACAGTAGGGACATGAATAGACCTTAACGTCCTGAATGATCTCGGTTCCCTCAGCCCAGATCGTCATCCATTCACCGCAGTGTTCACAGGTAAAATTCCTATGAGATGATTTCTTTTCAGGGATATCTTCCTGGATTTGCGGGGATTCTGATGAAATGCTACCGGTCATCCCACAATCCGGGCAGGTGAGTGTGAACGGTTTTTTATTGTTATGTTTTGATTTTTTGATGGCGAAGATGCCTCCACAGTAAGGACATTTGAAATGTTGAAGTCGTCCTTTGAGTGATTTTTCAAATTCATTAACGATTTTTTTCTCTGCGGGTCTTCTCTTCTTTGAGATAACGAACAAGAGGCCAAGAATGATAAGAATACAATACAGAGCGATGATGCGCTCAAGCCACTGTTCATTGTAGACAATGTCCCAGATTGAGAAAATCAGGACCATAAAGGCGAAGATCACAATACCGATAAAAGGGAGGTTTTCTCTTGATAGGACGATCACGATATCTGCCTCCGTGTCCCATACCATGCCAGAATGATAATACTTACAAAAACCAGAATAGAAGCAACGAGATATGCCATGTTCTGTTCTAAACGATCAAAAATCTCCGCGGGGGAAGATGCCTCTCGTAACGGATTGGTTCCTTGCTGGTACTCCTTTACATTCATGATACCATCATTATCCTCGTCCAACGAAGCATCAGTAGGGTCATAGGGGTTAAAACCATAGAGTACCTCCCAAGCATCTGGCATACCGTCACTATCGGTATCGTTTAGATCTTCGGTGATCCAAAATGATTTTACCACGGTTGTTTCTTTGTTTCCCTTTGTATCTTGCGCGGTGATGGAAAACCTATATTTTCCGCTCTTTTCGTACGTCTTTGTGTATTGAAACATCGTATCTGGAGGTACGTTGGTCATCAAATGGGACTCAGATTGGTCGTCCGGGAGCCAAATTGTTACCTCGACAGAGGATATCCCTGATGTATCGGTCGTGATGCAACGGATTTCCACACGCCCATCTGGTACTTGGACGAAGGGGTTGACACCGAAGTAGGTGATTGTTGGGGGTGTTTTATCTTCAATGATTTCAAAAGATCCGGTAATGGTTGATTGATTATTTGAAGGGGAAAGGTCAGTTGCTTTTATAACAAAATCATGCTTTCCAAGTTGATCGGGGGTAAAGCTATACTCGTACCGATCGCTCTCTTTGCGTATCATGCTCGTGTTTATAAACGTCTTATTCGGTTTTTTTATCGCAATAGTCACCGTATCGATACCTGAGTCGTCTGTTGCTTTCACACGTATGAGGATTGGACTACCCTGTTCCTGGCTTGTCGAGTACTCAAGATTGGTAAGAAGAGGTGGTTTTCGTTCTGCTGGGTTGACGCGTAGGACATGGAAGAGTGCTATATGGTTATTCGCTTCGTTCTTATCCGGGGTCTGGGTGGTATTACGGATCTGGATGCCTACCGCCCATTCTCCACGAAAACTTGATTTTCCGTATTCTGATTTCTCCCATATAAGGGTCACGTTTTTGTATTCGTTTTTCTTCAGAGTGACCTTTGTAGAGTTTTTTGCCTCAGAATAATACATAGTGTTATTATAGATATTTTGCTCGCAATACAGGATGATTTCATAGTCTGTTGCGTTTCCATCGTCGGTGTTGTTGATATATGCGGTTATTTCTACTGGATCTCCTTCCTCTACCGGAATTGGCGCAACAGAAATATTGAGGATTGCTAGATCTGGTACTGCTTCGACTGTCATTAACCTGGATTTCTTATTATTACCCGGATTTGAATCAATATATTCAATCCTAACCGAGATATTATGCTGACCTTTGATCTTTGGTTTCCAGGAGAACAGTAGTGTCCTGTTTTCATTTTTTAGAATCGTTAAGTTCTTCTGGGTTGCATTGAGAACATTATCGATGTACAGAGATACGTTCACGTGTTGAACAGAGGTATTCACCGCGCAGATGTTTGCGATAACCGTGACGTTATAGCCGATATAACCAACAGCCGGTACGGAAAGAGCTGTGACGGCAAGGTCCGGTTGTCCAACATAGAACCCTGCGATGAGCGGAGGGGTTTGATAGCCTGCATCGTCGAATCCGATGACACGGATTGTCCAATTCCCTCGTTTTGTGAGTGACTGCGTGGTTTCATTCCATTGAAGATTGTCTTTTGACTGTAACGACATATTAAATTCATGGTGACCGTTCCATAAGAATTCAGCAGTGACATTCTGTGCATATGCGGTCGTTGATACCTGGAGATTCAACCTGGTATTTGGGAGGTAATACGCCTCAAAGTCGGTGGAAAACTCAGACCACCATCCTTGGGTTGATACAACAGAGGCTCTGATGTTCCCTACTTGGGTGAGATTGAGCGTCTCAGGTAGTGGTTTGCGTATCCCCGGGTTCTCGACGACGTCAAAATAGATGCCATATAATGAAGAGGTTGGAACCGTCCATAGCAGGGTCCCCAGGGCGTTGGTCCGATTATTAAACTTGCTGCTTTCGTTAAACAAGGTAGTCGTGACCTGCTCCATGGTACCATTCGAATAGTACCGAACGATGACGATGCTTACGTTTTCGAATGTTTTATTGACGACCTGGAGTGATTTCAGCAGCGAGGTGAAGTTCACGGAAAGAGAAATGTTTCCTATGCCGATGACGTTGTAGATTCTTCGGTAATGCCAGTTGGTGTTCCACCAGGGGATGATTGAGGCGGTTGTCTCATAAAAGTTGTTGCTTTTTGACTCCTCTGTAATCGCGTTTTTCGGATCTATCGTTAGATTGATGGTGTATAAACCTGATTCTGGGGGGGCCCAGGAGAAGGAGATCCCGAAAGATTCTCCTTTTATCAAGCCACCGATCTTCAGATATGATTTGTAGAATATTTGGTTAATTTTCAAGGTGATGTTAATGGTCTGGGTAGTATTTCTTCCAATATTTTTAATGATGGCAGAAATCGTTACATCTTTGCCAGGTTTTGCCATCCCGCTGATGGAGGGAGTCATAGCAAAGAGTAGATCAGTTTTTCGTGCATTAACTATGATTGATGTATCTACTATAATTTCAACTGCTCCAAGAAATATTACATTGATATGCAACTGTCTTTGTGGTGTGGCGCCTAGGACTGCGGTCCATGTGAGATTTTCTGTGCGTTGTTGGTTTATGAGTAAACCTGCCGTGTCCGTCAGAGCGGCTACCACGGTTGGTTCGTTGTCGATTTTTACGGTGATATAGATTGGTTGACCTGGGGTGATATTATAGGATCCGGTGTTCTTAATAGTCAAATAAATATGTAAGGCATCTCCTTCTACAACCGGATTTGGTGTAATCATGGGATCACCAACGCGGCTTAGATTTGAACCACGTGGTGGTGTCGACACTGTTGGATTCGAAAGAAGAACATTGGAAAACAGGATTAAAATTAAGCTTAAAATATAAATTCTTTTGATTTTTTCTTTTTCTTGATGTCTATGTGGTTTTTTTGGCCAAACCATGGCGCCCCCTCATCTGATACATATTAGCTATTTAAGACGCTATATTTGTAGTTTTCTATCGGACATATTTTATATAAAATAAAGGAAATTATATATAAAACAGAAGTGTTTTTCACTTTTGTTGAAAAATTTATTTTGAGGGTCTGAACGGTTCGAAATCGATATACGTCCCGATGGCAACCGGGATTACTAGGGTTACACCAGGCAGGGAGATGTTAGCTCGTAGTTGCGCAAACACCATATCAGGTAAAATCCCTCCACCTCCGAAGTTCAGAAGCTTCATGTAGCGAAGAATGATGTCTCCATAGAGATAAATCGTCTGTCCAGGGGTTAGTTCACTTGAACCCATTGTGCCTTCCGCGACATAGTATTTCTGGTCATTCTTCACCCCGTAGTACAAGACGACGATGTCTGATGCGACCAGTGGTATCTTTGTCGGGTTGAAGACCTCCAGGGTCATGTTTCCCTTCAGTCCACCGCGGATTCGTTGCAGGTCGACGCCGAGCGATAGTTCCAGAGGTTTATCTTGAGGGATGTATTCGGTGAGATCTGGTATCGTGATGTCGATGTCTGCTGAGACCGGTAGTGCTTTGCTAATACCCGCGACATTTACCCCCGCCTCGGCAGAGAGAGCAATATGAAGTTTTTTTGCGTTCAACGCCTCAATGCGTACTGATCCGTTCCCGTGCAATGAGACTGCGGATTCCGGTGGTATCTGAGAACCTGCAATCTCAAAACTCCCGACGTTTTCTCCTGTTTCTGTGGTGATGGATAGTTTAAAGCTTTTAATGAACATCCCAAAAGGATTCGGATTGTCGACATCTAAGGTTGTCTTGACCTCCACGGCATGGCGGGTGATCGTCCCAAATTCAGCCCCTATTACAATCTTTGGTATCGCTATCTGTTTTACCGCGTCCTTAAGGGATGTAAGCACGGTAAGCTCCAAGGGGATGGTTTTTTTCATGATTCCAAAGATATTCAGACCAACCACTCCGGTGATTTTACTACTCAGTAACCCTGAGATGCTGCCTCTCATGGCAATAAGACCACTGCCTGTGAAGTTTTGATAGGACTGACCCGCAACCGATCCACCAGGAATCGTAAGATTCGTCACTTCTTCCCCCTCTGTTGTACTGACAATTATCTGGAAGTCCTTTAGGATCATCTCAAATGAATTCGGATTGTAGAGTTGAAGATCATGACGGATGATGATTTCATCAGAGTTTATCTCGACGACATCGATACGAATGGTTGTGTCTGGGAAGCTAAGCACCTGGATATCAATAAACAGAAATGCAGCAGCAATGATGTTAATAACCAAGAGCAAGCTGAGGATGACGGTAATGATGGTTTTCTTCATGGTATATCCACTGGAATTCGGTTCTTTTCGGTTATATAAATAGACTTATATAATATATATTACTGTCGATAGTTTTATTTATATAGTCCTTCTGGAGAAGCACTGGATGTTGTTCGTATTATTATCAAAGAAATCCAAAACAGACGTATTCTGTAGAAAAATCTTCATATTCTTTTTGAGATATGAAAGGAAATGGTACGTCTGATGGTAAAGTTTGCAGTTATAATTCATAGATTTTTACCAAAATAGAACACAGATTATGATTTCTGTGGATATGTTTTTAAAGGGATTACAAGATATAATTTCATATCTGGTTCATATCATGGGGCAGGAAAGTTATGGATAAACGCCCATTGATTGGTGTAAGTCTCTGTGCGGTGGTTCTTCTTGTGCTGGGTTCGTTGAGTAATGTGGTTGGGTATCAGACAGTTCAGAGATCACAGCAGAATCTCATCAAAGAACGAATCAACCAGCGGGAGTTGTTGTTCCAGACCATCGTTGATATTGCCAACAACAAGGAGATACAGCGAATCATCCTCAAATCTCAGATGAGTAGAGGGATATTCCCACCATCAGAGATACCTGTTATAACGAAGAATCAGCTCAGACAGATGTATCTTCTTGGATTGATGCTTTCAAAGTTTAT